>NZ_AP024896.1:1562695-1875234 GCF_024347055.1 Vibrio porteresiae DSM 19223
AATGCTGTTGACTTTATCTGAGCCCTGAGTGGATTGGTTGACCCCTTGTGAGTAAATGGTCACTACTCTTTTATGTTCAGCAAACACTCGATAAAACTGATCTAGCTCGGTACTCGTTAATCCCGTTACATCTGCCGTATTGGTTTCTTGCTGCGCTGCGGCTAACGCTGCCTCAAACTGGTTGGTGTGCTTAGTAATAAACTCCCTATCGAGCGCTTGATGGTCGGCAAGATAACCGAATAAACCATTAAACAACGCGACATCAGAGCCGGAATGAATGGGCAAATGCTGATCGGCGATATCGCAGCTTTCATTACGCCGTGGATCCACCACCAGCACTTTAAGATCAGGGTTATTTTCCTTGGCGACACGCAAACGTTGATACAGAACTGGATGGCACCATGCGAGGTTCGAACCAACCAGAATCACTACTTCTGCTTGTTCCAAATCTTCATAGACCACCGGCACACTGTCCATACCAAAGGCACGTTTGTGTCCTACGACTGACGATGCCATACACAAACGCGAATTGCTGTCGATATTGCTGCTGCCAATAAAGCCTTTCATCAATTTATTAGCGACATAGTAGTCTTCGGTAAGGAGCTGACCTGAAACATAAAAAGCAACGGAATCAGGGCCATATTCTGCAATGGTTTGCGTAAATTTGTCAGCAACGGTAGTCAGGGCTTCATCCCAAGCCACTCTTTGCCATTTCCCCGCAATGCGTTGCTGAGGATAAAGTAAGCGACCATCTTCAATGACCGTATCGCCCAAGGCGATGCCTTTGGTGCACAGCTTGCCGAAGTTGGCAGGATGACTTTTATCTCCACGCACTTCTAGCTTTCCACTGCCTAAAACACGGGCTTCAATACCACAACCGACTCCGCAGTAAGCACACGTTGACTTGGTCCATCCATCATGCGTCACCATACATTTCCCTTACTATTTCTACTTTCAGCATAGAAAAGCAATTTATAGACCAATACCCTCACGTAAACCAATCAAGTATTTGAATTTATTAAATAAAATAATTTATCTACCCACTATTAGGTAGAGGTGACTACCCAAGACTACTACCCACTTTTATGTATTTTTCACCATGAAAAGAAATCGTCGCACATCCATGGACCATTTTTCTCAATCTTGCCCATTCTCGCTTATGACCCGTATATGGTGATTCTTTGGAGATGACGTTATCTAACTTATTGAAAAATATTATTTTAAAAAAGTATTCTCTCATTACATCACCTATTTGGCATTCAACTTGCTCTAGAGGGGAAAAGCGCTGTCGGAACAATCGACGCCCAAACTTAATCACCATGACGAGGCACTGGAATGATGAAGACAATCACAAGCTCAACGATCACATTCGGTAATGTGGCTTTGGTCGGCGCAGGTCCTGGCGATCCAGACTTGCTCACCATGAAAGCGGTCAAGGCCATTGATGCTGCGGACGTCATCATTTACGACAATTTGGTGAGTCGTGAAATTCAAGCGACCTTTCCGCATTCTGCTCAGCATGTCTATGTGGGTAAAGCCAAAGGCCACCACAGCATGAAGCAAGAAGAGATCAATGAACTGATTGCCAGCTACGCCATGCAAGGGTTGCAAGTGTGCCGAGTCAAAGGCGGTGATGCGTTTGTCTTTGGTCGCGGTGGTGAAGAGATGCTGTTTCTGGCTCAAAGAGGGATCCGAGTTGAAGTGGTACCGGGTATCACCGCCGCTTCAGGTTGCAGCACTTACGCCAATATTCCTTTAACTCATCGAGGGCTCGCACAAGGGTGCACTTTTATCACTGCTCATGCCGATAAATCCCTTGATGTTAATTGGGGCGCACTGGCGTCACTGAACCAAACCTTAGTCATTTACATGGGCTTATCGAAAGCGCAATGGATTCAAGAGACCTTAATCAAACATGGCATGGATCAAAGCACCCCTGTTGCGATTATTGAGAATGGCTGCACCACTCGCCAGCGCACCTTCACAGGCGAATTGACCGAATTACACCATTTAGCAACACACCACCAAGTCTGTTCGCCTGCCTTGATCGTCATCGGTCAAGTGGTCAAAGTGGCGTCACAAATGGAGTGGCTAGAACAATTAACAGAACGGGAAGCAAAGTCAGACACCACAACCATTCGCCTCACCGCGTAATGACAGCACTGACTCTAAAAACAAAATAAGGACATCATCATGAGCAAAAAACGCATTATTGTGGCAGGCAATGGAATGGTCGGTCATAAGTTTATCGACAATGTGATTCAATCTGGCAGCAATGAGTATGAGATAATCACCTTTTGTGAAGAAGCCCGTCTAGCCTATGACCGTGTGCATTTAACCTCTTATCTTACTGGCAGCACGGCCGCCGATTTAGCCCTCACCACCGAAGAGTATTACCAAACTCACGGCATTCAATATCGCTTGAACGCCAAAGTTGCCGCGGTCAATCCCGAACAGCGCACCGTGACGTTAACCAATGGTGAAACCCTAGCCTACGACAAACTGATTTTAGCGACCGGCTCATTCCCATTTGTCCCTCCGATTGCAGGTAACGATGGCGAACATTGCCATGTGTATCGCACTCTGGAAGATTTAGATGCCATTGAAGCCTCTAGCCAATCCAGCACCAGCGGTGTGGTCGTGGGGGGTGGTCTGCTGGGTTTAGAAGCGGCGAATGCGATTAAGAATTTAGGTCTGACGACACATGTGGTGGAATTTGCACCACGCCTCATGGCAGTGCAGCTCGACCAAGACGGCGGCGAATTATTGCGCCGTAAAATTGAAGCCATGGGCGTCAATGTGCACACCGAAAAGGCAACCACGGAAATCGTTGCTGGCGAGTCGGCACGTTATCGCATGAACTTTGCCGATGGTTCGCATCTCGAAACCGACATGATTGTCTTCTCCGCTGGGATTCGTCCTCGTGACGAACTGGCACGCAACTCCACCATTACCATCGGTGAACGTGGTGGGATTGTGATCAACAATCACTGCCAAACCAACTATGACGATATTTATGCCATTGGCGAATGTGCCCTGTGGAATAACCAAATTTTTGGCTTGGTCGCTCCGGGCTATCAAATGGCAAAAGTCGCCGCGCAACATATCTTAACGCCTGAGCAAGCTGCTGAATTTACTGGCGCAGATATGAGCACCAAACTCAAATTACTCGGTGTCGATGTGGCGAGCATCGGTGAAGTGCACGACAAAACCGCAGGCGCGCTGTCGTACACCTATAAAGACGACATTGAGCAAGTCTACAAACGTCTGATTCTCTCTCACGATAAGAAATCCATTGTCGGCGCAGTATTAGTCGGTGATGCGCAATGCTACTCCAACTTACTGCAACTGCGTCAAAACAACATGACGTTGCCAGAAACCCCATCAGTGCTAATTTTACCTAACGTGGCAGAAGATGAATCGTCTGCCATGGGCGTCGATGCCCTGCCTGATAGCGCGGTGATCTGTTCATGTTTTGATGTCACCAAAGGCACCATTGTCGAAGCCGTTAAAGCCGGCTGCACCACCATGGCTGAACTGAAAGAGACCACTAATGCCTCGACAGGTTGTGGTGGTTGTAGCGCTCTGGCTAAACAAGTGTTAGACCGCGAACTGGCAAAATTGGGCGTCGAAGTCAACAACCATGTGTGTGAGCACTTCGCCTATTCACGCCAAGAACTGAGCGATTTGATTCGCGTCCATCAAATCAAAACCTTCGACGAACTGCTTGCTCAATACGGTTCGGGCTTAGGGTGTGAAATTTGCAAACCGGCAGTGGGTTCTATCCTTGCCTCTTACTGGAACGATTACATCCTGCGCCAAGAGCACATTGAGCTGCAAGACACCAACGATCTGTTCTTGGGCAACATGCAAAAAGATGGCACTTACTCGGTCGTCCCACGGATTCCGGGCGGCGAAATCACCGCAGAAAAATTGATTGTACTGGGCGAAGTCGCTAAAGATTTTGGTTTGTACACCAAAATCACCGGCGGACAACGTATCGACCTGTTCGGCGCACAACTTAACGATTTACCGCTTATTTGGCGACGTTTGGTGGATGCGGGCTTTGAAACGGGTCATGCTTACGGCAAATCTCTGCGTACCGTCAAATCCTGTGTGGGACAAACTTGGTGTCGCTACGGCGTGCAAGACAGCATGGGTCTCGCGATTGACTTAGAAAATCGCTACAAAGGGCTGCGCTCACCACACAAACTCAAGTTTGCCGTCTCAGGCTGCACCCGTGAATGTGCTGAAGCGCAATCGAAAGACATCGGCGTGATTGCCACTGATAAAGGTTTCAACCTCTATATCTGTGGTAACGGCGGTATGCGCCCTCGTCATGCAGACCTATTCGCGACCGACCTCGACCAAGCTACTTTAGTGAAATATATCGACCGCGTGCTGATGTTCTACATCCGCACTGCCGACCGCCTGCAACGCACGTCAGTGTGGTTAGAGAACCTTGAAGGCGGCTTAGATTACGTCAAAGAGGTAGTGATTGAAGACAAACTCGGCATTTGCACCGAACTCGATCAAGCCATGGCAGACAACATCGCCAAATACCAATGCGAGTGGAAAACCACACTAGAAACACCCGAAAAATTGCAACGCTTTAGCCACTTCATCAACAGTGATGACCGTGATGATAACATCCAGTTTGTCGATATTCGCGGACAAATTGCCCCTAAAGCGCACCGCGATGATCTCGCTATCGAAATCACCCAAGTTCAATAATTGGTTAAAGAAGGAAACACAAGATGAGTCAATGGCAAACCATTTGTAAAATCAGCGATATCGCACCAAACAGTGGCGTTTGTGCCAAGGTGGGCGATAAACAGGTCGCTATCTTCTTTAGTCAACGCACCAACCACTTTTATGCGATTGGCAACTATGACCCGATTGGCAAAGCCAATGTGCTGTCGCGCGGGATCATCGGCTCCATCGACAATGAACTGTATGTGGCGTCCCCCCTTTATAAACAACACTGGAATTTAGCAACTGGTGCTTGTTTAGAAAAGCCGGAACTGAGCATCGCCACTTATGAAGTTCAGCAAGCCAATGATGAGATTCAAATAAGAATCTAGTTACTTACATCGTTTATCACTATTTCGTACACACAGTGCTGGTTGCAGCACTGTGCGGACCAACACACTCTACAGTTAGGAATTAGATTATGGACAATACTAAATTTTCGCTGTTCTCATTTAGCGGCAAGATGAAGATCCTCCACCTCAGTTGGATCGCCTTTTTCATCACCTTTGTTATCTGGTTTAACTTTGCGCCGATGCTGCAAATGGTCAAAACCTCCCTTGGGCTATCAACGGAAGAGATCAAAACCTTGCTGATCCTCAACGTGGCACTGACCATTCCAGCTCGGGTACTGATTGGTATGTTTACCGACCGCTTTGGTCCACGCGCAGTTTACTCAGCGCTCCTCGCCATCTGCTCCATTCCTTGTTTTGCTTTTGCTTTTGCCGACAGCTTTATTCAAGCAGCGATTGCTCGCTTCTTACTTGGCTTTATCGGTGCCGGTTTCGTGGTGGGCATTCGTTTAGTCTCTGAATGGTTCCCGCACAACCAACTGGGCACAGCAGAAGGCATTTATGGCGGTTGGGGTAATTTTGGCTCTGCCGCCGCCGCGTTTACTTTACCTGCTTTGGCTTTAGCGTTCGGCGGTGATGACGGCTGGCGCTATGCGACTGCATTAACGGGCTTAATGAGTTTGGTGTTCTCTGTTATTTTCTATCGTAACGTCACCGATACGCCAAAAGGCGCCACCTATTTTCGTCCTAAACATCTGTCAGCCATGGAAGTGACCTCTAAAGGCGATTTTGTTTTCCTCCTGCTGATGAAAATCCCGATGTACGCCGTACTTGGTTTACTGGCATGGAAACTCTCTCCAAGCGGTATCAATATGCTCAGTGAAGGGGTGGTTATCGGTATTTACGTTGGCCTGACTGCACTTTATCTTTTCGATGCGCTGCAAGTTTGGAAAGTGAACAAAACCATCTTCACCACTCCGGTTGAACCTGCACACCAATACAAATTCAAACAAGTCGCAGTGCTAAACGTACTCTATTTTGCGACCTTTGGTTCTGAGCTTGCTGTGGTATCAATGCTACCACTGTTTTTCTCCGACACATTCCAACTAACGCCCGTGATGGCAGGGATGGTAGCCTCTTCATACGCCTTTATGAACCTGATGTCTCGTCCTGGTGGCGGTATCTTGTCTGACAAATACGGCCGTAAGATGACGCTACTGATTTTGACTGCGGGTTTGGCTGTGGGTTACTTCTTGATGGGACAAGTAAACGGCTCATGGCCACTATGGCTGGCGGTTGCGGCTGCGATGGCGTGTTCGTTCTTCGTTCAAGCCGGTGAAGGTGCGGTTTTTGCTACCGTTCCACTGATTAAACGTCGCATGACAGGACAAATTGCTGGGATGACAGGCGCTTACGGTAACGTAGGTTCAGTGGTTTATCTGACGATTCTCTCTTTTGTGAGCTACCAAACCTTCTTCTACGTGATTGCAGCAACCGCTGTGGTTGGTTTTGCTACGCTGTTCTTTATGGAAGAGCCTAAAGGTGAAATAACTGAAGTGAACGAAGACGGTTCAGTTACGCTGATCAAAGTCTCTTAAGGTTGATGTTCCCTTAGCTCCTCAGTCGATGGCTGAGGAGCTTTCGTTATTGATGGTTCACACCACAAGGAGCAGTTTGAGGATGGATAAATCACTCCAACAGGTCACCTTCGGCGGTACATCGCTCACCGGTGTTCGCGCTGAAAATCAGGATGCCTTTATTGTTAAACACCCGCAAAGGCAAGATGAGCTGACGTTCAAAGGCACCGTAGTCTGCATTGCCGATGGCGTCAGTTGCAGCGACCAAGGTCAGCAAGCCAGTCACACGGTCACCACGCAATTTGTCCAAGACTACTACGCCACGCCTCACAGTTGGAGCGTCTCTCATTCTGTCACTTCGCTTTTAAGTCAACTCAATCAATGGCTTTATACTCAAGGCCAAGATGCGCTGCGCCATAACGGTATGGTCACCACGTTTAGCTCGATCATTCTAAAATCCAATACCGCTCATTTGATTCATATTGGCGATAGCCGTATCTATCGCTATCGCCGCCACAAACTCACCCAATTGACCCGCGACCATCAACGCACGACCGCCAAAGGAACGGGCCATCTCACTCGAGCTCTCGGCATGGATGAGAACGCCGATGTGGACTATCAAACGCTGGAAGTGAACCGACATGATCGTTTTTTGCTTACCACCGATGGTGTTCACCAAACACTCTCCCCTGAGCAAATAAGCGCAGTGTTAGCGCAGCAAGACAGTGCCGAAGCGCTGAGTGCTAAGCTTTGCCAACTCGCCATCGACAATGGCAGTCAAGATAACTGCACTTGTGTCATTTTCGATATCATGGCGTTGCCAGAAAAGAGCTTACCAGAACTGGAACAGCAACTTATCAGCCGCCGCATTCCTCCGGTACTCAAAGCCGGAATGAGCCTCGACCACTTTAAAGTGCTGCGCACCTTGCACGATGGCTCGCGTAGTCACGTCTATCTGGTGGAAGATACATACATAAGAGAGCAGCGAGTACTTAAAGCGCCATCAGTCAATGCCAGCGACGATCTGCCGACGTTACGCCGATTCGCTAACGAATATTGGATTGCCTCACAACTCAATAACCCACGCATAATGAAAATGTACGCGCCCCCAGCAGAAACGCCGTTTCTCTATCAAATCAGTGAGTGGATTCCCGGAGCAACATTACGCCAATGGATGTTTGATCATCCCAATCCTTCTCTCAATGAGGTTCGGACACTGCTCACCGAATTGGTGAGAGCAGTACGAGTGTTGCAGCGCGCTGATATGGTTCATTGCGATCTCAAACCCGAGAACATCATGATTACACCAGAAGGGACAGTAAAATTGATCGATTTTGGTACTGTCGACGTACTGGGACTCAAGGAGGCACAAACACATCAAGATGATCCGTTCCCACTTGGCACGGTTAACTACATTGCGCCGGAATACATCAATACAGGGCGAGCTACCACCTTATCGGATTTGTTCTCCATTGCCGTAATTGGTTATGAGATGCTGAGCGGCTCCTTGCCCTTTAAAGAAAATACCTCGCAAGCGATTCAAAGTGCCCGTCATACCAAATGGCATTATCAGTCGCTACAAACTTATCGCGCCGACATTCCGCTTTGGGTCGATTTGGCCTTTCGTAAAGCAACTGAAGAGTCACCTCAGCAGCGCTATCAAGCATTAGGCGATTTTGTTACCGATTTGAGTACACCCAATACCGCACTCATCAATAGTCCAAGCAATCGACCACTAATGACTCGCAATCCTGTGCTATTTTGGAAAATGATTTCCCTTGCAGCACTGTTTGTCGCTATCGTAGAGGCGCTGCTTTTGCTCAATCACTAGGTTACCCGCAGTGCGTAAAGATCAGGACGGCCAAGGGGAAGGAGTGAAAAAGCGGCGAGAAAATGGATTTATTAAAAGGAAAAGGACGTTAGATTGCCCAAACTTAGCCGCTCAATTGTCATGAAGATCACCGCGATCATGGTCAGTTTGATCTTGATGGCGTTCGTCAGTATTTTCTCATCGATGTATATGTCGCAAATCAGTGAGTACGATGGCAAAACCATCAACCTTTCTGGATCTCTGCGCATGATGAGTTACCGTATCACCACTCAGGTAACGCTATTGCAAAGCGAAGATTCCCCAGAGAATCGCCACAAAGTACAGCAACTGATTCAACAGTTCGAAACCCTGTTTAACGACCCTGTGTTAAAAAAGGATTTTATTCGCTTTCATCAGGTGGCGATTAAAGACGAATACGATCAAGTCGCACACACATGGAACCAAGAGATTAAGCCAACACTGGCGAATGCCAACGCTCAATTTCAATTAGGGCCGTTTTTGCCCAAACTCGAAAGCTTTGTGCAATCCATTGACCGTCTAGTCTATGGCTATCAAAAAGTATTGGAAGAGCGCCTGCAAGAGCTAAAAATCATTCAGACCATTACGCTTGCCATCACATTGGGCCTGATTCTTCTCTCGATTTACTCGATTCACAAATACATCGCGCGACCGCTACGCGAGCTAACCGACGTGGCGGAAAGTTCGTCACAAGGTGATTGGAGCCAACGCTGTTTGGTGCATCGCGATGATGAGCTTGGTCTTTTGGCCAAAACCATCAACAAAGCCAATCAAAGCATGCAGTCGATTCATCAAGATCTTGAACAACGGATTGACGAAAAGACCCAAGCGCTCAGCCAGAGCAATCAGATGCTCACGTTCTTGTACAATGTAGCTCAACAGGTCAACCAATCTCATTATGGTCAACTCGATTTTGAGTCGATTTTGCAGCAATTAAGCGCCGTTAGCCAACTCAATAGCCTACAGCTGACACTCTTTACCTCGCAGCCTGAACTTCCTTATCACCAAGTGCTTATTGGTTCAGAGCTGGAAAATAGCGCATCGAGCCAACCCGTTCACTTTCCAATAGAACGCAATGACAACCACTATGGCGACATCCGTGTTTTTACCCAATCACCAATGGCAAATTGGCAGCGCGATTTGGTGGAATCCTTGGTGGATCAATTGGGCATTGCACGGAGTTTTTCGAACCAACTCAACCAAGAGAGACGCATCGCGCTACTGAGTGAACGAAATATTATTGCGCGCGAGCTGCATGATTCTTTGGCTCAATCTCTCTCGTACCTTAAATTTCAGGTCGCGTGTATTGAAAAAGGCATTGAGAAAGAGCCAGTGAGCGAGCGAGTCACCACCCCAGTTTATGAACTCAAAGAAGGTGTCGTATCGGCTTATCGTCAACTGCGAGAGCTCCTCACTACCTTTCGCTTACAGATTGACAGTGGCGGTTTGCAAGCGGCTCTGAGTGATACCGTGCAGACCTTAGCGAAACACAGCGCCATGCAAATCCAACTGCATTACGACTGTCGCCATGTGCCCTTCGAACCCAATGAGGAAATTCACCTATTGCAAATCACCAAAGAAGCGGTGCAGAACGCCGTCAAACATTCGCAAGGCTCACTCATCACCATTTCTCTAACGGAAAACAAGGAGAAAAACATCATTCTGTTGGTACAAGACGATGGAATAGGCTTTACTCAAACCGAGCGGGTGCTCAACCATTACGGCACTGAAATTATGCAAGAGCGTTGTCATTCACTGAAAGGAACATTGGCAATCAACACCTTACCCGATGGCGGAACCGAAGTGAGTTTGGTGTTTACCCCGAATTACCTCAACAATAGCAAGGAACTTGGGTAGACTATGCCACAACATCATCGTTTGACGTTTACTAACACCTTTCACTCAAGCCGCAAAGGAGAGCCAAATGAGTAATGGGAAATCTACTATCATGATCGTCGATGACCATCCCTTATTTCGTAAAGGATTACAGCGTTTTATCACCTATGAAGAAGACTTAGAAGTGACCAAGGAATGTCACTCCGGTGCTGAAGCGTTAGAGAGTGCGCTGCAAGATGATCCTGATTTAATTTTGCTTGATTTGAACATGCAAGGGATGGATGGGTTAGAAACCCTGCGCCAAATGCGCGCGAAAGGCGTCACCGCAAGAATCGTGATGCTCACTGTTTCTGATACGGAAGAAGATGTGCTTACCGCAATGCAATATGGTGCTGATGGCTATCTACTTAAAGATATGGAACCCGAGGACATTGTCGCCAACATCAAACAAGCCGTGCTCGGCAAATTAGCACTGTCTGATCGGCTCACACAAGTGCTCGCCCAATCATGGCATAAACCCAAAACGCAGCACCCCAACAAGCTTTCAAGCCTCACGGAACGCGAACATCAAACGCTGATCTTATTAACTAAGGGCATGAGTAATCGCCTTATCGCCACTGAATTAAAGATTTCTGAAGCAACCGCCAAAGTCCACGTGAAAAATCTACTGAAAAAGCTCGATTTACACTCCCGCTTAGAAGCCGCCGCCTGGTTGATGGAAAACTCTCGTTAGATCCATTGGTTCTCGTTACCAGTTTTGAGCAGGTTTTTCTGATTGGATGAACCCTAGCAAAATGCCATGTTCTGGGCCCTCGTGGCTAAGTAAGTTCAGAACGTTTGCTAATTCTTAGTTTCTCAAAACGCCCATGCTCACCAATTCACCTTTTATTTAGCTAAATCAAAACATTGCCTAAATAAAGCTCGCTTTTTTACGTTCTTAAACAATTTTTTTTCGCGTGGTTTGCTTTGTTGGGTATCCGTAACTATATTGACAAGGTTATAATTAGCCCAGTTAATACATGGATACTGGTTATAGTTAGGGATAAGTAACTCTTTGCAAATTAAAGAAAACAAGGCAAAACAACACCATGCTGATAAAAAACCTATCGATAGCGAAAAAGATCTCCCTGTCTTTTCTGCTCATTGCGCTGATTAACATTCTTTTCGGCGTTTTTTTAAATACCAAACTTAATGGCATCAAAGCAGAACTGATTAACTTTGCTGACGATACTTTACCTGCAGTTGATGCTGTCAACGCTATCCGTTATGACTTAGCGCGTCTGCGTGCGTGGCAAATAGCGATTTATACTCAAGAAGAAAAATCGGAAATCCAACAGCATATCAATGAAAACATCACCAAACGTCACCAAGTTGAAGCGCAAATCGCAGCTTATGGTAAAACCGTATGGCCAGGTGAAGAGCAAGAAACCTTCAATCGCTTGATGAGAGAATGGACCTCTTACAAAGGGATTGTCGATACCTATTACGATGCGATGCTAAATGGCGACCGCGCGACAGCCAAGGGCACCATTGCCCCTTCTTTAGAAACATTCGGTCGAATCGATGTGGAATTGGGTAAGCTAACCAACATCCTTAAAGAAGCCATGGATCGCAACAAGGTGAGCATTCTGACCTCGGTAGACAACATGAACATGTCGGCTATTTTGAGCAACGTGTTTATCTTAGCTTTGATGGTGGTAATGACTTTAGCTCTTGCGCGCCTCATTTGTGGCCCATTGAAAATCGTGGTGGCGCAAGCGAATGCCATCGCTAAGGGTGACCTATCGAAAAAACTGGACCGCAGCTCTATTGGTAACGATGAGCTAGGCGAACTTGCCGACGCCACATCAAAAATGCAGGACGACCTGCGCACGGTCATTCACAACGTGGTGGATGCGGTTAACCAACTCAGTCACTCTGTTGAGCAAATGACCCACATTTCTCAGCAATCCGCGACAGGTATGAAAGAGCAGCAATTGCAGATCACCCACATTGCAACGGCAATGACCGAAATGAAAGCAACAGTTGCCGATGTGGCTGAGAATACTCAAGCGTCTGCGAGCAAAGCAAGTCACGCAAATGACCGCACTCAAATGGGCGTGCGTGAAACGCAAAACATCATCGATTCTATTGAAGAGGTGGCGACTGTTATCGGCGTTGCAGGTGACACTGTCACTGAACTAGAAAAACAATCGAGCCAAATCAACGTGATCCTTGATGTTATTCGTGATATTGCTGATCAAACCAACCTTCTTGCACTCAACGCAGCGATTGAAGCCGCGCGTGCAGGAGAGTCAGGTCGAGGCTTTGCAGTAGTAGCAGACGAAGTCCGCACACTTGCGGGTCGTACGCAACACTCCACCAGCGAAATCACAGCGATCATTGAACAGTTGCAATCGTTAGCCAAAAAGGCACAACAAGCGTCTGAGTTGTCGCGGAACAATATTACCGAATGTGCAGCGCAAGGCTTGCGTTCGAAACAACTGATGAGCGACATCGGTCAAGCGATTGCTGATATCTCCGATACCAGTACACAAATTGCGACGGCATGTACCCAACAAGATTCGGTTGCCGAAGACCTTAGCCGCAGCACTGAGCAAATTCATATGGCATCACAAGAGGTGGCACAAGGTGCACAAAAGACCTCTCAAGCTTGCCAAGAGTTGAGTCGCCTCTCCTCTTCACTACAAGAAGCGATGCGACGCTTCAAATTGAACTAATCTTATCTTCATGCTGTGGTTCATCCCACAGCATGAGCTTTTCTTTGACTCTTAATTGATCGACCAGAATCACTTTTTTTGGAGTTTCCATGCGCATTAAAAAAACCTTACTCGCCCTTTCTATTGCCGCAGCGACCTTAGCCCCAATCATGCCTGCCCACAGCGCGCCGATGGCGTTACTGGGAGTAGATAAACAAGCAACGGATATCGAGTCAGCCAACTCGTGGCTAGAAATCAATCTTGGTCAGTTCCGTTCTAACATTGAACAGTTCAAAACTAAGATGAATAATCACACCAAAATTTGTGCCATCATGAAGGCGGATGCGTACGGCAACGGCATTCAAGGTTTAATGCCCATTGTTCTTGAACAACAAATCCCATGTGTTGGTGTGGCAAGTAATGCGGATGCACAAATGGTGCGCGACAGCGGTTTTAAAGGCGAGTTGATGCGCGTGCGCTCAGCCAGTCTCAACGAAATTAAAGCAGCGCTACATTTGGATATGGAAGAGCTGATTGGTAGCAAAGCGCAAGCCGATGCTTTGGCTGATCTTGCCAAAAAATCAGGCAAAGAAATTCGCGTCCATATTGCACTTAACGATGGTGGCATGGGACGTAACGGTATTGATATGAGTACCGATGCGGGTAAGAAAGAAGCGGTACAAATTGCTAGCCACAAAAACATTCGTGTAGTTGGCATTATGACCCACTTCCCAACCTATGAAGCCGACGATGTGCGTAAAAAATTGGTGTCATTTAACGAGCACTCAGCTTGGCTGATGAAAGAAGCCAACTTGAAGCGTGAAGACATTACGCTGCACGTCGCTAACTCATTTACCTCGTTGAATGTTCCTGAAGCTCAGTTAGACATGGTTCGTCCTGGTGGCGCGCTTTATGGTGACCAGCCAACCAACTTAGAGTACCCATCAATTGTGTCGTTCAAAACGCGTATCGCATCAATTCACCATTTACCGAAAGATCATACGGTCGGCTACGACAGTACCTTTACGACCCCAAAAGACAGTGTGCTGGCGAACTTGCCCGTCGGTTATTCTGACGGTTACCCACGTAAAATGGGCAACAAAGCGCAAGTAATCATCAACGGTAAGAAAGCACCCGTAGTTGGCGTAGCGTCAATGAATACCACCATGGTCGATGTCTCTAACATCAAAGGGGTGAAGCCGGGCATGGAAGTGATTCTGTTTGGTCATTCCAAAGGACAGTCGATTATCGCGGCAGATATGGAAAGTAGCTCAGATGTGATTTTCCCAGAGCTTTACACCATCTGGGGTTACTCAAACCCTCGCATTTATGTCAAATAGCCAATCTTAAACAGGGTTTGCCACAACAAGCAATAATGCAAAACGGCCTGATCGCAGGCCGTTTTCATTTGTGCCGAATCTAAAGAGAGTTATGCGTGATAGCCCTTTTTCATGCGCAACGCCAAGTTAACCAAGCCAATCAACACAGGTACTTCGACTAAAGGACCAATGACTCCGACGAATGCTTGGTCCGAGTTAACGCCAAAAACAGCAATCGCCACTGCAATCGCTAACTCAAAGTTGTTTCCTGTGGCGGTAAATGAAATTGATGCATTTTTGTCGTATGGCAAATTCATCCGTCGACCGATGAAAAAGGTCACCATAAACATCACCAAAAAGTAGATGACGAGTGGGATGGCAACTCGCACCACATCCATTGGCAATTGTAAGATCATTTCGCCTTTCAGGCTGAACATCAAAACAATCGTCGCCAACAGAGCTATTAGAGTCAGAGGTGAAATCAGAGGAATAAAAGTCTTCTTGTACCACTCTTCGCCATTCATCGACACCAAGATAACGCGACTCAAAAAGCCCGCAACAAACGGTATACCAAGGTAAATCAGCACGCTTTGGGCAATGTCTCCCATGGTGATCGTCACGTCCATTCCTTGAATACCGAGCATCGGTGGAATCACGGTGATAAATAACCAAGCCAGAAAACTGTAGGTGACAATTTGAAACACGCTGTTCAGTGCCACCAGCGCAGCACCGTATTCTTTGTTGCCGCCACCGATGTCATTCCACACCAGTACCATCGCAATACAACGTGCTAAACCAATCAAGATCAGACCAACCATGTATCCGGGATAATCGTGCAAAAATATCAGTGCCAAGGTAAACATAAACACCGGCCCAACAATCCAGTTCATCACCAGCGATAAACCAATCGCCTTTTTGTCTCGTGTCACTTGCCCCAGCAGAGCGTAATTCACTTTCGCTAATGGCGGATACATCATCAAAATAAGGCCAATGGCGAGAGGAACATTGGTTGAGCCCACCGACATGCGCTCATTCCAATGCCCTATTTGCGGAAACGCAGCGCCAAGAGCAACTCCAATGACCATTGCTAGAAAAATCCATAAGGTCAGATAGCGATCAAGAAAGCTCATATTTTGCGATGGAGCGTTGTGCACATTTGCCATGCTATTACTCATTCATCTTTGTCCTAATAGTCATCATTTGGCGCGCATCTAGACCCGATCAATCTGCTTTGCTCAGCACTTATCAATGTCGGACTATGCTGCGCGGTTAGCTGCAAAATCTGCTTCATCCAGCTTGGTAAATCAGGATGAATACGATAAAAGACCCATTTCCCCTTGCGCGTGGCCTCTACCACTTGGTTATTACGCAAATCAGCCAAATGGCGTGACACTTTGGGCTGGCTTAGTTCTAAAGCCGTCATCAAATCACACACACAAAGCTCACCGGCACTTTCTAAAAGTAACAATGACTTAAGACGAGTTTCGTCAGCGAGCAATTTGTAAAAAACAAGAGCATCCATAGGGTCATTTCATTATCAACACATACGTTAAATAATATATCTGTTTTTCCATATGTAAAGATCTGCACAAAGTTAAACATTTTTGCCGAATAACCAGCGCCGATAAAAGCACCAAATCTGTCGATAGTCACAGCTTCGATTTTGTTTTTTAAAACACCTTTTCAATTTGGATAAATTCGCTAGAATGGCGCTTCAATCTCTGCTGGGTAATCTTGATGTCTAACGCCGTTTCTCGTTCAATCCTATTGCTGGTTGGGGCTAACCTGCTGGCTGCTTTTTCTGATGTCACGTTAAAAGTACTGAACGGTGAAGTACCGACCTTTGAATACGTGTTTATCCGTCAACTGATCGGTACGGGATTGCTGTTTCCTTTTTGGTGGAAACTGCCGAAGGAGCAACGTCAAGAAGGGCTCAGTTGGATTACGTTTTCGCGTGCGCAGCTTATTCTATTAGGCAGCGCTTGTGCCATGATAGCGGTCACTTACTTACCCTTAGCAACGGCTAACGCAATGTTTTATGTTGCGCCATTACTCATGTTGCCACTCGCCTTTTTATTGCTGAAAGAGCACCCAACCTTAAAACAGATATTGGCAACGGCGGCGGGCTTTGCTGGGGTGCTGATTGTGCTCCGCCCAGAACAATTTCAATGGGCAGCGATAGCGGGCTTAGGCTGCGCCCTCTCAAATGCATTATGCAACCTATTAATTCGTCGTCTCCCCGCGCAACAAGCGTTAGTATCAACCCTGTTTTGGACGGGCTTGATGACCTTGCCTATCTCGTTACTGCTGGCGTTACCGCAGTGGGAACCTATTCGCTGGGCTAACTTAGGCTGGATAGTCCTCATCAACCTGTTGGTACTGGGTTACCATGCATTAGTCGTGATGGCTTACCGTCCCGTCGAAGCAAACCGAATTGCGTTGGCTGAGTATTCTGGATTGGTTTTTGCCACCATTTTGGGATTTGTCTTGTTTGCGGAAATGCCCGATCTGCTGACCTGTATCGGTATCGTGCTTATCGTGATTCCGATGATGCCGATCCAATGGCGAAAATGGCTATTTCGAGCGCAAACTTCGTTGGCTCAAGATCCCGCCAAATAGGATTGATGCTCAAACCGTTAGCGATCCTAGCCATGGTTTTACTACCTAGCACTTTTGCCACATCTTGTTACACAACAAACGCTAAGCTAAGTCGATTAGGCAACAATCGTGGATTATCAAGATAACGACTTACCTGATGAGCCCTTAAGCTAGTTGTGTCTTAACTGACTGCAGTCAACACGTTGAGATACGTTCTAGTTCATCAATCGATAAGGAATCATCATGCAACGACGACTTAATGGATGGCTACTGGCCGGCATAGCAACCGTGTTTGGCATTGCTACACCCGCAGTAATGGCTGCAGAACAATCTCTGTATACTGCTGAAACTCAAGGTGAGTTTGACGGCCCAGCGGAGTATTTCACTGGTAAAGTACATGTAAAAATGGCTTTTCCTGCCAATGAGGTTGCCCACTATTCCGGTGCTTTTGTTACCTTTGAACAGGGTGCAAGAACCGCTTGGCATTCGCACCCGGCGGGTCAGCATATGATAGTGACCCAAGGAACCGCGCTGACCGTTACCCGCGATGGTAAAGTCCTTGCGTTTCATCCTGGTGAAGCCGTTTGGTGTCCACCAGATGTCGATCACTGGCACGGCGCCACTGCTAACGCAGCTATGACTCACTTTGTCGTTACCGCTTCTGACGCTCAAGGTAAGAATGTCGTCTGGAAAGAGAAAGTCTCAGATAAAGAGTATCAGGCGGCGCTACAAACTAAATAATGTTAAATCCACTGCTTTGGTTCAATGGAATGAGCAATTACACAGGCCTGTATGGCCTGTTTTTTTATCCAAAATTTCTACTAGCCTTCATCCATCAACATTGAGTAAACCTTGGTTAATTGGAAAATATCGTCCGTTGACCTTTTTCAACCACAGCATAAATTCAAAATAACGGACAAATAAACAATCCGTTACGTAGAGTCACCAAGCCATCAGCAGCTTTTTGTTCAAACCAAGATCCATCATTTTGGAATTTTAGGCAATGAATAAGGATGATTGGATATTAACCAATTCATTAGTTATTCGTAATATACCCACATCAACGGATACGTCTGTTACCGATATATCCAATAATAACGCCTTGATAACGACACCTTAGGTCGCTAGTGATGTGCTTACACCATCACACCAAAAGGCTGATAACTCATCAAACAAGAAGAGTGTGACAATGCAATTAGATTTCTCTTACTACAACCCAACCACCATTCACTTTGGTAAAGACTCGCTAGCCAAACTAAAAGAAGAAGCACCCAAATACGGCAAAACAGTCATGTTGGTGTACGGTCGTAACGCGATCAAAGCCAACGGTCTTTACGACAAAGTGGTTGCCATCCTTGAACAAGCAGGCAAAAAAGTGGTTGAGCTATCCGGTGTGATGCCTAACCCTACCCTTGAAAAAATGCG
Source organism: Vibrio porteresiae DSM 19223 (assembly GCF_024347055.1). NCBI lineage: Bacteria > Pseudomonadati > Pseudomonadota > Gammaproteobacteria > Vibrionales > Vibrionaceae > Vibrio > Vibrio porteresiae. The sequence continues at coordinate 1,581,041 of NZ_AP024896.1, forward strand.
TGAAGGCGTGCAAATCGTACGTGACCACAACGTTAGCCTTATTCTGGCTGTCGGAGGCGGTTCTGTTATTGACTGTGCCAAAGGTATTTCTGTATCTGCCTACTGTGAAGATCAAGACCCATTTGTAAAATACTGGTGTGAATTCAAAGATGTGGATAACGAAGTAGTCCCTGTAGCGTCTATCTTAACTATGGTTGGTACGGGTTCAGAAATGAACGGTGGTTCTGTTATCACTAACGAAGAGACCAAATACAAAGCAGGTCGTGTTTTCCCTGCGCACGTATTTCCTAAATTTTCGATCCTAAACCCAGAGTACACATTCACTGTATCTCAATACCAAATGGTGAGCGGCGTGTTTGATACCATGTCTCACCTTATGGAACAGTACTTCTCTGACAAAGGTGCGAACACCACAGATTATGTGATTGAAAGCCTACTAAAATCGTCTATCGATAACCTACGTGTTGCGTTAAAAGCTCCAAACGATTACGAAGCTCGTTCAAACCTAATGTGGAACGCGACCCTAGCACTGAACACGCTAACTGGTTTGTCTAAATCACAAGACTGGCAAGTCCACATGATTGAACACCAATTAGGTGCTTACACCGACTGTGCTCACGGTATGGGTCTAGCGGCAATTTCACTGCCTTACTACCGCCTAATCTACAAATTTGGTCTAGAAAAATTCGTCCGTTTCGCGACTCAAGTTTGGGGTATCGCTGCTGAAGATAAAACGGATGAAGAGATCGCGCTTGCTGGTATCGATGCGCTAGAAGCCTTCACTAAAGAGTGTGGCATTGTGACCTCTCTGGAAGAACTCGGTGCAACCAAAGAGATGCTACCTAAGATTGCTGAATCTACCATCATTCTCGGTGGCGGTTACCATGCCATCACCACACAAGAGATTCAACAAGTACTAGAAGCGTGCTTTTAAGCCTGACCTTCTGAGATAAAACCTCAATGTATTGAGGTCGATAACAGAAAAAAGCCAGCAAATTCAATATTGCTGGCTTTTCTTTTCTAATGAAACGAAGTGGGAAGGAAGAGATAAATGCTCACTCATTTTCGTCTCCTATTCGGCGTTGCCCAGATATGACTCAGCCATGAGATAAGCGCTGCAATAGCGCCCAATGAAGCAATCGCCACCGTCATATCCGTGGTCAAGATGCGAGCACATTCTTGGTAGAAACTCACTTCACCTTCAAATGCTAATAATCCCGCTGCGACAAAAAGAATACCGTACAGACACAGCGTAAAGAGCACTCCAGATTTCAACGCGTTAAAGAGCGTTCCCAACGGAGTTCGCAGTGGCACTTTTTCAAGCTGAGCACTGTTTGCCGCTTTGTTGTTTTTTCGATTAATCAACTCGTTCTTAATAGATTTAAACCATGCGTTAGCGTAACTAGTCATACTAAAAACTCTCCAAAAGAGGGCCGAAACACATCGCCTTTTAGCGTTGTCATCACAGATAGTGAAACGAAGTAACGTTAGGTATTGAGCTATAAAACCAGTTTAAACATAGCCTATGAAGACGTTATTAGGGGTTAACTAGTTCGCTTTTTATAAGAAAAGACCACAGAGATAAGTCACTCATAACATCAGTATTAAAAGTAAGAAGAGATCGAGCGCCGTACACCCAAAATTCGCTATCGCTCAATCTCTCAACTGCTGCTAATTAGAGAGATAAAGACTCTTGAAAATAGTCCGCCAAATAGTCAATAAACGCTCTGGTGGTAGATGAAAGATGCTTACGCGAGGAGTAGAGCGCGTAGATCTGCAAGTCATTGGGTTTCCAATCGGGAAGAATGTGAACTAATTGTCCCGACGCCAGCTCGTTTGCCACCAAATAAGTGGGCTGTAAAGAGATGCCTATCCCTTCACAAGCGGCTTGCCTTAGCACCGTCGCTTCATTCGCCGATAACCTTGGTTTTATCTCAATCGCTTCATATTGTTCGCCATTGGTTAAATGCCATGTATGACGTTCAAAATGTTTATAGCCCAAACAAGAGTGCCGCAACAAATCAGTCGGTTTTTCAATGGGATCTGCGTGATTAAGATACTCAGGTGAAGCCACGAGTAAGGAGCGACACACGCCGATCGGTTTGCCGATCAGCGAGCTGTCTGGATTAGAGGCAATACGAATGGATAAATCGATCTGCTGCTCAACCAGATCGTTATGGGAATCATCAACAAATATCTCGATGTTAATCTCAGGATGCAACTGCATAAAATGTTTGGTTGCTGGAACCAACTGAGCAAAACCAAACGACATACTGGTCGAAACTTTAATCTGCCCTGATAACAGGGTCGCATCGCCAACCACATCAGTGAGCGCTTCGCCCACATTCAACCAATTCTCGATTTTCTCAAGGTTCTGTTGCCCCGATGTCGTTAACGTCACTCGTCTGGTGGTGCGATGCAATAAGCGCATTTGCAACCAGTTTTCCAGCGCTTCAACATAGCGTGTCACCATCGGGCGAGACATATTTAATCGGTCTGCGGTATCGGTAAAGCTACCGGAATGGGCAACATCTACAAAAACCTTGGCGGCAGTTAATCTATCCATCTTATTTGCACGATTTAAGAAACACTATTGTCTATATTAATGCATTTATCTGAGCGAATCAATTTTCTATAGTAGTGACATAACGCAGCGCCTAAAACAGGCTCCCAAACCTAAAGCACAACACTGCGAGCGTATCGATCTGAAGGAGAGAACAAAATGAATGAAGTCCATTATTTTTATGACCCTATGTGTGGCTGGTGTTACGGCGCAACATCCTTGATTCAGGCCATTGCTGAACATCCACAATTTACCTTGGTGTATCACCCTGGCGGGATGATTGAAAGAAAAGCGCTTACCGAGGGCTTTAAGCAGCATGTCCTACAGGCTGATCCCCGCATCGCCGCTTTGACAGGGGCATCTTTCGGTGAAGCTTACATCGAACGCTTAAAAAGCGATCAGCCTTTCATTTTGGATTCCTACCTACCGATTCGCGCCATCTCGGTCGCTCAATCGATGGGCATTGAGGCATACAAAATGATCAAAGCCATTCAAACGGCCCATTATCAAGAAGGTTTGGTGGTGTCTGATGAAGCAACCCTCGCTTTACTGGCGCAGCGCTTTGGGCTAAATGAGGTAGAGTGGCAACGCAAAATGCAAGAGAGCGCCGACCACATTGAGCAAGAAATAATAGATAGTCATGAATTGATGGCACATTGGTCCGTCTCTGGCTACCCAACCTTAATTGCCAATATCAACAATCAGTTCATTAAATTGCCCCATGAGCAATTCTATGGAAAACAAGAGCAGTGGAATAAACTCTTGGATTCACTGGTGAAATAATGCGACGCCAATGCCTTAAGGGCATTGGCTATTTAACAGCTCGCCCCCAAAATCTACATTCGATAAACGGACGTTGCCTTTTCTGCGTCAGCGACCAATGCATCAATCACAACTCGTTGTCTCGGTTTTAGGTAACGGGAGCGGGGCCATACTGCGTGAATTGGCATTTCTGCGCCTGCGAATTCATCCAATACCGTCACCAAAGCTCCAGTGGCCAAATGCTCATTGATTAGCCAAGTCGGTAATTGAGATAAACCCATACCATCTAGGACCGCAGATAATATGGCATCACCATCTGTAAAGCTGTATCGTCCGCGAATCACTTGAGAAAAGCCCTCTCCATTGCCTCGTTTAAATAGCCAAGCTGGTTGATTACTGCGCTGACTGCCCAAGATACAGTCGTGCTTGGTCAACTCTGCAACCGATTTAGGAACGCCTTTTCGGCTTAGGTACTCGGGACTGGCACAGACTACTAAACGCTGGCGACCTAAACATCTTGCGACCAAATCGGCATCATCTTCTAAAGCGCCTATACGCACCACTAAATCGACCCCTTCATCGACGAGATTGATACGTCGTTCACTAAACGCCACCGCAAGATCGAGTTGGGGATACGCTTTGGTCAACTCCAGCAACACCGGCATTACATGACGACGCCCGAATGCGGCAGGCAGATGTACATTCAGTCGCCCAGAGACTTTAATACTCCCCGCGACGACCCCTTGCTCTAGACTTTCGATTTCATCCAAAATCGCAATCCAACCATCAAAATAACGCTGACCTTCGGGAGTGGGTGTCAAACTGCGCGTGGTGCGATGCAATAATTTAGTTCCTAATTTCTGCTCCAAGCGAGTCACGCTTTTACCGACGGCAGAGCCTGTCAACCCAAGCTTCTCTCCCGCTGACGTAAACGAGCCAGTTCTTAAGGTTTCAACGTATTCAATCACGCCAGAGAATTGGGTTTCATTTAATTTCATTATAGAACCACAGGACTAAATAAATGGAAATAGAACTCCATTATCATTTTTAAACAAAATAATACAATAGCCCTGTTCAAGATTTATCGGTTTACCAATGTCTATCACACCAATGATGTTAGATGGCCATTTCATACGATAAATCGTTCACTTTTATCAATGAGGTATAGGTCATGACTAACAACACACAACGAATTAATGCGTTACTCGATCGCGAAGAGATCCGCCAACTGCGTTTGCGTTACAGCCAGCTATTAGATGGCGGCCAAGCAGAGAAAATGGACGAAGTCTTTACTGAAGATGCAGAGGTGAAAGTGACAGTCGGGTCAATGAAAGGCATCGAACAAATCAAGCAGAGCCTAAAAGACGCCTACCATGCGTTCGATACCAAAAACCGTCAACATTTTCCATTTGTTCATGCGGTTACCAATCACACCATTACCTTAGTAGATGACAATCATGCTCATGGTAGCTGCTACCTACTTGATTTCGTGACCGACCGCGAACAAGGGCAACATCCCTTCCTTCTGCTAGGTCACTATGTTGATCAGTATGTTCGTGTCAACGGCGAATGGCGCATTGCTCATAGCGAACTGGATGTCGTTTGGCCTGAACAGTAATTCCGCCACTCCAAATTTCAGCTAAAAGAGTCTCCTTCATGAATAAGCATAATATGGCACTGCCAAACAGTTTTACGCGTGTATTCGCTCAAAACAGATTATCGATAGGACTGCTCACTCCTGTCGAAGCGTATCCCAACTCGCCATTTCCGACGCTGGCACAGCACCAAAGCATCGCAAAATTAGCAGAAGATGCTGGGTTTGCTAGCATCTGGCTGCGGGATGTCCCTTTTTACGATCCAAGCTTTGGTGATGCGGCACAATTGCTTGATCCTTTTGTTTATGCGGGATTTTTAAGTGCCGTAACCCAAGAGATCACCTTAGGAACAGCAGGTATCGTGCTGCCATTGCGTGACCCGATTTCCGTTGCCAAGCAAGCGGCTTCTGTCGACATGCTGACCAATGGGCGTTTCGTTTTAGGGCTATCAACTGGCGATCGCCCGACCGAATACCCAGCCTTTGGCGTAGCGTTTGATGAACGTGCTGAACGTTATCGAGATTCCATCGAGATGATCCAACGCTTACATACGGAACATTACCCACGCATGAAGAGTCAGTTTTACGGTGCATTAACCGGAAATCTTGATCTGCATCCGAAACCAGTCAATGGCAGAATCCCGATGATGGCAGTAGGTCGTTCACGTCAACCGATTGAGTGGTTAGCAAAGAATATGGATGCTTGGATTTGGTCTGTGGATGATGAACGCGCCATTCAAGAGATCAACGCCTCTCTCGCTATTGCAGCGGGTGATAAAGCGCCCCCAAAATATGGCTATGCGACCTTTTTTGATTTAGCCGCGAATCCTGATGCCCCTTACCAACGTTTCTATAATGTGGTGCGAATCGGGCGTCATGCTCTTATTGAACGTCTACTTAAACATCAAGAACTTGGAGTAAGTCATATTGCTCTAAACCTCAAACCTTCACAGCGCAGCGCGCAAGACGTCATTGATGAAATGGGTGATCACGTTCTACCCGCGTTACAACGCGGGTAGCAGCAGACGTGACTCAGTAAATGATAGTGGTGAATGGATTCCGTTCACCACTATCTCATAGACGAGTTTAAGCCTCGTTCACCTGATCTCGCCCAACCTGCAAGACTTTCATCACTTCAAGAGAGTGTTCAAGATAACGATAACATTGCGCTAAATCGTTCTCTTTAAACATCTGATTAAAGTCTTGGAACTCATACACCATATGATTATCAGCATGGTTTAAGTTGAACGTCTGTACCTCTTGGCCTTTTAAGCCAAGCTCAAATGATGCCGCCACATTCGGAATACCTTGGATCGCTAGGTATCCTTTATCGCCCTGCACCACGAAACGCCCTTCACTGTCAGAATCTTTCGCGCCAGCGCACATCGAGATAGCTTTCTCGTGTTGCATCACAACCACACCCGACATATCAATACCATTAAAACCACGGTTGAAGGTGTACTGAATCGAGGTTGGCGCCCCCAACATAAAACAAGCTAAGTGAATGTTATAGATATTAATATCGTACAACGCACCGCCCGATGCTTTCGGGTCAAACGCTGGGTGGACTTCCCCTTGTAAATAGGCAGCATAACGACTAGATAGCTGTGAATAGTTACCTTGCACCAATTTAATATCGCCAATCAAGGGCAACTTTTCTCTAAATAACTTTACGTTAGGTGAATGAATATTGGTGATCGCTTCAAACAAAAATAGGCCTTTTTGTTTTGCCGTATCCATCAAGCTAGTCAGCTCTTCCGCCGTTGTGGTAAATGGCTTTTCGCACACCACATGCTTATTGGCATTCAATGCCTGCAAGGCATAATCAAAGTGCATGTTATTGGGAATGCCGATATAGATAAAATCAATCTGGCTATCCGTCAGCATGCTTGCGTAATCAGTATACAGTTTGTTAATCGCATATTGATCACACAGCTGTTGCCCTTTGGTTTTGCTCGCTTCGCGAACGCACAACGCTTCACACACTACGTCATCGATTTGTGCCAAAGCATCCAAACACATGTTGACGATGTTACCTGCACCTACCACACCTATACGCATAAAAACTTACCTTCACTTACATTCACGGATACGTTAAGTGCCAATATCCAACATATTAAGGCATAAGTCAATGTAAGTTATCAACACCACTTACAAACCAGTATAAAGATAAAAATAGTGCACAATCACTTACAAAACCTTATGATAATCGGCAAAAGTAAGTGATGAGTAAGAATAAGATGACCCAAGATGAGCGTTTAATTGAACTAGCAACCTACATTCGTAATCATGGCAAAGTGACTTTAGAGTTTATCTGTGAACACTTTAATATCTCTTATGATTCAGCACGCCGCGACCTAGTGAAATTAGGCGCTCAGCCAGGGATCTTGCGTATTCGCGGTGGGGCGATTCTTAACGAAAGCAAAAGCTATCTCTCCTTTTCTCAACGCAATGAACCCGACCCTGTCAAACAACAACTGGCAGAATATGGCGCGTCCCTTATTGAAAAAAATGACATTGTTTTCTTAGATGCGGGCACCACCAACAGCTTACTGGCGGGTTATCTCGATGTGGAATCGAGTGTGATTACCAACTCTCTTGAGTGTGTGAATGAACTGATCAACAAAACGCAAATTCGTAAATGCGTACTTGGCGGCGGGTTTGATGATTATTCCCATACTATTTTGGGCGAAATGACCATTGAGCATATTCGAAAATATCGCGCCAACCGCGCGTTTATTGGCGTCAGCGCGCTCTCGGACGCAGGGATAACCACCAATAGCGAGATGGATGCACGGCTTAAACTCGCCATGGCAGAGCAATCGACTCAAGTGATCTGTATTAGCACATCAGCTAAGTTCAATACCCAGCTAATGTATCAATCTTGTGGTTGGGAGCATATTGATTGCCTAATCGTCGACAAAAAACCGCCCCAAAATCTGCTTGAACAAATTGAACAACATGACGTGGAATTGATTGTGCTTAATCACTAACGTGCAGTTGTCCAAAGCAGGCCACCGTTGAATATCACAGTCGGCTATGATTCCAACAAAGAAGATGCTTACACACCTTCTTTGTTGAACTAGTCATTGCTAGGCAATGAAACCATCCACACCTTTAAATGAAGAGTAACCATCATCAACCATTACCGTCGAACCGTTGATAGCACTGGCCTCTGGAAGTGACAACAGATAAATCGCATTTGCAATTTCAGTGGGTTCTATGATGCGACCTTTCATGTGCAGTTTGCTGCCAATTTCTTCAATCGGTTTATCAATCATGCCTGTTTTGACCCAGCCAGGAGCAACGGAAAGCACTCTAACCCCGTAAGGAGATAATTCACGAGCCATCGCTTGAGTCGCCATGCGCACGCCACCTTTACTCGCGTGATAACCAATACTCTCTGTATTGGCAATAGCACCGCAAATTGAGCCCACGTTGATAATAACGCCGGATTTGTTTGCTGCCATAACTTTACCCGCAAACTGACACAATTGGATGGTTCCCATGAGATTGACTTGGATCGTGCGGAAGATATCTTCTAAGTCAGCTTCTATGAGATCAACTCGTTGCCCCACGATCCCAGCAACGTTAGCCAGAACATCAATGGTACCAAACTTGTTAACCGCGAGATCAATAGCCGCCTGACATTGCTCTGTATTACCTACGTTGCATTCAATGAACTCAACTTCACCAAAGGTTTTCAATTCTGCCATCGCTTGCTCGATAATTTCTGGTTTATCGATACTTGCAATCACCACTTTATCGCCGTTAACAAGATATTTCTTCGCTGTTTCAAAGCCAATACCGCGTGTGCCACCGGTAACAACAACGACTTTATTCATAACTTAATCCTCAAAGTCAGCATAATCTACCCGTGACTATGTGGATATTGACACAAGGAATAAAGACCACTTAATTCCGAAGTGATAGGCTTTATTTTCCATAATCGAACATAAGCGGCTTACGAGACCCACCTATAATTTAAATTTTCCAACCAACTCGTGCATGTTTATGGCCAGATTTCGAAACTCTTCTGCAGTGCGCAATTGGCCTTTCGCTTCTTCGGTCAGTTGATTAGCAATATCATTGATTTGTTGGGTATTTTTAGTGATATCTTCACAAACGAACGACTGCTCTTCTGTCGCGGTTGCAATCTGAATTGAGGTTCCCTTAATCTCATCAATTGAGCCAGCTAACTTGATCAAACTGTCGCTAGCTAGATTCGCCTGTTCCACCGCATCTCCAGTCATGTTTCGACTGTTTTCCATCACGGATGTCGCTTGTTGCGTTGTTTGTTGTAACTCGTGGATCATCTGCTGAATTTCTTCCGTAGACGCAGTGGTTTTCTGGGACAAATTACGGACTTCATCGGCTACCACCGCAAATCCACGCCCATGTTCACCAGCACGAGCCGCCTCAATTGCCGCGTTCAGAGCGAGCAAGTTAGTTTGTTCAGCAATGCCTTGGATAGTGGTCAGAATGGTGGTGATCTGCTGAGTGTTGGTATTCAATTTACCAATGATATTGCTGGTCGTTTCTACTTCTTTCGACAACGTTTCGATAGACTTACGGGTTGATTCTACGACCGTTTTACCCTCAGTACATGATGTCGAGCCCTGCTCAGCCACAACCGCTGCTTGTTCAGAATTAGAGGCTATTTCAGCGGTGGCTTTCGACATTTCACTGATTGCTTCGGTCACCAACGTGACTTTTTCCAATTGTCTTCCCGAATCCGCCTGCCATTGATGCGCCTTACCAGCAGCGTTATCCGCCATACCTTTTAGCTGAGTACTTAAGCTCACGACTTCTCGAATTAGGCTATTTAGCTTAGAAACAAAACTGTTAAATGCTAACGACAAATCGGCCACTTCATCATTACTTGAGACATCTAACTTCACGGTTAAATCACCATGCCCTTGAGAAATCTGACGCAGCACATTGGCAACACTACTGATTTGTGACGTGATCACCTTCGCTACATAAGAGGCCATCAAAATGAAGAGAATGACCAATGGAATAGCAATCGCAAACGTCACATAACTCTGTTTCACCGCAGCAGAATAAACCTCCGCCTTTGGCACTAACGCAACGAATCGCCAGCCGAGATATTTGGACGTAACCACTTGCCCCAAATAGTCTGTGCCATTGCGTTCAATGGTGAACAAGCCTTTAGGATGTGAAGCTAATAATTTGTAGAACGGAGCATCAATCGAGGTAACCGATTTAAAGGTGTTTTCTGGTTGAAGAGGGTCAACAAGGATATTGTCATTGTCTTCTATCAAGACAATAAAACCCTTTTCTCCGATGGTGATATTCTTAACGATTTCAGTTAGCTCATTGACCGATACGTCCAAACTTACCACGCCCATAAGCTGATTCTGGGCATTCTTAATGGCTTTGGCGATAGCAATATAGGTTGCGTCGTCCCCTTTCCAGTAATAAGCGTTGGTCATCACGGTTTTGCCATCCGCCTGCTTGGCTTTGATATACCAAGGCCTCACTCGAGGATCAAACGGTGATTTGAATACACTTCCCGGCCATTCAATGTAGGTTCCATCCTCACGCCCGGTATAAACATAGGCTAAGTTCTTATGCGCTTTCGCAAAACGGCCAAAGCTGACCCAAAGCTCCCCAGCCGAACCGGAGACATTTGCCCATCCTGAAAAGCCATCGACTTGAGCTTGAGTCACAAAACTGGGTGCCCCAGTAGGGTTTTGCATCGTAGGCATTGAAGAGAGGTAATCAATACTTTTCTTGGCATCATCAAAAAAGATATTAAACGCCTTATCCACTTGCACGATCTCTTTCGCACTCGACTTTTGAAACTGCTCGATCGCTGTATTGCTCACTTCATTAATTGAGTAGGCTGCCAAAATCGCCACAGGTGCCAAGACAGCAACCGTAAACGTTAGGATCAGTTTTGTCCGAATTTTCATAGCGCGTAACATCCTTTCAAAAAAGCAAAGACCATCATCTACCTAGCATTAAAAATAGACGCTTTTATTGAGGTCGTCAGGAATTCGCCGGGGATTAATCTCCTAAAGCACGAAAAAATGAAAAAAGGCATCATGGGATGCCCTTTATGAGTCAATTTGGGTTAGACAGGCTTAATTTGAAGAAGTAATACTATCAGCCGTGAACGTAGGATATTGACTTGGTTTGCCTTCATTAATATTGGTCAAAAAATTGCTGTCTTTAATCGGTACATTAGCACTGCCATAATCGTAAGTATTTAAATCATTGCGCAGTTCACTATTGGTCGTATTATCCCCATACATAGTGTACCAACTGACAATATCTGGCGTGACAAAACTGCCATAATCATTTTCTGCAACTTCACCACTTTTCGCAAAGCGCATAGCGTGAGTTAAAGCGCCATCTTTATGGTAGACAAACTTAATATGATTGCCGTCCGTGTCTAATTCAGAGATTGTTTTTGTGGTTAATGAACCGTGTGCGCTATAGCTTCCATGAGTTACTTCACCATTTTTGGTCCAAATGGCGACGTTCTCCCAATCGTGACGATGGCCGCTCTTAATTCCATCTAAAATCTGATCTTTTAAAAAATAGAGTGCATAAAAATGGGCACAATATTGGTCGCTAGATTCAGTAATACAGGCGTAGCGGTGATAGGTATTGGAAAGGTCGAGAAAATTGGAACTACGACAACCGCCCGTAATCGACCCGGTGGGATTGAGACCGCCATTTTGCGCACCTGTGCGACTAATACCTGCACTAGGTAAACATCCGTCACTATCAAAATCAAATACCGGAGCAATAGAATCAGCATCGACATTGTTAGGCAAAGCTTGATCAAGTTTGGCAAAATCATCTGCATAAGCAGGTAAAGTAAGCCCTGATAATGTCAAAGAGCAAAGAAGACAAATCGTATTTAATTTCATGAGTTCTCCTACGTGAAACATCGTTAATGGGCCGAAGCATAAATTACCGAAATATCCATCATCTACATCCACTGTATTTGATGTCGATTTAGTTAACGGTATTCACATGACACTTTAATGAAAATAAATAATATCGCTTGAACCAATGACTCGATTATTTCATAAAATTAATATTAGACTGGATAATAATAAATAATATTTAACAGTGAGATTGAATAGCACTGGTTATATTTTCAATGCGTTAAACAATATAAATTTACCGTCTACCAGCCGATTAAAACATTGTCTAGCGATTCGATCCCTAGGTATTCTCAGTCTAATACCTAGGGTAAACTTCAATCACTTCAATGAAGCAAGTAGCACCTTGATATCCTCGCGCCTACCCATATCACCAATTTTATATTTAGGATTGATTGGCAAGTCTAATGCGCGCTGCAATATCTTAATCGCTTGCTCTTTCTCCCCTTGAGATGCGAGAAAATCAGCATAGAAATACAACGTTGAACTGTTATTAGGGTTGCGCTTAACCCCTTTCTCCAAAAACTGAGCTGCGAGGTCATCATCACCAAAGCTCAGTGGCCACCCCGGAGCACGATAATATAGTGCGCCCAACGTCACATAAGGTGCGCCATTTAATGCTTCCGGATCCATCTCAAGAGCCTGTTCAATGATCTCTTTTGATTTATCGATTAACTTCAGGGCTTGAGATAGCCCTGACACACCTGCAAGTGAAGCAATATTAATACCCCAGAGCGCCTGAATATCCGCATCGTTGGGATATTGATTGTGCAATTGATATAACTCATCAACTAAAGCAGAGAAACAAGGTGGTTGCTTTTCTTTCTCGGTTTGATATTGGCACTTAGACCATTGCACTTCATAAGGATAGGTATCTACGGTTCCTGCATAACTGTGAGCTGCAAATACGGCACTTAACGCACCAATAAGACGCACAAATCCGGTCGCCAATGGCAGGCCTGTGTCCGAAGATTTTTTATTGTGGATTGGGAAACTCAAGTCCATACCCTTACTTGCTTAACATTGGGAATACGATAATAAAAATGCACCGTGACGGAGCAATGACAGTCGCTCATAACTTGGCACATTAACGCTAACTCAATAATCTCTTTATTGTTCATCATAGGAGACTTGGGTATCGTAGCCAGATTGCTTGTCATAATCAAAATGGAATCGAATGAAATTACGTGTTGTTCCCGAGCTTTACTGCACTGATATTCATACCAGTGTCGAATTTTTTATCCATGTTTTGGGATTTGAAATTAAATATCAACGACCAGAAGAACACTTTGCCTATTTAACTCGTTCTGGCGTTGATCTCATGCTCGAGGGGCTATCCAGTCCGAGTCGAAAATGGATCACGCAAGAACTAGAGGCGCCATTCGGACGCGGCATCAACTTTCAATGGGATGTAGACAATATCGATAGTATGTATGCCGATATTTTAAAGAGAGCGCCTGATTCCATATATTTACCGATGGAGAGCAAAGGTTATCAGGTAAAAGAAGAGCTTGTTATCCAAAAACAATTTATTATCCAAGTCCCTGACGGATATTTATTTCGTTTTTGCCAAGACGATATTCGCTAACCCTATTTTTATGCTTGTTTTTATGATTAAGTGCGGCTTAATCGAGTTGCTTTACATCAACCAACGCCGCACCACTATGAAATACACCTTTGGTATCGTTAGGGTTATACAGCGCGCAACGCTCCAAAGATAAACACCCGCAATGGATACAGCTCCCTAATTGGGTTTGTAGTGCCTTTAAACTTTGAATCCGCATCTCGAGAAGATCATTCCACGATCGCGCTAACTGTTCCCACTCTTCCTTACTTGGTGCTTGGTGTTTGGGCAGTTGCTCCAGCGCATCGGCAATCTCATTAAGCGTTAACCCCACATTCTGCGCAGCCTTGATAAACGCGATGCGTCTCAGGATATGTTGGCTATAGCGCCGCTGATTTGCTGCTGTGCGATGGCTAAATATCAGTCCCTTTGACTCATAAAAATGCAATGTCGCAACACTTACGCCTGAACGCTTCGCCACTTGGCCCACACTCATTTCCATTTGCTCTCTCCATTTTGCCATTTACCCCTTGACCTCAAGTTAACATGAGGAATTAGGCTTCAACCATAACCGCAACATTAACCCGTTGTAAAGATTCAAACTATGGAAGCAGCGTAAGGCTAGGGATCAAACATGACTATGTATTTTGACTTTGTGAAAGCACTACTCAGCAAAAACGAACAAGGCCAGGTGCTCATTGCCGTAAAAGAGCAAGGCCCTGTGGCACGAGTGATTTCTCGCATCGGGAAACTGGCCGTTTTGCTCGGTGTTATCTCGTTCTTATGGGGGTGTGTTAACGCTTTGATGCAGCCATAGCAACATAAATAAATGTTTAACCTCGCATCTCATTACTTATTAACGACTTTGGTCACTCTCAACGGAATCACATTATGAACTTTACCTTTACTTCGAGTACTCGGCCTTATCTAACGGGGCTATTTTTTGATGGCATTTCCTCCGGCATGTTTATGATGGCAGTACCTTGGATGATGCTATCAAAGCCTAACATGGGCTCGTTTGTCGCCATGGTGGCACTCACCTGCACGGTTTTATCGTTTCTTCTGACACCTGTTTTCGCTACTTTTATTGACCGCTTTTCGAGAAAACAGTTGTTGATTTGGGTACAAGTCGTGCAAGCTACCACCGCCGCCTTAGTGGCTGTCTTCTATGGATTAGGGATTGAATCTCAATGGATATTGGCCGCCGCACAACTGATTTTTTGGGTTTCAAATAACCTCGGCTGGTCAAGCAACGGCGCCTTTACCCAAGAAAACTTTGAACCCTACGAATACGCTGCACTATCAGGAAAACAAGAGATCATCATGCAAACCACCACCCTTGGCTCGGGTGCGTTGGGCGTGATGCTATTAGAAATGTGGGGGATGTTTGAGTTTTCATGCCTTGCCGCGCTAGCTTCAACTATTGCCAGTATCAGCTACATTGTCACCCCTTACCGACGCCAACTGAGCCAGTCCATCGCCAGCTCTTTTGTCACTCAAATCAAAGAGAGTCGCACCATTATTGCCTGCAAACCGCGCTTTTTTGCCTTTGTGATGCTGTCGGCATTAAGCTACCCCATTCTCACTTTCCTAAGTAAATTGGTGCCTATTTGGTTTGCAGAAACAGGCGTATCAGGCAGTTGGTTCGCGGGATACAACATCGCGTTTGCTTTGGGATCACTAGTCACTGGACTTCTCGTCGGAAGATTACTCGGCTTAAGCTCACACCCAAAAATCATGATTGGCGCGATGAGCATCGCCAGTGTCATGTTACTGGGTATGAGCCTTTCCCCTTACCCACAAATACTACTCGCGTTTACCTTTTTCTTTGGCACTTTCAACGCATTAAATCGCATCGCTCGCACCAATTGGATGCACCATGTGATCGATATTCAGCAGCGCGGACGAGCCGATGGTATGCTGCAAATGTTCAGCACACTCGCGCAAAGCATCAGTTATGTGGCGATAGCTTATTTAAGCCATTTTGGCATCACGCAACTCGGCTTTTACCTCGCTGCGGCGGTGATGGCAACTGCAGTGATCGTCATGATGCGTTTACTCAAAAACCCCGAGTTCAACATCAGTCCAGCACAAGCCTAATAAAGCGCTAAGATTCCGACTGTTTCAGTTTGGCAAAATATTGCGCGGGTGGTTTGCCGACCGATTTTTTAAACATGGTGATAAAGGCAGTCACCGACTGATAACCCAGATAGTCAGCCACGCGCTGCACTGGGTAGTCTTCTGACAGCTGGTGCATCGCGATGATCAGGTGCAACTGCTGTCGCCAACGACCAAAAGTAATGCCGGTTTCTTGTTTAAAAAGTCGTGCCAGCGAGCGCTCACTCATCGCCACTGCCATTCCCCATTCTGCTAAAGTGCGGCGGTCGGCAGGATTATCAAACAGCTCTTTGGCGATCCTTTTCAAGCGAGGATCATCGGGATTGGGTAGGGATAGATGCTCGATCGGCATTTTGCCCAACTCTTCGAGTAACACCAATGCCTTACGAACTACACTAAGGTCGTCACTGTAATCATGGGGCTGCTCACTCATATCCAAAATCAGTTCACGAACCAGCGGCGAAATAGACAAGGTGCAACCGGATTGAGGCAGCGACGCCATGTCTGGACGGACAAACAGATAGCAAATTTGCGCATTGGCAGTGGCATTGACTCGGTGTAATACGCCTTTGGGAATCCACACCGCACATTGTGGTGGTACGATCACAGTTGATTGCGGTAGCTGACAGGTCACTCCGCCCTTTAACGCGAACACAAGCTGTCCCATCGTATGCTGATGAATAGGCACTTCACTCTGCTTGTCTTTTACGTTTTCGCGCAGTGCAATCACTGGCGAACCATGATGCTCATGATCAAACTGATTAATGGTTTCGAGTAAAGAAGATTTGTCGTTGAACATGTTGTCATAATTTAGCGATTTTTTGTCATAATATAAAAATTATCACTATGCGACAAATGATAAGGTGATAACAGTTACTTCGACCAAGAGTCCCTTAAATGAACCATCAAGCGACTGACAAGAAAAGCTTGTCATCACTGTTTTTGATCATTGGCTTGCTGCTGATTGCCTGCAATCTGCGCGCTCCCTTTACCGGCATAGCACCAGTACTCGATACCATTCAATCTGCTTTTTCTCTTTCCGCGTATCAAACTGGGCTGCTGACTACTCTACCGCTGTTATGCTTTGCGGTGATTTCTCCGTTTGTGGCTCGGTTAGAAAAGCGATTTGGCCTCAACACCACACTACTCACGGCGTTGACTCTACTTATGATCGGCATCGTGACTCGCTCTCTAGGTTGGGTTTCCAGTTTGTATTTGGGCACATTGCTGACGGGTGCAGGTATCGCTGTAGGGAACACACTACTGCCGAGTTTAGTGAAACAAAATTTCCCGCATAAAGTGGCAAACACCACGGGTCTGTGTGGTCTGTTTATGGGCGTATCCGCGGGTGTTGCTTCAGCTACCATCGTTCCGCTCGAGCTTTGGAGCGGCTGGCAAGTGGCTTTGGGATCCACCATGATCTTACCCGTGTTGGCAACGCTAGTTTGGTGCACTCAATTAAATGTGCAAACCTACCATGCTAAACCGGCAACGTCGGCAGAGGATCATAAGCCCATTTGGCAGTCACCGCTGGCATGGCAAATCACTCTATTTATGGGCATCAACTCGCTGCTTTATTACATATTAATTGCTTGGTTACCTTCCATCTTGGCAGACGCAGGCTTTTCAACTTTGGAAGCAGGTTCAGTACATGGTCTGATGCAAATGGCATCGGCTCTCCCAGGACTTTTTCTTGGACCAATCGTAAGCAGGATGAAGAACCAAGTCATCATTGCGATCATCATGAGCGCACTGATCAGCGTGGGTTTAATCGGTCTTTGGATTGCACCTAAAGAAGCTGCCATTTGGGTCTCTTGCTTTGGTGCTGGCTCGGGCGGTGTCATATTATTAGCGTTTATGTTTATTGGCTTTCGCACGACGAGCACTTTGCAAGCCACACAGCTTTCGGGAATGGCGCAAGGTGTTGGTTACCTGCTGGCAGCGTTAGGCCCAACTCTTGTGGGCACGTTGCATAATCTTACCCATTCTTGGAGTGCCATGTTGATCATTGCCACTTTGTTATCACTCGTCATGCTGTCTAATGGCGCTTTAGCCGGACGCACGCGCACCATTCATTTAAAAGCGGCAGAAGCGTTAAATGGATAGTGAAACAGCGGCAAGTTAACGCGGCTTTATATCAAGCATAAAGATAAAAAAGCAGAGGAAATCCTCTGCTTTTACTTTTCTCATCATAAATTCATCATGCGTGAGTGACTGCCTTGCCACCGATATATAAGGTGTGACCATTGAATTCAACACGGTGCAAATTGCCGTGAAACTCACTGATATAGCTGTTATCAGTCAAGATCCAAGTACTTGAATCATCCATCGTCACAGAGAGCGACTGAGCAGCCATCCCCTGACGATTAATCGCGCCCGTATAATGAGACGAAGCGGTCATACTCAAATTCAGCTGGGAAATGGTATCGACGAGAATATCGCCTGTTATGGTTTGATGAGTGAGATTAAAACCACAAATGCCGCCATTATGCCCCTGAGCTCCCCAGCCATTCTGATGGTGATTTCCAGAAACACGAAGAAGCAAAGAATTGGGGGCTAACGTCACCGCCACATTGTGCAAGTTAACGACACTATCAGTATTGGTCACATAGAACATATCACCACTGCGTGCCGTTAAGTCACCGCCATTCATAGTAAATTTGCTCATACCATCTTGCGCATCACCCGACATGCTTTGATACAGCATGACATTACGCACGACGTCATCGCCATCTCTACCCTGCGGATCGCGCATATGACCTGTTAAGTGAGAGTTATTTAAGGTCACAGAATTAAAGCCTTCAATCACCACCGCTTCAGAGTCGTTAGCCGTTAAATTCGCATTGTTAACATGAATATCCGCGGTACTGTAGATGGCTGGCGCGCCCATGCTGCCTTGGGTAGTATATTCTCCACCATTAACAAAGAGTTGGCCGCCCCCACGATCGCTACGAATCGCTGCTTTAACCGTCGTATGAACATTAAGGTTATCTGCGTACAACACGCCTCCACCAGCCACTTCGATACCACCCGCATTACCGCCAGAGACCTGCACCTGAGTATTACGGATATGAATGATGGCATTACCATAAGCAAACACGCCATTGGCACCTTCTGCATTGGCGACAATTCGACCACCATTAATATCTAAGTTGGCGTGATCTTTCACCAATACTGCGGCGTTAAGGCCGTAGAAACTCGAACCTTCATTACTACTCGCACGCCCAGTATTCTTCACGATCGTCACCCCATTGAGAGTGGCGCTTGTATCGCCTTGAGCACGAATCACGTTCTCATCATTACGACCGGAAGAGTAAGTACCGCCATCGATGCGTTCGCCATCTGCCACAATGTACGCCGCTGTACCAAACTCCGCTTTCGGACCGCCAGGTTGGAAACCACCCGGAGGCGGTGGCATACGATTATCGGGGTGTGGTGGCATACCTTCAGGAGGTAGTGGCGGTGGCCCACCTTGTGGGTCAACAACAAAAGGTCCTATCGCCGGCGTTAATATCCGCGCATCAATCATCGGCTGCCCATCAGGCCCTGGCGCACAACCCGTTAATGAGGCCAACCCACATAATATAAACCATGATTTTTTCATCAATGATGCCTCTACCTATTCGACGTCTTTTCGCAATTGTCACTGTCAACATCTAAGCGTTAGACATTGGCTATTCCGTCATCATCCAAGCGACAGCAACGATGTTGATTCACTCTCAAGATGACCTAGATATGACTTTTTACGATTGTCGAAACTTCGTTAAGAGACAGCAACCATCTTCACATTGATTTACCTGAACTTACTTTTACAACAATCGTCATGTCCGGTATCAACCCAAGAAAGTCATCGCCATTTGGCCCCGAGAATTCATTAAATTAGCTCATAAGTATAATTAAAATTTCCCCATTAATTCACCCGGCCTATTCCCTTACACTGTACCGACAGCTCATCACATGCTCAGTGAAACCGTGAAACAGCGAAACTCAGTGAGGCGAATAAAAAATCGCCACTCACATTGAAAAGCCCGTACCAAAGCGCCATATCTGTTACATCAACATCGAGCATTCAACACAGTGGCAAAGAATTTAGGCAGGGTCTGAACAGTAACCACTCATCAACCTTAAAGCGATCAGTTGATCGCTCGTCTTTTGCTCTAACGCACTCTTAACTCAGGTGAAATAGTTCAAATATGCAAGACAACAAATCGACATTAGTGCAAGAAAACTGTGCTAATGAAACCCAAGAAGCACAAGCAAAGCCAATGCATTCTCGCCGTAAAGTGAAAACCGCTTTCTATTCTTTGTCGGCCATCGTTGCCGGATTATGGGGTTACTTGCAGCAACCGCAATACGTTTCACCCAAAGTCACTAAGCAAGATTATCAAGGTAAGTATTACGATGGTGCCTTTCATAATCCAACCGTGAGTGATGCGCCCAAGGTTGAAAGCAGTTCGATGGGCATCATGTATCGTTTTCTCTTTGAGAAAGATAAAGATGCGATTCCATTGCACGATATTCCTTCGCAAAAAACCAATTTGCATACTCTGGATAAATCACAAAACGTTATCGTTTGGATGGGGCATTCTTCCTACTTCGTTCAACTCGCAGGTAAACGCTTTCTCATCGATCCTGTCTTTAGTGACAATGCGTCTCCCATACCGAAAACTAACGTCGTTTTTGAGGGGAGCAATGTCTATCACGCAGACGATATTCCAGAAATTGATTACCTGCTGATCACCCACGATCACTGGGATCACCTTGATTATCCAAGCATTGCCGCTCTGAAATCGAAAATCCATCAGATCATTACGCCTATCGGTGTGGGTTCTTATTTCCGTCAATGGGGATTTGATGAACAGCACATCTTCGAGGGTGATTGGTACAGTGCATTTAAAGCCGATGGCTTGAAAATTCATATTTTGCCATCGCACCATTTTTCAGGTCGCATGCTTAAACGTAACCCAACTCTGTGGAGCTCATTTGGCATCGAAACGGCGCAACATAAACTCTATTTTGGCGGTGACAGTGGCTATGCAAGCCACTTTAAAGAGATAGCGGCTAAAGTCGGCGCATTCGATATTGCGGTACTCGAGGATGGTCAATACGACAAAGATTGGCCCGATATCCATATGACCCCAGAGCAAACCGCACAAGCAGCGGCGGATCTTAAAGCCAAAGCGCTCATTCCCTCGCACAACAGCAAATTTAAACTCGCGCATCATACTTGGTATGACCCACTCGATCGCATTACCGAAGCCAGTCGCGAGCATGAATTTCGCCTGATGACACCCATGATTGGTGAAACCATCTTGGTTGATAACCCGCAACAAGAATTTAGCCAGTGGTGGAAAGGCGAAGAAGGCGCTTAAATTCATGCTCAACATCAGAGCGTAACAACAAATAGAGCCGCATCATGCGGCTCTATTTATTGAAGTTAACTTAGACTATAGAACGTGCTACTTCACCACCGCATCCAACAACTCATCGTCGGCAATTTCTGGAATGGTCACTTTTAAACGGGGTTCGATTTCCATCGCCCGTTTGATGGCGAACATTGCGCCGTCGTTTCTTGCCCAGCTGCGGCGAGAAATACCGTTGTTCACATCCCAGTGCAGCATAGAGGTCAATCGGGTATCGCACTCGGCTGAGCCGTCTAGCACCATACCAAAACCGCCGTTGGTCACTTCGCCCCAACCCACACCACCACCGTTATGGATACTCACCCACGTTGCGCCGCGGAAAGAGTCGCCAATCACGTTTTGAATCGCCATATCGGCAGTGAATTTTGAACCATCATAGATGTTTGAGGTTTCGCGATAAGGCGAATCGGTACCCGATACATCGTGGTGATCGCGGCCTAAAACGACAGGGCCAGACAACACGCCCTCTTTGACTGCTTTGTTAAACGCTGCCGCGATTTTGATGCGCCCTTCAGCGTCGGCATAAAGAATACGCGCTTGCGAACCGACCACCAGCTTGTTGGCTTTGGCTTGTTTGATCCAAAGTAGGTTATCGGAGATTTGCTGACGAATCTCTTCAGGCGCGTGTTCCAGCATCTCTTCTAGCACCTGAGCGGCAATTTGGTCAGTGGTATCCAAATCTTTAGGGTCAGACGATGCACACACCCAGCGGAACGGGCCAAAGCCGTAATCAAAACACATCGGGCCCATAATATCTTGCACGTAAGACGGATATTTAAAGGTGCCATCCGCTTGCATAATGTCCGCGCCAGCGCGGCTCGATTCTAGCAAGAACGCATTCCCGTAATCGAAGAAATACATGCCTTTGGCGGTCAATTTATTGATGGCCGCCACATGACGCTGCAAGGTTGCCTGCACTGCCGCTTTAAATGCCGCAGGATCGTTTGCCATCAAGTCGTTTGACTCTTCAAAGCTGTAACCGACTGGGTAGTAACCACCCGCCCATGGGTTATGCAGTGAGGTTTGGTCAGAGCCTAGGTCAACCGTTAGATCTTCATCAACAAGGCGTTCCCACAAATCAACGATGTTACCTAAGTACGCCAGTGAGACTGGTTTGTTCTCTTCCACCGCACGGTGAATACGAGTAATCAGCTCATCCAAATCAGGATGCACTTCATCCACCCAACCTTGTTCATGACGTTTGTACGCTGCTTTCGGATTCACTTCCGCCACCACACCGATGGTTTTGGCAATCACGGCTGCTTTGGGTTGTGCGCCACTCATACCACCCAGACCAGAGGTAACAAAAATAGGTAACTTACTGGTATCACGGTCTTTTTTCATGCGAACCGCATTCAGCACGGTAATGGTAGTGCCGTGCACAATGCCTTGTGGGCCGATGTACATAAACGAACCAGCGGTCATCTGCCCATACTGAGTCACGCCAAGGGCATTAAAACGCTCCCAATCATCCGGTTTGGAGTAGTTCGGAATCATCATCCCGTTAGTCACTACCACACGCGGCGCATTAGGATGGGAAGGATAAAGCCCCATTGGATGACCGGAATAAAGCACCAGCGTCTGTTCATCCGTCATTTCCGCTAGGTATTTCATGGTGAGGCGATATTGCGCCCAGTTAGAGAATACCGAGCCATTGCCACCATAGGTGATCAGCTCTTGTGGGTGCTGAGCAATCGCTTCATCCAAGTTATTGCTTAACATCAACATGATCGCAGCCGCCTGTTTGGACTGATGAGGGAACTCATCAATCGAACGTGCAGTAATTTTGTAGTCAGGCATCAAACGATACATGTAGATGCGGCCATAGGCTTCGAGCTCTGCATAAAACTCTTGCGCCAATAGCTCATGATGTTTTTTATCGAAGTAACGCAGGGCGTTTTTAATCGCCAGTTTTTTCTCTTCCGCGGTTAAAATCTCTTTGCGTTTTGGCGCATGGCTTAGATTCTCGTTACGCTCACGTTTCGGTGGCAAAACGTCAGGGATCCCTTCTAAAATCATTTCCTTAAAAGTCATACTGCTTACCTTATCCTTTGTTACTCAGGTGTGATTATCGATAGTGAATTAGGCCAGATGGTCGGCCGCTAGTAGAGAAGCGATGATCTTCTGTAACACCGCGCCAACGCACTGCTGTTTATCACTATCGAGCACATAGTCATTGGGTTGGCCTTCTGTATTGGCAAAGTCGGCCAAATAGGTCGCTTGCGATAATTCAAGCTGCAGAGCATGAACATGCTGCTCTGGCTGACCAAAGTGGCGCGTAATGTAGCCGCCTTTAAAGCGTCCGTTACACACATGGGTGTAAGGGCTTTGGCTAACGATCTCTGCAGCGTTATTCAGCAGCTGCGCGGCACAGGAAAGGCCACCATTATTGCCAAAGTTAAAATCGGGCAACGTGCCTTCAAACAGCATTGGCACTTGCGCAGCAATACTGTGCGCATCAAACAAAATTGCATAACCAAAGCGAGCTTTAATGCGCTCTAATTCGCTGGCGATTTGCTGATGATAAGGATGCCAAATCTGCGCTTTGATCTGCTCTTTGGTTGCATCACTTAACCCTTTGCCTTCGAGAAACACCGGTGCATCGGCAAACAAAATATCGGGAAATAATCCGGTCGTTTTGGTGGTGTAGAGCGGCTTATCATCGACAGGGCGATTTAAATCCACCACAAAACGAGAATAGTTAGCACTGATGATACTGACATTGAGCGAGCGTAAAAACACATACAGCTCTGGCATGTACCAGTCGGTATCTGGCAATTTTTTTGCAGCATCGGTCAGTGTCTCTTCCATGCCAGGTAAAAGCTGCGTACCACAATGGGGCATGCTTACTAACAGCTGGCTATCACCAGCCGTAAAACAAAATGGGTCGTTGATCTTAAGTGACATGAGCCACCTCCCCTGCTTTAACTCGCGTTTTTAAAAGCTCGCCACCTAACCAATAGCTAAGCTCTCCCGGACTTTCGACATCCCAACAGATGAAATCGGCGGTTTTACCCACACTGAGCGAGCCGTGAGTTTGCTCCAAACCAAGCGCTTTCGCAGCATGAATCGTAGCACCAGCAAGTGCTTCTTCCGGTGTAAAACCGAACAACGTGCACGCCATATTCATCATTAAACGCAGCGATAGCACAGGCGATGTGCCAGGGTTGGCGTCCGTAGCAATCGCCATCGGTACGTGATAATCACGCAGTAAATTGACCGGTGGTTGCTGAGTTTCTCTTAATGTGAAATAGGCACCGGGCAGAAGCACCGCCACCGTACCAGAGCTCGCCATAGCGGCAATGTCGGCTTCGGTCATGTATTCAAGATGGTCTGCCGATAAGGCGTGATATTGTGCGGCCAGTTGCGTGCCGCCAAACGACGACAACTGCTCAGAGTGAATCTTCACGGGCAGCCCCAAACCTTGCGCGGTTTGGAAATAACGTTCGACTTGGGCTGGAGTAAACGCAATCCCTTCGCAAAAAGCATCAACCGCATCGGCTAAGCCTGATTGTGCAATCGCGGGCAGCACTTCAGCACATAAATAGTCGATATACGCATCGGCTTTGCCTTGGTATTCGGCAGGTAAAGCGTGCGCGGCAAGACAAGTGGTTTGCACATCAACCGGAAAATGCTCAGCCAGCGAACGGGCGACTTGCAGCATTTTAAGTTCATGTTCCAGAGATAAACCGTAGCCGGATTTCACTTCTACCGTGGTAACACCATCTTTAATGAGTGAACGCAAACGGCGCGCTGCAGATGCGAGCAGTTGTTCATCGCTCTCTTCACGGGTTGCTTTGACTGACGCTGCAATACCGCCGCCCTGCTCGGCTATTTGTTTATAACTCACGCCATTGAGGCGCTGTTCAAATTCGCCAGCACGGTTACCGCCAAACACCAAATGAGTGTGACAGTCGATCAAGCCGGGTGTAACCCACCCGCCTTGTAAATCGTGTTTTGTATCGCAGGTATGAACAGGCAATGCGTTCGCTTTACCCAACCATGCAATTTTGCCACCGATAACGCCAATGGCCGCATCGGTAACCGTGTTGTATTGACCGTCTTCCATGGTCGCAAGATGAAAGCCAACCCAAAGTGAATCAAAATGAATCTCTTGGTTCATGGTCTTTCTCCCTTACAGACTTGGCAGTAGATCCAACGGCATCAAGCGGTTATGCGCCGCTTCTGCAAGAAGCTCGGTGGCCTTTTCGATATCTGCCGCAAAATAACGGTCTTTATCGTAGAAAGGCACACGCGAACGCAGCTCGGCGCGCGCTTGCTCAAGCAATTCCGACGATTTCAATCCGGTACGAAAATCCATCCCTTGCACGGCAGCGAGAAGCTCGACCGCTAAAATGCCGCGAGTATTTTCCGACATATCTTTCAAACGGCGCGCCGCAAAGGTTGCCATCGACACATGGTCTTCTTGGTTAGCCGAGGTAGGTAAACTATCGACAGAAGCCGGATGAGCAAAGGTTTTGTTTTCACTTGCCAATGCGGCAGAGGTGACCTGAGCAATCATAAATCCTGAGTTCACCCCACCGTTGTTGACCAAAAATGGCGGCAACTTGCTTAAATTGCTGTCGATCAGCAGCGCCATACGGCGCTCAGATAAGCTACCAATTTCAGCAATTGCAAGGGCCAAGTTGTCTGCGGCAAACGCCACTGGCTCAGCATGGAAGTTACCACCGGAGATGATGTCACCATCATCTGCAAACACCAATGGGTTATCAGAAACAGAGTTGGATTCCACCAGTAACGTTCTGGCGGAATTACGAATTTGGTCCAAACAAGCACCCATTACCTGTGGCTGACAGCGCAGTGAGTATGGGTCTTGCACTTTTTCACAGTTGATATGGGAATCGCCCAAGCCACTGTGCTCAGACAACAGATGACGATACGCGCTCGCTGCATCAATTTGACCTTGATGACCGCGAACTTGATGGATGCGCGCATCGAATGGACGGCGACTGCCGAGCGCCGCTTCGACAGACAGTGAACCACACACAATCGCTGAAGCGTATAAATCTTCCGCGTGGAACAACCCTTCCAGCGCAAACGCCGTCGATGCTTGAGTACCGTTCAATAGCGCCAAGCCTTCTTTCGGGGCAAGTTTAATCGGCTCCATTCCCGCAATCGCAAGCGCAGCTTGACCCGAAATGATTTCGCCCTTGTAGCGTGCTTTCCCTTCACCCAGTAACACCGCACTCATGTGCGCTAACGGGGCCAAATCGCCAGACGCGCCTACTGAGCCTTTTTGGGGAATACATGGGTAGATTTCTTTATTGATCAGCGTGATAAGCGCTTCAATGACGGAAAGGCGAATACCAGAGAAACCGCGAGCCAAGCTGTTGACTTTGAGTGTCATCACTAACTTCACGGTCGCATCGTTCATCAGTTCGCCTGTGCCAGCAGCATGTGACAACACGATACTACGCTGCAACTCATCCAAATCTTCAGTAGCGATACGAGTGTTGGCTAAAAGACCAAAGCCGGTGTTGATACCATACACCGCTCTATCTTCTGCGATGATGTCGTTCACCACTTGAGTACTCGCGTGAATACCTGCGATCGCTTGTTGATCCAGTGACAATTTGACTTTACCACGACTGATCTGACGCAACTGCGCCAGCGTCAATTCTCCAGGCACTAGAGTTAGTTCGAGCATTGACCTACGTTCTCCATAACACAAACACGAAATTGAGAAGTCATTTCATCCGCAATGACTTAACATGTATATACAACTTAAATAAACAATATAAGCAAAGGGCGAATAGTTCAAGTGCTTTTACGAAATGCCAGCGGATAAACAAGGCTGACTCACCTTGTTTATAGGGAAAAATAAAATCAATCAATAGGTTGAGTTGGTGATAAATAGTGTGTTGTTACTGTTTAAAATGTCCAAACAGTTGGAAGCGTGAACCGGGTGAAATTAGACGTGCGTTGGTGACCAAGTTCTCTTTACACCATGTGCGACGCTTGATCTGCAAACACGGCTCAGAGGCTGAAATTTTCAGCAACTCACACTCTTTTTCTGAGGCATTCACGGCTTCAACAAGATGCTCACCTTCCGTAATCGGCGCGACCGTCATCAAATAGGTATAAGCGCCATTATTTTGGAAATCTTGCTGGTCATATTCAGGGGCTAATTCTGCATTAACAACTCGGTATTCAATTTGAATCGGCACTTCATTTTCATAATGCAAAATCGTTGCGCGAAAAATGCGGTGATTGGTCCTCACCCCAAGCTCCATCGCTTCTTCCATCGTGGCCTTGGTCTGGCAGATCTCCAACAATTCGGCCTTGTGCAAATTACCTCGCTGGGCAATTTCATCTGCAATCGCATGGACTTCAGAAAGGGCTGAATGGGTTTTCTTACGAGCGACAAATGTCCCTACCCCTTGCTGACGAACCAGTATACCTTCTGCCGTTAATTCTCTCAGAGCGCGGTTCACCGTCATGCGGCTCACGTTTAAGGCTTTCACCATCTCCAATTCCGACGGAACACGTTGATCCGGTTGCCACTCACCACTATCAATTTGCTGGCAAATAGCCTGTTTCACCTTGGCATAAATGGGCGTCGGTGAGTCATCAATCAATTTTGATAAATGGTTCATCATATTCGTCGTTGAATCAGGCATAGGTCATTGAACATCCACAGAAATCAGAGGAAATTGAGTATAACGGAAAACGTAGCACCTTAACAGAACACATATAGACATCACACTCCACTTGTCTATACATGTTAGACCCTGCTATGCTGACGTCAATAGGAAATCATTTTAGCAAGGAAGAAAAATGACCGCTCATCAATCACGTACCACTGTTTTTGCTGATCTCGCATGGATCGATGATCGTTGGCAACAACAAGTGACTTTAGAGATTGAGCAAGGCACGTTTGTCTCGGTTCAAGCCAATAGCGTAAAGCCAGCCGGCGCCCTGCACGTAACAGGTCCACTGCTACCGACGCTTGCCAACGTGCACTCCCATGCCTTTCAACGGGTGATGGCAGGTATGGCAGAAATTAGCCTACGTCCCGATGACAGCTTTTGGAGTTGGCGCGACTTGATGTACAAGATCGTCGGAAAGCTCTCACCTGAGCAAGCCAATGTGATTGCCACGCAGCTTTATATTGAGATGCTCAAAGCGGGTTATACTCAAGTAGGTGAATTTCATTACTTGCACCATGCAGCTAACGGCGCGGCCTACGCCAACCCTGCGGAAATGTCGCTGCAACTGCTTGATGCCGCTCAGCGCACTGGCATGGGGTTAACGCTGCTACCGGTGCTTTATAGCTACTCAGGTTTTGGCTCACAGCCAGCCAATAGCGGGCAAGCTCGCTTTATTCACAGCGCCGATTCTTACCTTGCATTACACCAGCAGTTAGAGGCTCACTTTAAAGATGACGCCAAGAATACGTTGGGGATTTGCTTTCACTCGTTGCGTGCGGTGAGTGAACAACAAATTAAAGACGTTCTCAGTCACATCAAAGCGCCTCGCCCAATTCACATTCATGTTTCTGAGCAACAAAAAGAGGTTAACGACTGTTTAAGCTGGAGTAGTGAGCGGCCTGTCGAGTGGCTCAATAACCACATCGGTCTTGATAACCGTTGGACGCTTATCCACGCCACACATCTTAATCCACAAGAGGTCGCTGCGATTGCCAACAGCGGCGCGATTGCTGGACTTTGCCCAACCACCGAAGCCAACCTCGGAGATGGTATTTTCCCAGGCGTTGAATACGAAAAGCACCACGGGCACTGGGCGATCGGTTCTGATAGCCATGTGAGCTTATCGATTGTTGATGAGCTGCGCACCTTGGAATATGGTCAACGCCTGCGCGATCAGCAGCGTAACCGTCTCTATCGAACTCAACTAAACTCCTCTGCCTCTACAACAGCGCCAAACCAGACCAATAATGTTGGCGAATATCTGTTTAATCAGGCATTGCAGGGCGGAAATCAATCCTGTGCGGTTAAATTGGGCATCGCGGTAGGTAACCGTGCCGATTTTATGGTGCTGGATGAATCCCATCCGTTTATTGGCGCGAGTCAACCACAGGACCTATTCAACCGCTGGATATTTGCATGCAACGAGAATCTGGTTAAAGATGTCTATGTTGCAGGCAACTTGGTGATTAAAAATGGCCGACATGCACTTGAGGTCGAAAGCCGCGCTGCCTTTACTCATGTGATAAAAACGGTGATCTACGATGCATAGCGACCATATCCTACTCTCTCCTGACCAATACACGCGTATGCCATGGAAAAATGGCCTCGGTGTCACCTTAGAAATTGCCCGCATCGAAGATGCCAATGGCGTACTGTTTCGCCTCAGCCAAGCAGCGGTAGTGGAAGATGGTGAGTTCTCTGATTTTAGTGGCATGCACCGCACCTTGGTCTTGATCAATGGTGACGGTATGCAGCTCACCCATACCGCGTCGTCGGGTGAAATTAGCCGTCATCACTTAACCCACCCACTTGATATTGCGCGCTTTTCTGGAGCCGATAAAACCGCAGCACATCTGACTCATGGTCCGATAGAAGATCTCAATATCATGGTCAGAGAAGAGGAAGTGATCTCGTATGTACAAGCACTGCGCTCAGGTCTATCGCTCGAATTTAACGAAACCGATCAAACCTTATTTGACGGCTTTTATGCCACAGATAATTGCGTATTACTTATCACGCCAATCGCAACCGATGCTATCCCCTTCACCCTCAATCTTGCAGCAATGTCTACCGTACGGATCACTGCGCCGGTAACACTTGCTGTACAAAAAGGAAAAGGAGTCGCTATACAAAGCAACTTTTTGCCACACAATGCGTAACTGTTCATAAACTCGCATACCACTTCAAAAGTGAGGAGTAGAAATTAACCGCTAATTTCTACTCCTGTTTTCTACATAGAATAACGATGTATTCAAATCGGTGCCGTGCCTATAAGCGATTACATTCTCGCCAAAACAGCATCTTGAGGTTACTTGGGTATAATTTTATTAATATAATGCCACGTCCTAAATCACCCTTCGGTTATATACACAATAAAAATAGATTCATTTAAAATCAAGAAAACCAACTATGCTACTTATTTAACACTTGGCACAGTTATATTGCCATTTCCTATCTCTATCATTGTGTAACACAATGACTGAATATCATTTTTCATCTCTTGTAAAATATTAAATCCATAATTTATTTTGATCTTACTCCCAATAAATCAATACTTTTATCGGAATACAGATTCAAAGAATTTACTAAAATTAATAATAAATTTATTAATATAATTTTTATATTTTTGACTTTGACATCAATGTCAAATATTGCACAAGACTGACAATGTTTTTATTTTATTTACAAAACAATGCATTAGTTGAATTTACTTTTTCAAAAATACCTAATAATCATCATTTAATATCATTAAAACAAATGATTAAACCAAAACCAAATCAAATTTTAAATGAGTAAAACGTTGGATACTCATTAACCAAAAAAGTTCCAGTCAATTTGTTTTAGAAATAATAAAACCATAAATTAGTAGCTCATCTTTCTGAGTTTTAACTCATCTTCATAGCAAACTACATAATCATTGATGTTTATATGGATATAAAATATTCAATAGAGGATCTCTATGTCTAAATTAATTTGGTGCTGTATAACTGCAGGTACATTACTGACGATTAGTTACCAAGCTAATAGTCATACCATGAGTGTCAACGAGGCAAATCAGGCCGTCGAACAACGTATTGAAATAGAAAAGCAGCAAGAGGCGGTGGTTAATCTCAAGGATTATGTTTCCGATGAACGCGGTGCTCGAAAAAATCTACTTAGCGCTCCCATCAAAACCGACGATGCTCCTACCAACGTCGAACTCAATAATGAACAAGAGTAGATAACGATGATGACACATAAACACACCCTCATTACGGGTTTACTCTGTTTCAGTGCACCACTTACTGCGTTGGCTGCTGGGACTTCTGGTCGCACCGCCGTGGAAGTCGAAAACAAGGTCGATAATATCTTGGGTCAGATGACGCAGTCAGAAAAATTCAACTATATTCACGTCGATAGCGGCTACCTGTTTCGTCCTAATGATCGCTTAGGTTTACCCGGAACCAACTCGGTAGACTCATCAATGGGTATTCGTGTCAAATCCACCAAACTTCTTTATGGTGCGAGCTACCCTTCACAAACGGCAGCTGCCGCGTCTTGGAGCATCAACCGCGTTAAAGAGCTGGGTTTGGCTTTAGGCTATGAAACTCGCATGTCTGGTTCGGAGCACTTTCTCTCTCCCGTGGTGAATATGTACCGAACTCCGTTTGGTGGGCGTAACGCCGAAACCATCTGTGGTGAAGACCCGTTCCTCTGTGCAGTATTGGCCCCTGCACTAACCAATGCTGTACAAAAACAAGGCGTTGTTGCCACTGTGAAACACTGGCTTGCCAATGAACAAGAAGCCAACCGCTACAATCTTGATGTACAAATGGAAGCGCGCCCGATGCGTGAAATCTACATGCCAGCGTTTGAATCCTTAGTGAAAAATGCCAGTGTTGGCGCCGTCATGTGTGGCTTTAACTACATCAATGGCGTGCAAGCATGTTCCAACCATTTCCTCATTACTGATGTTTTAAAGGGCGAATGGGGCTTTAAAGGTTACGTCTCATCGGACTTCAACTCGATCATCAGCGCCTATGATGCCGCCTACGCTGGAACCGACCTTGATCAGCCTAGTGGCTACTATTTCCGCGAGAAAAAGCTCACTCCGTATCTAGAAGATGGCACGCTAACGCAAAATGTCATCGACAACAAAGTTCGCCGCAATCTGCGCGCTCTATTTGACTATGGTTTCGACCAAACTGTGTATGATGCTCAAACGCTAGATAACCCCGAACACGGTGAAGATGCATCGCTCGATCTCGCACGTGAAAGTATCGTGTTGCTGAAAAACCAAGGCGCTCAAGGCGGGACTGGCGGTCTGTTACCACTGAGCAAAAATGCAACAATTGCGGTCATTGGTGACGGGGCAATCAACGCGCCAAGTTCACCTTTTGGTACGCCTTATTCTGTTCCTCAATCTGGTTATGTAACCGAATTGGCGGGTCTGCAAGATATCAACTATTCGGCCGACAACGTCACTTTTATTAGTGCTATGTCACTGACACCATCAGCGACGACTTGGTATCAACCAGACTGTACTGATGATTGTGAAACAGGTTTGCAAGTCGAGTACTTCGATAACAATGAACTGAGCGGTGAGCCTGTTCAAACCAGTACCGAGCAAGTAGCTAACTTTGACTGGGACGACCTGACCAACACTGATTCAGAAGGAAGTCACGACTTAGATAATGTTGATCCTTCAGTTGGCTCATTTGGCTTGCGTATTACTGGTCAAATCAAACCGACCATTTCCGGTCGACAGGTCATCAAAGTCAAAGCAGATGGTCCATTTACCCTCTATTTGGATGGCGAGCAGATTTTGACCTTCGATGGTGTGCCAAAAGCAACCGACTTGATCGATGCTGTTCCTCTATCAGTGAAAACCAAGAAGCTGCAAGCGGGTAAACTGTATACCGTGAAACTAGAGTATAACCGCACGCGTCTATTTACTCCTTATTACGGTAGTATTCGTGGTCTACAAATGAGCTGGGCCTCACTTGAAGTGCCAGACAATATTGGGGATTACGATGCGGTCGTCGCGATTGTTGGTCGTAACTACGAAACAGAAGGTGAAACACTCGATCACGATTACACCCTTCCCGATCGCCAAGGTTACATGCTAGAAAAACTCACCAAAGCAAACCCGAACACGATTGTGGTCATGCACGGTGGTAGCGCTATGTTAATGGAACCGTGGATCCAAGATGCAGGCGCAGCGCTTCATGCTTGGTACAGTGGTCAATTCGGTGGTCAAGCACTTGCTGAGATTCTTTATGGCGATGTTAACCCATCAGGTCGCTTGCCAATCACTATAGATAAGTATGTGAAATATAACCCAAGTTATGCTTCTTATTCTGATCCAGATGATTACTTAGGTGACGATGCGAAAACCACTATGGTCTACAGCGAAGGCCTCAACATGGGTTACCGTGGTTATCAATCAAGCCAGCATAAACCGCTCTACCCATTTGGCTTTGGTTTAAGCTATACCGACTTCTCATTCAGCAATCTGAAGTTGTCATCCAACACCATCACTCGTGACGGCATTATTTACGCAACCGTAACGGTAACCAATACAGGTGGTAATGCAGGTTATGAAGTGGCTCAGCTTTATGTTCAACCGATCAATCCAGAAGTGGAACGTCCTGATCATGAACTGAAAGGCTTTAGCAAAGTGTACTTAGAAGCAGGGGAAAGCAAGCAAGTGACGATTCCACTAAATGCTCGTTCATTCTCTTACTACAAACAAAGTGATAATACTTGGACTATCCCAGAAAACGCGCAGTTTAATGTCTTGGTCGGCGGCAGCTCTGACGACTTAGATACCTCTGCTTCTATTTCGGCACCAAATGCAATCGCCGTAAGTACCACGGTTTCGAATCCGTTACCGACACCAGTACAAAATGCCGTACAAGTCGCGGATGACGAAGCGTACTAACTGGCAACTTGTATTTAACGTCTGACTAAGAGCCACGTAGCACTTAGTTACAGGTGAGTATCATCACCTCGGTGACATCTTATATAGCCTCCAGCCATGGAGGCTTTTTTTCCATTTTAGAAGCTCTACCAATTATGGGCTAATTTCAATTTCCTTTAATTCCTTAGACTAGAATTAGCCATAAACCAAGTTCGTTAATGGGCATCGTGAATGCTTGCGGTTAAACGATCCGACGGTCTGCCAATACATGGAGCTAGCTAACTTTTATGTCATCCTATCTATCTGAGTTAAAAAAGGACTTTTCCTTTCAGATGAAAACTGCAGTCATCCTAGTCCCGATGGCCGCTTTGACTTTTATCTACATGTTTTTATACGGTTTCTCGGCGATCGATCTTATGATTAACATCGTGCTGAGCATCATTATTATCGCGCTTAATCAACCTCGGTTTCGCTTGATTAATGCTTTCCTATTGTATGGTTTTGTCGCGATGCATATCGACCAGTCACACGGTCTTACTATGTTGCATTTTGAAGTTTTTATTTTGCTCGGTTTGCTGATGATATATAACGATTGGATGATGATTCTGTCTAACCTAATCGCCGCCGCCATACATCACTTTCTTTTCTACTACCTTCAATCAACAGGCTATAACTTATTTATTTTTGATCACCATTTAACGATTTGGCTCCCTATTGAGCACTGTCTCTATGCAGGCTTGCTGGCTGTTATCGCGATGTACAGCTGTTTTATGAACGGACTCAATATACAGCGCCGTCAGTATGTTGCAGGTATGCTTGATAAAATCGTTGAAGGAGATCGTTTAAACTTAAAAGTGACGTTGAATTCCATTGATGATGAATTTTGTCATAAGTTTGATCAGATTATCCGCCAGCTACAAGAATCAACTGCATCTAACCAACAAATGATTGAAAAACTGCATCGTATTTCTGATAGCTCAGTGGAAAGCACAAAAATAATCCACAACAAAATTCAAGAAAATACGCAAAATACCGAACTTGTTGCTTCAGCCGCTGAGGAAATTGGCATTTCTTTTAATGAAGTCGACAATAACATTCATCAGTGCAAGACCGAGCTTGAAAATGCCACTCAATTGAATAAACAAGTGGTCAGCAGTTCGAAAACATGTGCCGATAATATCCGTGCACTGGGTGGTTTGCTCAAAACCACCACAGGTAATATTGAACGTGTGGTGCAAGAAACCAAGAATGTTCATGTCATTTTGAAAAACATCCGCGATATTTCCGAACAAACCAACTTGCTCGCCCTCAACGCCTCAATTGAAGCAGCACGAGCCGGGGAAGCGGGACGTGGCTTTGCCGTGGTGGCGGATGAAGTTCGCGCCTTATCTTTGCGCACAAATGCAAGTGTCGAACAAATAACAGAAACACTCTCATCACTGGATAAAAACGTCCAAGTGGCAACCGATGGCATGGCGCATGTTAATGAAGTATCCACCAGCTTAAACAACCAAATTCAATTGATTCAAACCTCGATTAGTCAGTCTAGCCACCACACCGTTGGTATCAATGATCAAATGTATCAAATTTCCTCATCTGTCACTGAGCAAACCCATGCCCTTAGTCAAGTGAACGAAAACATCATCAATGTGAATGACGTATCGAAAATGATATTCAATGAAGTTGAACGCCAAAGCAAAAATATTCAGGAACTGCAAACTGAGATGATTCGACTCAAAGAATCGGGAAATAAATTTATTATTTAAATCATGATTGAGTTCTCTCACGAATTGGCTTAATTACTACAGCCACTTCTGCTGAGAGAACTTTTTAACAACCGCAAATGCCTCATAAGGCAAATCTGAGAGATCAACTACTTTTATTTTTCTTCGATATTGCTTCCCAAGCCAATCAAATTCTATCAATACGCATTCAGTATCATTACATAAATGATAACTAGCGCACTGTATTTTCCCTCGATTTCTCTTTTGATTAACTTATCTTCATCGCAAATCCACACCACCGCAGGTAAATAAGCTCACTAGGGGCAATCGAAATGAGGGGATGCCTTGTCGTTAACACTAACGCTGGTGCATTACGTAATGGATACATCAAGGATGGTTGTTATGTTCGATGAGTTAAAGCAAACAAAATTCAGTATAAAAGTCACCGTGTTAACTCTGTTTATCACCCTGTCTGCCATCATTGTTGGGATTGCATTAGGTTTGCAGTTTTACTTTTCGCAATCTCTGGCAAAAGATTCAGCTCAAACCCTGTTTAACCATACGGCTGCAAATGTCAGCGAGAAAATCGCCACTATTGATAGAGAAAGCAGTTCGGTCGTCTCGCTGGTTAGCCAGTTTCCCAATATTGATAGCATTCCTGGTAACGATGCCATCCGTCCCATCATTCCGGTCATGGCGAAAGTGATTGAACAACGCCCATATCTTTATGCTGTGTATGTCGGCTATAGCAACGGTGATTTTTATGAGCTGATCAATCTGAATAGCGGCTCTTTTCTGCGCACCACAGTGGATGCTAACGCAAACGAACGCTGGCTGATTCTTTCCATTCAGAATCAGGGTGATAAGCGCCTGCAAACCAACCAATATCTCGATGAACATTTTCAGATATCCCGGCAAATCGTCAAACCGAGTCAATACTATGCCAACGTTCGCCCATGGTTTCGACAAGCGTTGGCAACCCCTGATGTAACGATTAAAACTCAGCCCTATATTTTTCATTCAACGCAAACATCTGGCATCACCTTCGCGCAGACAATCCCTCACTCAAACAACGTGTTAGGCGTAGACATATCATTAGCGGAGATGTCTGATTATTTGCAAAAAAATCGCCCGATGCAGCAAAGTGAGACGTTCATTTTTGATGCTAATGGCAAGATTTCTGCGCAATCTCAACCCAATATTGCCGCTCCCAAGGCCATTAAAGTAACTCCAATTCGGTTAAATGAAGCAGAGCGAGATTTTGTTAGTCGTCATAGAACGTTTCGCGTCTCCAATGAATCAGACTGGCCACCGTTTGATTTTTCTTACAGTGGAGAACCACAAGGCTACTCTGTTGATTTGCTTAAACTGATTGCCCAAAAAACCGGTTTGGAATTTGAGTTCATCAACGGTTATAGCTGGGATCAGTTTATGGACCTGTTTAAAAACAATAAGATTGATATCGTCAGTGCGGTTTTTAAATCTCCCTCTCGGGTAGGGCTAGGTGACTTTTCAATACCCTACAAAGAGTTAAAAACAGTCGTCGTCACTTCTACCACCTTCTCTCCTAAAGAAAATGATGATTTCAGCGGTAGAACCATCGCGATACCACAAGGTTGGTCGTTAGCTGAAAAGGTGAAGAGTACCTACCCAAATGCCATCATTCTCTCAGTACCAACCACCATCGCAGCGCTTCAAGCAGTGAGTCAACATCAGGCGGACATGGCGATTGAGTCTGAATACGTCGCCAAGTACTTTATCGCGTTGTACGGCTTAGAAAACCTTTCTCTTCATGCAGGTCTATCGGCGATGCCGCTGCAAGGTAACCAAAATCTGCATTTTCTGAGCACATCCGAACAACCACTGCTCACCGAGATCATCAATAAGGCAATCAACTCTCTCACGCCACAAGAGCATGAAATGCTGGAAAACAAATGGTTCAATCAGCCCAAAGAGGCGACCATTCAAGCCCGTATTATGGCAGGTCTCGTTCCTACTTCGGCTTTTGTGTCCATCGCTAAACAGATACGAGGAAACCAAGCTCAGTTATCACAAACCAACATCAACGGACAAAACTACACTCTGTACGTGAACTCTGTGCTGTCGGATAAAGAAGGAAACTACTATCTCGGCGTGATGGTGCCAACGTCCATCATCCAAACACCTCACTTACAAAAAGTGTATGTTTCTATTGGCATTACATTTATTCTGCTGATTCTGCTGTTCCCGATTCTGTACCACTTTGCCAACGCTATCGTGACCCCCATTAGTTCGCTTTCCGTAGAAAACGGCAAGATTCGACATCGAGCATTCTCATTTGTAAAAAGAGTGCCGAGCCGGATCAAAGAACTCGACCAACTGTCAGACTCTATCGTCTCTATGGCAAAAGATCTTGAGCAACACCAAGTGCACCAGCAAGAGTTGCTAGATTCATTTATTCAGCTTATTGCCCAATCGATTGACCAAAAGTCCCCCTACACCGGTGGCCATTGTGCTCGCGTCCCAGAGCTTGCGATTATGTTGGCTGAACGCGCGCACAAAAGCCATTTGCCCGCTTTTGAGAACTTCTCTTTTGCCACAGCTGATCAACGGCGTGAATTTGAAATTGCGGCATGGCTACATGACTGCGGCAAAGTCACCACACCAGAGCACATTATTGATAAAGGCACTAAGCTTGAAACCATTTACAACCGAATTCATGAAGTTCGCACGCGCTTTGAAGTGCTGTGGCGTGATGCAAAAATCCGCTATCTCGAGCGGCTACTCAAGCAGGATTCAGAGCAAGAAGCGCAGGCCGAATTACAAAAGCGCCAAACTGAGCTGACCGAGCAGTTTGCGCTGATTGCCAAAAGTAACGTGGGGACAGAATTTATGGATGAGCAGCGCATTAACGCTATTCGCGCGATAGGCAAACAATCCTGGATCCGCCACTTTAGTGACCGCCTTGGTTTGTCTCCAGAGGAAGAAAAGCACCTCGCTAAGATTCCAGAAAAGCCACTGCCAGCGACGGAATATTTACTCGATGACAAGCAAGAACATATTCTTCCTTGGGTTACCGACCCTCACGCAATTTTGAGTGCGGATATGCACATGAACGTGCCGAAAGTACGCGCTAATTTGGGTGAGATATACAATCTCTCGATTCAAAAAGGCACTCTGACCGATTCTGATCGTTACCGGATTAACGAGCACATCATCGCGACCATTCATATGTTGGAATCTCTTCCCTTACCCAAAGAGCTATCGCGCGTTCCCGAAATCGCCGGAGGTCACCACGAAACCCTGATTGGGACTGGGTATCCGAAAAAGCTCACCGCCAAAGAGCTATCGATTGAAGCCAGAATCTTGGCCATCGCTGATGTTTTTGAAGCCCTTACCGCCTCTGACAGGCCATACAAAAAAGCCAAAACACTCAGTCAATCAATTGATATTTTAGCCAAAATGGTGAAAGACCAGCATCTAGACGCTGACCTATTCAAACTGCTCCTCACTAGTGGGATTTATCAAGAATACGCCACCCGCTTTTTAGCGCCAGAACAAATCGATAAGATTGAGGAGAGCAAATATCTCTACTAAGAGACGTAGCTCACGCGTATTTAGCGACCATAAGAAAGCTCACAAAAACATTCCGTCTTGGTAATGTGTACTTTCGTTATTTTGCAGGCTTACGTAACAGAAGTAACAATGGCAGCATCAGATAGAAGTCCATCAGGGAAACTAAGGTCATAGCCTGCTGATTAGCGATACAATTTAAGTGCTCTAAATCTGCAGATGTACTCTTACCAAACTGCCCTAAAACCAGAACAGCAAGCAGTCGAACGATAATAATTTCATAGCTTTTAAGCGAATTCCGCGACTCACCGAAATCCAACCAGAACAGGAAATAGCCAACTTTAATATTTCATTAGCTAGGCCACCTAGCAACAAAAAAGCTACAGAATGACACTCTCTGTAGCCTTTCATTACAACAACTTAGCTCGTGATTGACTTGCTGACTAATAGTCCGTCAGTCCATAACCAAAGCCATACAAAGTATCCGCAGGAGTATACCCCGGAGCATCCGAAGCTTGATCAATAATCGCTTGAGCACTGTTTGCCAGAGCAAATGGCAATTTCCCTTTCGGCGTAAAGCGCCCGGTTAACACATCAAACAGAGCAGAATCACTGGCACCAAAGGTGGCCAAAATCGCGCCCGCATTTTTTAATCCACTCACATCGTCCAACACAAAAGGATGACGGAAGTAGATCGATAACACCGTGTTTTCCGCACCAACAGTGTCCATTACTTGCTTAATCTCGGCAAGGGATGGGCTAATATCCCACGTTTGTGCTTGCGACATTCCGGTAAAATCAAGAACATCCACTTCATCAAATTTGGCGCCACCAAAAACTAAAGCACCGGTATTTCGATTGGTCACTCGCACGCGAACAACGGCTTTATCGGCACTGTTCATATCACTGACTGGAGTAAAACCGTATTGCGCAGCAACCCCATCGTTCACACCTAAAGTAAACAATTTAACATCAGAAGCAGCAGTCCCCGTTGGCAGTGGTAACAGCGCATTTTCGCTTTTCAATAATACGACCGATTTGCGCTGAGCAATGTCCGCTTTATTCTGATGATCTTGGCTTCCAACGATCTGATTCGCTACGCTTTCATCCACATAAGGATTTTCAAATAACCCCAATTCAAATTGAACGGTAAGCAGTCGTTTCACCGATTGATCAATACGAGTTTCAGGAATCGCACCTTCTTGTACTGCGCTCATGATGTCGGCATTTCGATGAAATCCTGAAAAAACGTCGGTACCAGCGTCAATCGCAATTTTGAACAACTCATTTTTCGATTTATCTTGCAGACCCCAAGCACGGTTATTCTGCATCGCTTCATCATCTGGCACGCCAGTATTAGGGTCATTAATGATACCGGTATCAGAGTTGATCACTCCAGTAAAGCCTAAGCGTTGACGTAACAACCCATTTAAAATCCCGGCAGAAAACGCCACACCAACGTTGCCAGTTGGAGTCCCCGCTGTCGCATCATTGTTGTAGTCGTTATTGGGCACTCTGAGCGTATCTTTCACTCGATCAGAAACGACATCCGCTAAAGAGAGTACTTGACCGTCAGAGGTACGTGTCCCGACGTACAAGTTGGTGCCATCTGCCGCGACGGTTTGACCGGTCGCTAAGTCACTCAACTTCCATTCACCGCCGCCAACCACACCGTAATAAGGCATAATCGCAGCAACCCCTGCGTTTACTGCCGCAATAAAAGGTTTCACGTGATACTCAAAATTATGAGTTGGGTAACTTTGGTGTTGACCAGCAATATAATGAGGATCCAAACCAATAAATTGTGGGCCGCCCCCAGGGAAATGTTTCATGGTCAACACAATACTGTCACTGCTCACTGAGCTACCTTGTAACGTACTGACCAAAGTGGTGATGATGTTAGAGGTCAAGTCCGAATCTTCAGAAAAGGTTTCATGCACACGGTGCCAACGTGGTTCTGTCGATAAGTCCGCCATATAACCGTACATACCGCGTAAACCGATCGCTTTCCATTCGTCTTTCATGACGCGAGCAAACTCTTCGATGGTGCTCATATCACCATCCCCCAATGCGGCAGCAGCTAATCCACCTTCTTTAGGCCATTCAGAGAATGCCCCAGCTGAAACGTTAATCCCCGGCAGAGCGTTAGGATCTAAGTGGTTACGTGCATTAGATTTAAATAAGGCAGGGATACCTAACCGAGTACCTTCGCATAGTTCCTGTATCAAATTCATGTAACGTGCAGCTTCACGAGGAGAAATCGGAGCACTATTTAAACCAGTAATCACATTACCACTCGGATTACGCTCAGATTCACTCATCCCATTGAGCTGCTCTTCCGTCAAAATAGAGTTACGGAAGATAAACCGTGTCATTTTTTGTTGGTCGATATAGTTAACATGCGTCTCATTGGTTGCCCCGTAAGCCGCCGCATTCATGGTATCAATCAACATCATTCCGACTTTTTCTTCGAGCGTCATACGACTAACTAAGTCATCCACACGAATCGAAATAGTATTACGCCAATCCTCATAAGGGTCTAGCACACCATTTTTATTCAGATCTTTAAATTGATAACCATCTTGTTGGAGAATATTGGTAACATGTTCTCCTAATATGGGCTGTTGATAGGTATTCGAATCGTTATTACATCCAGCTAATAAGATAGCTAAAGCGATCGGGGTAAGAAGATATTTAGGCTTTTTCATTTATTTTTGTCCTAATGTAGGGTCAGGTTAGAATTACCAATTAACCGATATAAGGCGTTCTAATAACGCACACAACCTACATCGATTAATATACGAACACAACGAATCTAAAATGAAAAAATACAGATTGGATTTAAAATAACAAATAAATATTTTTAGTATTATCATTGCTATAAATCAAATATATGCAGAAAAACCATTGCATAAAAAATAAAGAACATTAAGATATAAAATAATTCTACATCTTAATGTTCAGTAATAATGGCTAGTAGCTATGCGCTTTTTTTGGGATAAAATGCTCGTCTTAAAG
Source organism: Vibrio porteresiae DSM 19223 (assembly GCF_024347055.1). NCBI lineage: Bacteria > Pseudomonadati > Pseudomonadota > Gammaproteobacteria > Vibrionales > Vibrionaceae > Vibrio > Vibrio porteresiae. The sequence continues at coordinate 1,622,855 of NZ_AP024896.1, forward strand.
CTAATTCAACCCCTCGAATTTCTGCCAAACCTTTTAAGCGACCAATACAAGAATAACCTGGGTTGGTTTGCTTTCTTAAATCATCAATCATTTGATGACCATGATCAGGACGCATCGGTATTTTTCGCAAATCTCCAACGTTTTCACGACGAACTTCCTCTTTCAACAACGCATTGATGACAGAATACATGTCTACGTCACCTTCAAGATGGGCAGCTTCATGAAAACTTAATGGATTCTCTTCACGCTGAGTAGAACGGAGGTGAGTAAAATAAATTCGGTCACCAAACGTCTCAATCATGTTTACGAGATCGTTATCCCCTCTGACACCGTAGGAACCAGTACACATGGTGATACCATTCATTTTACTCGATACCGCTGTTGTCAACGCCTCAATGTCTTCAATCGTTGACACGATACGAGGTAAACCTAGAATTGGACGTGGTGGATCATCAGGATGCACCGCCAATTTCAATCCATATTGTTCACACACTGGCATTAACTCTTGAAGAAATAATACCATATGTTCACGTAGCTTCTCTTTTGTAATACCTTTGTAGGTATCGAGTCGCGCTTGGAATTCGTCTAATGTATAACCTTCTTCGGCTCCAGGTAAACCTGCAATAATATTTGCCGTCAGCTTATCAATTTGAGCTTGAGACATCTGCTCATAGCGAACTCTCGCTTCTGATTGTTCACTATCTGAATATTCCAGCTCAGCACCTGGTCTCTTTAATATAAATAATTCAAACGCAGCAAATTCAATTTGATCAAAACGCAACGCTTTAGAACCATCGGGTAACTGATATTCAAGATCGGTTCTTGTCCAGTCCAATACAGGCATGAAATTATAGCAAACCGTATCAATACCGCATTCGGCAAGATTAATGAGAGACTGGCGATAATTTGCAATCCATTTCTGATACTGTCCACTGCGTGTTTTTATTTCTTCATGAACAGGTACACTTTCAACTACCGACCAATTAAACCCTTTCTCATCTAAAATCGCTTTACGTTTCAGGATCTCTTCTTTACTCCAGACTTCTCCATTAGGGATATGGTGTAAAGCCGTTACAATACCTGTTGCTCCCGCTTGCTTAATATCATCTAAAGTTACGGGATCGCTAGGACCATACCATCGCCAAGTTTGTTCCATGATATATACCTTTTAAAGACACACTTAACCCACCTGATTGCATCAAGATTAAGTGTTATAACGACACATAGAAGACAATAAATAGCAAAATACATATTGTCTGGTTCAGTTCCCGATTGAATAACTCAATATAATGTTATTTATCTTGGTCTACTAAAAAGACCGGATTTGAACTAAATAAATAACCATCGAAATCAGGATCATCAACGTTAGACAGTTCGAATAAACGTTGTTTTACATTTTCTAGGTGTTGCCACATGGCATTCTTGGCTGCAATAGGGTCTTTACGTTTAAGTGCAGACAGTATTTTGGCATGATCGTCTATCCAGTCGGCTCGATATCCAACACCACGAATGTGTGAATGTAATTTATTCCACATTGGGCTATGTTGGCGCCGTAGCCATGAATATTTCAGCATCTCAACCAACACAGAGTTTTGTGTCGCTTCTGCAATACAAAGATGAAATTTTTCATCTCCTTCTTGCCCAGCAGTGCCGTTTTCGAACTCTTTACGTTCCAGTTCAAGTGCAGCACGCATGCGCACAATATCACCAGGAGTCACTTGCGTTGCGGCAAATTCGGCGATATTGCTTTCCAACAATTGCCGCGCTTGCAACATCTCAAAAGGCCCCGCATCATCATTGATGATATTTTCCTGCGAATCCGACGTCGTGGGAATATTGAGAACATAGACTCCTGACCCTTTCTTCACCTCTACTAAGTTTTCCAACTCAAGCATAATGATCGCTTCACGCACAACGGTTCTGCTGACATCTAACTGCTCTGCAATATCACGCTCTGGAGGTAAACGTTCACCTACCTGATATAAGCCGTCGATAAGCTGCTGTCTTAGTACCAACCCTATTTCTTGATAAGGGCGTTTCGGTTCGAATAATATCATGGAGTTATGTTTAATCATGCTGAAATGCTTATACAATCATAGCGACCAAGAGCAATTGGTCAACCTATTTGTTTACAACAGTGACAACACCTAATTTTTCTTCAGAATTCAGTGACTTTATTTGACATTCTTAATGCGCTCAACCAGAGCACTCAATTCTGGATTCGTTTTGCTCAATTCTTGGTACATAGGTTGTACCGCAGCAACGAATGAAGCCTTGTCAGGATGAACAAAAGTCACGCCCATTTTTTCGGCCTTCTCTGTTTCTTTCGCTTCAGATTCAGCCCACAGTTTTTTCATGTATTCAGAGGAATCTTTTGCTGCTTTCATTAAAGCCGCTTGCTGATCGGGCGTCAGCTTATCGTAGGATTTGGTAGAAATAACCAACACATCAGGCACCATGGTATGTTCATCCAAACTGAAGAATTTGGAGACTTCGCTGTGGCGACTCAAACTGAATGAAGGAATATTATTTTCAGCCGCATCCACAACACCTTGTTGCAATGCAGTATAAAGTTCACCGTAAGCCAATGGTGTTGGGTTACCCCCCAGTGATTTCACCATCGCAATCGCGGTTGGGCTTGGCTGCACACGTACTTTCAACCCTTGCAGGTCGGCAGGACTATTAATCGGTTTTGAAGTGTAGAAACTACGAGCGCCTGCATCAAAATAGGTTACGCCAATAAAGCCACTTTTTCTCGAAGACTCAAGAATTTCTTTCCCAATTTCACCACCGATGACTTTGTAATAGTGCTCTTTATCTCGGAACAAATACGGCAAGTTAAATGCAGAATAATCAGGAGAAAACGCTTCCAATTCAGCCGCATTACTTTTCACCATATCCAGAGCACCATTTTGCATGAGTTCCATTGACTCACGTTGCGTACCAAGTTGGGCATCGGGATAGATACGAATCCTAACTTCACCATGGGTCAGATCTTTAACTTCTTTCGCCATGAAATCCATCGCCTTATGCACAGCATGGTCACGAGGGTGGTTATGACTTAATTTCAGTGTTGTTGCTGCATAAGAGGATGCAGCCATACCAAAACTCAGTGCCGCGCCAACGACCGTACAAATGATGCTTTTTCTCGTAATCATTATTTCCATCTCCATAATTGGTTGTCCAATATCGTAGGAACTCGACATTTCATAGGCATTATTTGTCGTAAGAAACCCAACCGTCAAACCAAAATAGTTCACATAACGACCAATATCACATTTATCACGTCAAAATTGGTCAACCAATCTAAATGTGAACACACTCACAGGACGATTTAATAACCAAACTTATACTTCACCACAAATTAGAAATGTGTAAGTGACGAAATCTATCTATTAGAACTCATTTTTGGTTAACCAATTAATGTAGGGATAATAACTACATAAGGGAAATAACATGAATAAACTGGTCGGGGTAATCAATAAGGGCCTATCCGCCTTTACTATCTCTCTCTTAACCTTTCTGGTTTTTTGCGTGGTATGGCAAGTCATCTCACGCTATGTCATTGGTAAACCAAGTACTGTTACTGATGAACTCGCCAGATATCTATTTATGTGGGTGGCTTTAATAGGCGCTTCATATACCACTGGATTAAAACGCCACCTCGCTATCGATTTATTAACGATGAAATTAACGGGCACAAGAAAAATAATTAACGAGATTATTATTCAAATCGCTATCGCAGGATTTGCTTGTGTTGTTTTGGTTTATGGCGGAGCGCAATTAGCAGCAAAAACATTATCAACAGGCCAAGTCACTCCAGCCTTGGGTATTCAAATGGGCTACATCTATTTTTGTTTACCGCTTAGTGGAGCATTAATGATTTTCTACTCAGTGGCCTATACCTACGAACGCGTGCAGGAATTTAAAAACAGCAACGCACTTATTACTCATTCGCAAATAGATTAATAAAAGGATCCCATAATGGAATGGCAAGTCATTGTTACCTTATTCGGCTCTTTTGCCGTCTTATTAATACTCGGGATACCGGTATCTTTCGCCATCGGTCTATCATCACTCGCAACCATTTTGATGAGTTTACCTTTAGAACCTGCCATTGCCGTTGTCGCGCAACGTATGGCAGCCGGCTTAGATAACTTTGCCTTATTGGCAATCCCATTTTTTATCTTAGCTGGCAATATCATGAACCAAGGTGGTATTGCATTGCGCTTAATTAATTTTGCCAAAGTGTTAGGCGGGCGGCTACCAGGCTCATTAGCCCACGTCAACGTCATGGCGAATATGATGTTTGGCTCTATTTCCGGTTCAGCCGTCGCCTCTGCAGCAGCGGTCGGTGGCACGATGTCACCTTTACAAAAGAAAGATGGCTATGATGAAAACTTCTCTGCCGCGGTGAATATCACCTCTTGTCCTTCTGGGCTACTGATTCCACCAAGCAATACGCTCATTGTCTTTTCTTTAGTATCAGGTGGGACATCTATCGCCGCATTATTCTTAGCTGGCTATATTCCCGGTATTCTGATGGGTCTTAGCATTATGGTCATCGCTGGTTTTATCGCTAAACGCAGAGGATATTCTATTGCTGCTCGCCCATCGTTCGCTGAAGTGTGGAGTACCTTTTTAAAAGCAGCCCCATCGCTCATGCTGATCATCGTGATCATGGGGGGGATTATCGGCGGTATTTTTACTGCAACTGAAGCTTCTGCGATTGCCGTTATTTACACCTTTATCTTGGCTGTTCTGGTTTATAAAGAAGTGAAGTGGTCGCAGTTGCCTAAGATTGTTCTAGAGTCCGCTGTCACGACTTCGATTGTGCTGCTACTTGTAGGCGCATCAATGGGTATGTCATGGGCAATGGCTAATGCTGATATTCCTTATATGATCGCCGATGCACTACTGTCCATTTCAGACAACCCATTCATGATTCTCCTGATCATTAACGTCATCTTATTGATTGTTGGTATTTTCATGGATATGACACCTGCGGTCCTTATTTTTACGCCGATCTTCCTACCTATCGTGTTGGATATGGGTGTCGATCCGGTTCATTTTGGCATCATGATGACCTTTAACTTAGCTATCGGTATTTGTACTCCACCAGTGGGTAGTGCTCTATTTATCGGCTGCTCTGTCGCCAACATCTCCATCGACAAAGTCATCAAACCTCTACTGCCATTTTATGGGGCTTTAGTTGTAGCTTTACTCGCTGTCACGTTCTTCCCACAGTTGAGTCTATTCTTACCTCACCTCGTCTTAGGCTACTGATTCTCAATGACAATACTTCGGCTACCAAGTGCAAACTTGGTAGCTCTTAAGGACTAGGAAATGAAAGATATCTCAAACTCGCTTCTTAACAGCAATGTGTCTGTTCCAACTTACGACCGTTCAACCTTGAAAAGTCGTATCGTTCACCTCGGTTTTGGCGCATTTCATCGTGCACACCAAGGCTTATTTACTGATCTTATGCTCAGCGAGACGGGCAGTGATTGGGGCATTTGCGAGGTTAACCTATTTGGCGGAGAAGCACTGATTCAAGCGCTACGCGCGCAAAACCATCTATACACGGTTGCTGAAAAAGGCGCACAAGGCACCGACGTGAAAGTCATTGGCTCGGTAACCGAATCTATGCATCCTAATTTTGATGGCACTGAGGCTATTTTGGAAAAAATGGCCGAACCCCAAGTTGCTATTGTCTCAATGACCATTACAGAAAAAGGATACTGCACGGATTCAGCAACAGGACAATTGGATAAAAATAATCCGCTCATCATCAACGACCTTGCTAATCCCACTCAACCAACATCGGCTCTCGGCTACCTCGTGCAAGCACTAAGACTGCGCCGTGAACGTGGTCTGAAGCCTTTTACCGTGATGTCTTGCGACAACGTGCAAGAAAATGGTCATGTCGCAAAAGCCGCTATACTTGAATTCGCCCAATTATTGGATCCTGAACTGCGTGATTGGATTGAAACTAACGTCACCTTCCCATGTACCATGGTGGACCGCATTGTTCCCGCAGCCACAGACGAAACATTGGCCGAAATTGCACAACTTCTTGGTTGTGAAGATCCATGTGGTATTGCATGTGAACCGTTCCGTCAGTGGGTTATTGAAGACCATTTTGTTGCTGGTCGTCCCGATTGGAATGTGGCTGGTGCGGAATTTGTTGCCGATGTCGTCCCTTATGAAGAGATGAAGTTACGTATGCTCAATGGTAGCCACTCATTTTTGGCTTATCTTGGCTACCTAGGCGGTTATGCACACATCTCCGACACCATGACCGACCAAGGCTACAAAAAAGCGGCTTACGACATGATGATCAAAGCGCAAGCTCCCTCTTTGAATATGCCCGGCGACACCGATCTCGAAAGCTATGCGAAGCTATTGATTGAGCGCTTCACCAACCCTAGTCTCAAACATAAAACTTGGCAAATTGCGATGGATGGCAGCCAGAAAATCCCACAACGGATGGGCGGCAGCTTACGTTATCACCTCAAGCAAGGCACGGATTTCTCCTGGATTGCAACAGCGATTGCTGGATGGATGCGTTATGTCGCTGGGGTAGATGAGCAAGGGAATGCGATTGATGTTCGTGATCCCATGAGCACCACACTGCGCAGCATCTGTGATGAACATGGGTTAAATGTCTCGGTGGTTCCAGCACTGCTGGCACTTGAAGCCATATTCCCAGCCGACATTGGTCAAAACCCACAAGTGATTCAAGCCGTGACGAAAGCCTATCAATCACTCATCGAACGTGGAGCGCGGGCAACAGTTGCCGCCCTTTAGGAGAGCCAACATGAAGAATTTCTTAACCGAAGATTTCTTACTGTCAAACGAGACGGCTCGCCGACTCTATTTCGAACACGCAAGTCATCAACCGATTTACGATTATCATTGCCATCTTAACCCTGCAGAAATTGCCCACAATCGTCAATTCGCCAATTTGGCGCAGATATGGCTTGAGGGTGACCATTACAAGTGGCGTTGCATGCGCTCTGCAGGGATCGATGAGCAACTGATCACTGGCCAAGCCAGTGATTACGACAAATACATGGCTTGGGCGAAAACCGTTCCGCTCACCTTGGGCAATCCCATATACCACTGGACTCATCTTGAATTACGTAGACCATTTGGTATTACCAATACCTTGTTTGGCCCAGAGACTGCCGATGCGGTTTGGAATCAATGCAATGAGCTGCTTTCCACAACCGACTTTACCGCTCGTGGCATTATGCAACAGATGAATGTGGTCATGGTGGGGACAACAGACGATCCGATCGATTCTTTAGAGCATCACCAAGCGATCGCTCAAGACACTTCTTTTTCCACCAAAGTGTGCCCAAGCTGGCGTCCAGATAAAGCGTTTAAGATTGAGCTCGATACCTTCACCGATTACATCAAGATGCTTGGCCGTTCTGCTGACATCGAAATATCCCGCTTTGCCGACCTTATTGCTGCGCTAGATAAGCGATTGATTCACTTCAACCAACATGGCTGCCGCTCAGCAGACCACGGTATTGAAGTGGTACGATATGCGCCAATCCCAACCGAGCAAACACTGGATAAGCTCCTTTCTCGTCGCCTCAATGGTGAGTCACTTTCCGAGCTGGAATGCGCACAATATTCAACAGCCGTGCAGGTATGGCTAGGTCAGCGTTACGCGCAACTGGGCTGGGTCATGCAACTGCACATCGGCGCACAACGCAACAATAATAGCCGCATGTTCCTGCAGTTAGGCGCTGATACAGGGTTTGATTCTATTGGGGATAAACCTTTTGCCTTTGAATTGGCTCATTTACTCGATGAAATGGATAAAACCAACCAACTGCCACGCACCATTTTGTATTGCCTCAATCCACGAGATAACGAAATGATGGCAACGATGATTGGCAATTTCCAAGGCGGAGGCATTGCAGGCAAAGTGCAATTTGGTTCTGGTTGGTGGTTTAACGATCAAAAAGATGGCATGCAGCGCCAAATGGAGCAGTTGTCTTCATTAGGTCTACTGAGCCAATTCGTGGGGATGCTGACGGACTCGCGCAGTTTTCTCTCTTATACCCGTCATGAGTATTTTCGTCGCATTTTATGTAATTTGGTTGGGCGCTGGGCTGAAAACGGTGAAATCCCGCACGATATGTCACTCCTTGGTCCCATGATTGAAAACATCTGTTTCGGCAATGCTCAACGTTACTTTGAAGAGAGAAACCCACAATGAAACACATTGCGATTATTGGTGAATGCATGATAGAGCTGAATGGCAAACCATTTGGGGCTATGCAGCAAACCTTCGGGGGAGATACGCTCAATGCGGCGGTGTACCTGTGCCGTGGCCAAGAAGCCAATCTCAATGGAGAGGCAATTCAAGTCTCTTATGTCACCGCGCTCGGTTCAGATCCCATCAGTAAAGGCATGTTGTCCCGGTGGGAGAACGAAGGCATTAGTACACAATGGGTTTTAGAGGACGATACTCGTACTCCAGGTTTGTATCTCATCCAATTAGATGATCAAGGTGAACGGACCTTCTTATATTGGCGTAATCAATCTGCTGCCAAATACCTGTTGCAACACCCCAACTTTGGGCTGCTTAAACAAGCATTAAATCAAGTCGACATGGTGTTCATCAGTGGTATCTCTCTCGCCATTTTACCCGAAGAAGATCGTTGGGCATTGATCCACTGGTTACACCAACTCAAAGAACACAATGTTGAAATCGCCTTTGACAGCAACTTCCGTCCGGCATTATGGCCACAAGACCAACACCATACTGTCCGAGAGTTCTATCAAGCTCTGTACGCAATAACCGACTTCGCTCTAGTGACCTTTGACGATGAACAGTTGATTTGGGGAGATAACACGCCAACTCAAACGTTGCAACGTCTAGCCACCGATGGAGTGAAAAAGTGCATCATTAAATTGGGTGCTGAGGGCTGTTTGGTTCAAGACTTCACCACGGATTTTCCTCCCCAATCTGTCCCCACCCAGAAGATTGATGCGGTCGTCGATACTACATCCGCTGGTGACTCTTTTAACGGCGGTTTTCTTTCTGCCTATCTTTGCGGTGAGGATCTTATCACCGCTTGCCAACGCGGCAATACATTGGCTGGCACCGTCATTCAACACCAAGGCGCCATTATTCCCAAAGCATTAACTCAGGCCGCTCTTGGCATTATTTAAGGATCGTATATGTCTACCATTACTGAACAATTAAAAGCTCTAAAAGTCATTCCTGTCATCGCTATTGATAAGGCCAGTGACATTATTCCCTTGGGACAAGTGTTAGCCGAGAACGGATTACCAACAGCCGAAATTACCTTTCGCTCCGATGCTGCCGCAGAAGCCATTCGCTTGCTGCGTCAAAGCCAACCAGACATGCTGATTGGTGCCGGAACCGTGCTGACTCGTGAACAAGTCATAGAAGCCAAAGAAGCTGGTGCGACTTTTATTGTTTCACCTGGTCTTAACCCCAATACCGTCAAAGCATGCCAAGAATTGGGCATTGACATCATTCCTGGGGTAAACAACCCGTCAACTATTGAGGCAGCACTAGAATTAGGTCTGAATACCCTCAAGTTTTTCCCAGCCGAAGCATCAGGCGGTATCAATATGCTCAAAGCTTTACTGGCCCCCTACACTAACATTCAACTCATGCCAACAGGTGGGGTTACGCCTGCCAATATACGTGACTACCTTGCGATTCCTCGCGTGATAGCCTGTGGCGGTACATGGATGGTAGACAAAAAGCTCATTGCCGCAGGTCAATGGGAAGAGCTGGCTCGTCTTACTCGCGAAGCCGTAGAGCTTGTTCATCACTAATCTAGGTAACTCACCTAATGACTCATTTGAGGAAATAATCATGCAACTCACATGGAAAGATGGTTCAATCCCACATCAACTGGCGCTCAATGAGATCGATGGGCATACACAAATTCAGATGACGATCGTCAAAGACGTTGAACCTGAACAGATCACCTTAACCTTATCCGCACCTTTAGAGCAGTTAAGTCAAGCGTGGCAAGAGGTCGCAATGCCCGTATCAGAAGCCTATGACGATGGCAATTTGTACACTCAAACACGCTGCCTATTTAACCTTACTGAAGGGTGCGTGTTGTGGCTCGTTAATCACGTCAAAATGCCGAATGGCAAAAAAATGTCAGCAGACCGTTTGGTGTGGATCCCCGCAATGAATGCCATAGCCGGTAAATTAACCGCCATTAAATAATCCGCAACGCATCTGTCGGCTTAGTAAAAAAGTACAAAAAAGGCCGCGTCATTTTGAGCGGCCTATCGTTACACATCAATGCATTAACTTAATTGAAATGCCTGCCTAAACATGGCATTCACTTCGTCTTCTGACGGTTTCACTTTACAGTTACCTTTGATAGCCGGTGCTGCCACCGCTTTAGCACTGTATTTAGCGATGTCATCTTTGGTGAGCACTTCCACTTCGCCCAACAGTTTGCTCAACAACGCCTTAAATTCACTCAACTTACTCATGCCAAGAGCAGCAAGGATTTCCGCCACCAGCTGAGGTTCACTCTCTTGCACTACGGCCATGTACTCAGCAAGCAGCAAGCCATTCGCGCGACCATGGTCAATATTCTTGAAGTAGGTCAACGAGTAGCCCATCGCATGCACTGCTGTTGTTCCGGTCTGGGCAATCACCATGCCCGCCAGCATGGCACACTGCATTAAATCTTGTCTCACGGCTTCATCAAGCAGGCTGACATCGCCAGAGCCAACAGCATCACACATCGCAGGGGCAGCTTTCACAAAATAGCGAATACTCTCTTTCGCTAACGCATCAGAGACCAGTGAGGAACGAATACTCAACATGCCTTCCACTGAATGAGATAGCGCATCAACTGCCGTATTAATGGTTGTGGTAACCGGCAATCCCAGCATGTATTTTGCATCCACAAACGCCACTTTAGGGAATAGAATCTCAGCGGCAATGCTGGTTTTGGTTTCCAATACATCGTTGGTTAGAATCGAATATTGAGTGACCTCTGAGCCAGTCCCAGCAGTCGTTGGTACGGCTATGATCGGTAATACATCCGCAGCGTATTGACCATTAAACAAGTCTTCGGGCTGAATGTCTTGCTTCGCCAGCAAGGCCATCGCTTTCGCCGCATCCATAGGGGAACCACCACCAATGGCCACAATAAAATCGGCCTGATTCGCTTTGGCAAACTCAGCACCTTCGTAAGCACAGGCAATTGTTGGGTTAGCCATTACTTTATCAAAGACAACGTAATCAATACCTTGTTGTTCTAAAGCTGTGATCACATCTTGTTGTGACCCATTTTTTTTCGCGGAAGAGCGTCCAGTCACCAACATCGCTTTGGTGCCGAACGTTTTAAACACATCGCTATTCGCAACAATGCAATTTTTGCCAGAAAACACTTTGGTTGGCATATGGTATTTGTAATTCATGCTGTTCTCTTTTTTCAAAATCCGTTTGATCTTACCTTGATGTAACGCATTTTCATTAACCTCTGACGACGCAGAGGTCAAATAGAAAATGGCTATACCCAACTTTAACTCTCAGCGTTTTTCGCGTTTCACAAATTGGCCCCAACCCGGTTCTCCGATAAAATCGCCATGATCGTACACCAAGCGACCGCGTGAATAGGTTTGAATAGGATACCCTTTTAACTGAATGCCTTCCCAAATGGTGTGGTCGTAATCGGAATGCATTTTATCAACGGTGATGGTGAAATCGATATCCGGATCGTAAATCACGATATCCGCATCTTTACCCACAGCAATACTGCCTTTGTTAGCACAACCGAAAATCTTCGCTGGATTCGTTGAGCACAACTCTATCGCACGGTTAAACGAAATTTTACCTTGGTTAGCGGCAGAAAGCATATACGGGTACAAGTTTTCGACCCCTGCACATCCATTAGGAATTTTAGTGAAATCGTCAATGCCCCAATCTTTTTCATAGGATTGGAATGGACAGTGATCGGTCGCCACTACATCAATCTCGCCATTTTTAATCGCCTTCCACAAGGCATCTTGGCTCTCTTGACCTTTCATCGGTGGTGAACATACGAAGTTGCGCCCATCTTCGCGTTTATAAACATCGCAGGTAAATTCTAAGTATTGAGGGCAGGTTTCTATGTAAATGTCGCTGTGCTCTTTTCTGGCTTCGATCGCGGCTTCCAATCCTTCTTTGTCTGCCATATGCACCAAATACAAAGGCGCTTGTAAATGTTTAGCCCAGTGCACAGCACGTTTATCCGCTTCCGCTTCCACATATTCAGGACGACTTAAATAGTGATACCAAGCCGAGGTTTTCCCTTCCGCTAAGAAAGTCTCAATGTTGTAATCAATCAGATCGGGGTTTTCCGCATGCAAATTGATCATCGCACCGACTTCTTTTGCTTTAAGCAGCAATCGAGCAAAGGTGCCATCATCAACCATCATCCCTTCTTTCTTATAAACAAAGAAACACTTAAAGCTGGTGATGCCGGACTCAACCGCAGAAGCCATCTCTTCCAAAATCGCGCCGTCGTTTAAATCCGTAATAATACAGTGGTAAGCATAATCGACACACGCTTCTTTGGCGCAAATGGCCTTTTTGGAGTCGATCACCTCTTTGATGGTCATGCCTTTGCGCTGCATTGGGTAATCGAATACCGTGGTCACACCACCACACGCGGCTGCGCGAGTGCCGGCTAAATAGCTGTCGGCTGATGTTGTACCACCAAAAGGCATCGCCAGGTGCGTGTGCACGTCAATGGCACCGGGCAACACCAGTTTGCCCTTGGCATCAACAACAGTTATCCCCGCTGTCGGTAAATTGCTGCCAATCGCAATAATCTTGCCATCCGAAATCATCACATCTGCTTTTACGGTTTCGCTAGCAGTTACCACGGAACCATTTTTGATTATCATATCCATATGAGTCTCTTCCTTATTCTGCATCGGCTTTTAACACGGCATTAAGCAGCACTGTCGCCCCAGCCGTACACTGTTCCGGTGATGAGTATTCCAACTCGCAATGTGACAAGCCATCTTTGGACTGCACAAAAATCATGGTGGTAGGAATCATATACGCCACAAATTGAGCATCGTGCCCTGCGCCAGAATGAAGCACTTGATGGGAAACGCCCGATTCTTCAGCCGCTTCTTTTACAAAACTCACTAGAGTATCGTTCCAATACACAGTGTCACGGTTCCACATTTTTTCCACGTCGCAACGGCAACCTGCCCAACTTTTCTCTGCACACGATTTGACCACAGCAAGTACTTGCTCTAAAACCGCAGCACTTTCATGGCGGACATCAATGGAAAAATCGACCGCATCAGGCACGCACGTATGAACATTAGGATGACACTCAATTTCCCCCGTGGTGTACACCAAATCGGAGTGACCTAATTTATCGATCTCATCATGGAGATAGCAAAGCGCTTGAGAAGCGGCATACAACGCATCACGACGTTTTGGCATCGGAAACGTCCCTGCATGGACAGTTTGACCATAAAAACGTAGACGGTAGTTAAACATACCTAAGACACAATCCACCACACCAATGTCATTACCCGCATCTTCCAAAATTGGCCCTTGTTCGATGTGAATTTCAAACATGCATTTATAAGCTTCAGGTGAAAGTCGATAAGCGCTATCACCTTTGAAACCAGAGGAGTCTAGTGCCTGACCAAAGGTCGTCTCTTTATCCAACACACTTTTTGATTGCAGCATGTTATCGAGTTGAAATTTGCCTTTGATGTCTGCGGGTAAATAGTCATAACACACAATGCCCGACACCATCATGGCGGGTGGATAAAGCGAACCTTCTTCATTGGTCCAAATCATGGCGGTTAACGGGTGTTTATGCGGAATGTCTTGCTCAGCCACCGTTTCGAGCACTTCCATGGCGGACATCACACCTAAAATGCCATCGTAGTTGCCACCATTTTTAACAGAGTCAGAATGTGACCCCATCACGATACGTTTCGCTTTAGGATCCGTTCCGGCAAGCGTCGCGTAAACATTAGCGACGTCATCAATTTCAATTGTCGCGCCAATCGCTTCCATTCGTTTGATAAATTCATTACGCACCAATATATCTTCTGGTGAAAGGGTATAGCGGGTAATCCCTCCATGTCCGGCATCACCAAATTGGCTAAACGTTGTGATTTTATCGGTCATTCTTTCTAAATTACATTGATACATGGTTATACCTCTAAATCCTTTTACAAAATTCCATCTGCCACAGCGAACTCACCACTTCTGACCATCTCTTGCCAGCTTTTCACCGCTTCCGTTGTTGATACATCTTTCATTGAAATACAGTCACGTGGGCAAACCAGCGAACACAAATTGCATCCTTTGCATTTGTCGGTGTTAATCCGTGGAATCGGATCACCCGTTCTGGCTTTTTTATCTGTGATTTCAATGGATTGATACGCACCATCGTTACAAGCTTTAAAGCACTTACCACAACCGGTGCATCGTCTTTCATCAAGAGACGCCACAACCTTATAATTCATGTCGAGCTCGCCCCAATCTTTATACTGATTTAATGCCTTGCCCCGCAGCTCATTAACACTGCTCATGCCCTTCGAATCGAGATACTTTGAGAGGCCATCTATCATGCCGTCAACAATACCAAAGCCATGATGCATCACAGCAGTACACACTTGCACCGAAGTGCTACCGAGAGCAATAAACTCGGCACAATCTCTCCAGCTGTTAATCCCGCCGATACCGGAAACAGGTAAATTAAACCAATCGGTTTTGCCCAATGTTGCCAACATATGCAGTGCTATTGGCTTAACGGCAGTACCACAGTAACCGCCATTGGTCGCCCCATTGCGACCTTTTGGATAAGGAATGAAGTCATCTAAATCGACACCAATAATCGATTTAATGGTATTGATAAGAGCCACACCATCAGCATGACCATTAACCGCCACTTGTCCCTGCTCACGAATGTCCGCCACATTCGGCGTTAACTTCATCAGCACAGGTAACGTTGTGGCATCGCGTACCCAAGCCATGATTTCAGCCGCCACCTCAGGCTCTTGCCCAATCGCCGATCCCATACCACGTTCACACATGCCATGCGGGCAACTAAAATTCAGCTCTAAGCCGTCGACGCCCGTATCTTCTACACGACGAATCAGCTCTATCCACTCTTGACGAGTACCCGCCATAATCGAGGCCAGTAAAGCGTGATGCGGGTATTTTTTCTTCACTTCAGTCATCTCTTGCAGGTTAATGCTCAACCCGCGATCGGAGATCAGTTCGATATTATTTAGACCAATGATCTTGCCAGAGCCGCCTTTAAGCGCGGCATAGCGACTATGTAAATTTTTAACGGGATTACCCACGGTTTTCCAAACAGCACCGCCCCACCCTGTCTCAAAGGCGCGCATGATTTGATCGCCAGTATTTGATGGTGGCGCGGAGGCCAGCCAAAATGGGTTTGGGCTTTTTATTCCACTGAAATCAATTTCTAAATTTGCCATAGTTTATAATCCCTATAATTCGAACAGTTCATCCATTAGTTTTTACTCATTGATCTCCCCACCTTGTTGATCATAAGTAATCTATTTCTTCCTTCACTAAGCTCTCACAACCTACGCAGTAAAAACAAAAACGGATGCCTAAGCTAAGGCATCCATTTTCGATACCGACCGTTAAATCAGTGCGTCTACTTGAGAGAGCACTTCATCCATCTTGCACATCTCTTCATTTAGTTGCTCATTGGTAATGATCAATGCAGGAGCAATAATCACTACATTTTCATGGGAGTAGGTCATGAAATTTTTCGCTTTCAGCATGCCAAGAATCTTTTTCATTATTCCTTCAGGGTCTTTACCGTAAGGAACCAATGGCTCGCGAGTGGTTTTGTCTTTCACCAATTCAATCGCCGAGAACAAGCCAATGTAACGTACGTCACCCACGCAAGCATGTTTGGTTTTGAACGATTCAAGAATTTCTCCCAGTGCATGACCAACCTGATTGACGTTCTCCAAAATATTGGCGTCTTGGTAATAATTAACCGTTGCCAACCCCGCAGCACACGCCAATGGATGACCACTGTATGTCAGGCCACACGAGAGCACGTTCTCATCGAAATACTCAGCAATTTCTTTACTAACTGCCACACCGCCTAATGGGACGTAGCCACAGGTCACGCCTTTGGCGAACGTGACAATATCGGGCTTCACATCAAAGTTTTCAAAAGCAAACATCTTGCCGGTACGTCCCCAGCCAGTCATCACTTCATCACAAATCATCAGAATACCGAATTCATTACACAGCGCTCGCACCCCAGGCAAGTAACCTTGCGGTGGAATGATGATGCCGTTTGAGCCAGTAATGGTTTCCATCACGATGGCGGCGATGTTGTTTGGACCTTCGTACTGAATTTGCTCACGTAATTTGGCCAGATAGTATTCGGTTGCCTTCTCTTCTGAGGCAAATTCAATCACCTCACGGTAGAGATAAGGGTCGAAGAATTTAATGAAGCCAGGAGCACCAGGCTCGAGCGCATAGCGGCGAGGTTCACCAGTCAGGTTACCCGCCCCAAAAGAGGAGCCGTGGTAACTTCTATAGCGACTAAAGACTTTGAATTTTCCAGAGAACATACGCGCAATTTTGACCGCATTTTCGTTGGCGTCTGCCCCTGCATTGGTGAAGAACACTTTGCCCATGTTATCCGGCATCAAGCTAATGATTTTTTCGGCCAATTCAGCGCGTGGTTCCGACGCATAAGAGGGCGACAGAAAGCAGTATTGATCCACCTGTTCTTTGATTGCTTGGTTAATCACCGGGTTCGCAAAACCTAAGTTGAGGTTAACCAGTTGAGAAGACATGTCGGTATAGCGATTGCCATCAAAATCCCAAAAGTAGATGCCATCGGCTTTTTGCACCGGAATCGGGTCCGTTCCTTTTTGTGCACTCCATGATTGCAGACTGTATTTTTTCTGCGTTGTTTTTACTTCGCTTCCATTCATTTTTCATCGCCTTTTAGAATCAAGGGAAAGAGGTATCAACAAGTAACCTCTATTACCTAAGGTATTTCAATATGATATGTACTTTAAGCAATCCCTTATGTTTGATAAATTACCAATTATCAACGTAAACATTAGGGTTTATGAAACAATGAAAGCATTACTCGGACAGTTGTCTGATATGGATATCCGCTTACTGCGAGTGTTTATTTCTGTCGTTGATAGCGGTGGAATCAGTGCTGCAGAGATGGAACTCAACATTGGTCGTTCGACCATCAGTCGTCATTTGCAAACGCTGGAAGGGCGTTTAGGAATGGTATTGTGCCACCGAGGTAGAGGCGGCTTTTCTCTCACCAGCGAAGGAAAACAGATTTACGATTCTGCAGTACGTTTGGTGCGGTCTATCGAAGGTTTTCGCAATGAGGTAAACGACCTACACCAAAGCTTAAAAGGACATTTGGTCATCGCCATGTTCGATATGACCACGACCAATCCCGACTGTAAGGTGAATGAGGCAATTCGTCACTACGTGGAGCGAGCACCTGATATTTCTATCGAAATCCATGTTGTGCCAGTCAACGAAATTGAAAAAGGAGTGATAGATGGTCGCTATGATATAGGGATAGCCCCGCCAACTCGTCGGTCAGAAAGTTTGGAATATATGCCTCTATTCGGTGAAAAAATGGCACTTTACTGCGGTAAAGGTCACGCACTATTCGGTCGAACTGACACAATAAGTGTTCAAGAAATCCTCGAACAACGCTATACGGGTCTCACGTTTAGTAGCCCCAATATGGAACACAGTAACACTCTGGGATTGATAAAAAGTGCGGGCGCGAGCAACCAAGAAGGGATTATGACGCTCATTCGTTCAGGCCAATATATCGGTTTTCTACCCGAGCATTTTGTCGAACATATGATAGGCGAAGAACAAATTCAAAAAATACAAAATCCCAAATTCAGTTACCACTGTGAATTTACCTCTATACATCGTAAATCACCTAAACCCACTCGTGTTGTACAACAGTTTATCGACGCGTTATCCCATACGATGCATCCGTAGCCGCTCATCATTCACTGGAACAACACCATAAGGTCATGTCTGAACTCGTTATTTATCATAACGTTATATGAAATCGAGGCTCAGACCACCCTTGCATATCTGCAACACCATTCTGCCATTATTCCTATCTACTCAGCCTCATAGTTGCAAAAACCCTAATGTTTACGTTGATAATTGGTAATTTATCCGACTTATTGAATCCCCTACAGTACATCTAGGAACCTAATATCATTTTGTATGTTGAAGTGAATGCCACCTTATCGGGTAATAACAGCAGGTTATTCCCTCGACTAATCAGAGTCATAAAATGGTATTGCGACTTACTTAGAAATTCAGAGTTCACTTTAAATGAACACAAAGGATAGGGTTCCTGTGATCTCTTGTTTTTTAACAATAAGCACAACACTAGCCAATGAATGGCTTGGATCATAGTGAATAGACAAGGAATGTAATATGCCAAATACAGTCACAGAGGCGAATACAAGTAAACTTAAAAAGGTGGGTGAGTTTTACGAACTCGAAGTCGGTCAAGATTTAGTAGGTAGCACCTACTTCAACCACGATCTTGCACCAACCAAAGTTGCCGAACGCACTTGGGGAAAATTCAATATTGCTGCTCTTTGGGTTGGGATGTCTATCTGTGTGCCAACCTATACCATGGGTGGCGTGCTCACCGCCTATTTTGGTCTCTCTGTTATGGAGGCCCTCATCACCATTTTATTAGCCAACATAGTTGTGTTGCTCCCACTAACGCTCAATGCCTATGCCGGCACCAAATTTGGCCTTCCTTTCCCGGTAATATTGCGCTCTTCATTTGGTATTGTGGGATCTAACATCCCATGCTTAATTCGAGGTTTTGTTGCCTGTGGCTGGTTTGGTATTCAAACCATGTTTGGCGGACTGGCAATTCATCTGCTGTTATCCGAACTATCCGATAGTTGGGCGCATTTAGGTAGTGTAGGTGAAGTGCTTGGCTTCTTTATTTTCTGGGCATTAAACATCGGTGTAGTTATTCGAGGCGCAGAATCGATTAAGTGGCTAGAAACCTTATCAGCTCCAATTCTATTAGTCGTTGGCCTTGGATTAATGTATTGGGCTGGCGGTGAGATATCTTATGTGGAAGTATTATCTACTCCTGCAACTCGCCCTGAAAATGCCGGATTTTTCAGTTACTTCTTTGCAGGCTTAACAGCAATGGTTGGGTTTTGGGCAACATTGTCACTGAATATTCCTGATTTCAGCCGCTACGCAAAATCGCAAAAAGACCAAGTGGTCGGTCAAATCCTCGGTTTGCCACTCACCATGTTCATCTTCTCGGCTCTCGGTGTATTTTTGACTGCCGCCTCAACCAAATTGGTCGGTGAAACCGTTTCTGATCCGATTACTTTAATCGGCAAAATCGATAGCCCATTTTGGGTAAGTATTGCCATGGTATTGATCATTGTTGCCACTTTATCTACCAACACTGCAGCGAATGTGGTTTCTCCAACTAACGACTTTCAAAACTTCGCGCCGAAGAAAATCAACCATACGCGCGGCGTACTGCTGACCGGGATTATCGGTATTCTTTTGATGGCTTGGGAGCTACTGAAAAAACTGAACTTAATCGAGTCAGATGTCAGTGTGGAAGCAATGTATTCCAACTGGTTGCTGAGTTACGGCAGTCTATTGGGCCCGATAGCTGGCATCATGATTGTCGACTACTTCCTGATTAAAAAACAAGAGATCGATGTGATTGGGCTCTATTCTGACAAGAATCTTTATCCTGCCTTCAATGCTTCCGGTTTCATTGCCCTACTGATTCCCGTCGCTTTCACTCTTGTCTCCGTATTCTTTAATGTCTTTAACTGGTTCTATAACTACGGTTGGTTTACCGGCGCACTATCTGGTGGCGTTATCTACTATTTCGTCGCTAACTTTGCGACACAAAAAGCACCAGCACCAGCTCAAGCGGGCTAATGATTGAAACTAGAAGCATCATTTTCCATACCAATAAAACGAACCCCACATCACGTGGGGTTCATTTGGTTAAAAATAACACTTCTTTTAGCTAATCACTTCAAGGCGATTGAATCTTAAAGGCTAAGCTTAGAATCGTCCGGCATTCATCACTTTGTTCCATGCAGCGATAAAATCGCGGATCATTTTTTCCTGATTATCATCTTGAGCATAAAACTCTGCGTAGTTTCGCAATACCGAATTGGAGCCAAAGACCAAGTCAACTCGCGTCGCCGTCCATTTCACTTTGTCACTTTGCCTATCGCAAATATTGTAGCTGTTGCGACCAGTGGGTTCCCAGCGATTATTCATGTCTGTCAAATTGACGAAGAAATCATTGGTTAACGCGCCAACGCGGTCGGTAAATACCCCGTGCTGACTACCGCCATGGTTGACACCAAGCACCCGCAAACCACCGATTAAGACGGTCATTTCCGGTGCGGATAGTCCCATCAGTTGCGCTCTATCGAGTAACAGTTCTTCTGGTTTGACCGAGTAATGGGCTTTTTGCCAGTTTCTAAAACCATCGGCAATAGGTTCCAATACAGCAAAAGACTCTATATCGGTCATCTCTTGTAGCGCATCACCACGACCGGGCGTAAAAGGCACCGTTAGAGAAAAACCAGCGGCTCTAATCGCTTGTTCAACTCCAACATTACCCGCTAAAACAATGACATCAGCTATGCTAATTCCAAACGCCACAGCGATAGGTTCTAATACTGCCAGCACTTTACTCAAACGTTCTGGCTCATTCCCCACCCACTCGTTTTGCGGAGCTAAGCGAATGCGCGCACCGTTCGAGCCTCCACGGTAATCCGACTGGCGAAATGTTCTGGCACTATCCCATGCGGTTGCCACTAATTCTGCTAAAGGTAAGCCACTTTCACGAATCTTGGTTTTCACTGCATCCACAACATAGTCAGCGTTGCCAGCAGGAACGGGGTCTTGCCAAATGAGCTCTTCTTGCGGAATATCAGGACCGATATAGCGCTCTCTAGGACCTAAATCGCGGTGCGTAAGCTTAAACCAAGCACGAGAAAACGCATCAGCAAACAGCGCAGGATCTCGATAATAGCGCTCGGCAATTTCGCGATAGGTCGGATCCATTTTTAGCGCCATATCGGCGTCAGTCATGATCGGGTTATGACGAATTGACGGGTCTTCCACATCGACAGGTTTATCTTCTTCCGCGATATCAATAGGTTCCCATTGCCATGCGCCAGCAGGACTTTTCTTCAGTTCCCAATCGTATTTGAACAGAAGTTCGAAGTAGCCGTTATCCCATTGCGTTGGATGCGTTGTCCATGCGCCTTCGATACCACTGGTGACAGTATCACGACCAATACCGCGTGATTGGTGATTCACCCAACCTAACCCTTGCTCTTCAACCTCTGCTGCTTCGGGCTCTCGCGATAACTGGCTAGGATTACCGTTACCATGACATTTCCCAACGGTGTGGCCGCCCGCCGTTAACGCAACGGTTTCTTCATCGTTCATCGCCATACGAGAAAAGGTAACTCGCATATCCTGTGCGGTGGCTAACGGATCGGGATTCCCATCAACGCCTTCTGGGTTGACGTAAATTAGCCCCATCATCACTGCTGCCAGAGGGTTTTCAAGGTCACGCTCACCGCTATAGCGCGAATGCTGTGCTTTACTGTTTGCCAACCATTCGGTTTCCGAACCCCAATAGGTATCCTTTTCTGGATGCCAAATATCTTCTCGACCAAATGCAAAGCCGAACGTTTTTAGCCCCATAGATTCATACGCCATGTTTCCCGCAAGAATAATCAAGTCAGCCCAACTGATCGCATTGCCATATTTTTTCTTGATCGGCCATAGCAAACGGCGCGCTTTATCCAAGTTGGCGTTATCAGGCCATGAATTCAGAGGAGCAAAACGTTGATTGCCAGTGGCTGCGCCGCCTCGACCATCGGCAGTGCGATAACTGCCAGCAGAGTGCCAAGCCATACGAATCATCAATGCGCCATAGTGGCCCCAATCGGCTGGCCACCAGCTTTGGCTATCGGTCATCAACGCTTTTAGGTCACTTTTTAGTGCCGCAACATCAAGCTGTTGAACCAGAGCGCGATAGTCAAAACCGTCGTCCAACGGGTTGGTCTTGCGATCGTGTTGATGCAAAATGTCTAAGTTAAGGCTATTGGGCCACCACTCTTTCGCTCTATTTGGCGACGTAAGGCTGCCGTGCATAACTGGGCATTGTCCTTTTGAGATAGACTGCCCTTTTGAATTATTCAGTTGCTGCGTCATTGTTTCTTCCCTTGGATAGTGATGATGGTAAGTGCCACCTTTACTCTGCTTAGAAAAACTCGGGCACTGATATTATTCTTTTCATCAACACTTTATAGAGGAAGTGACTAACGCGATAATCTTGTTTAACGATTAATCTGATAGACAAAACTGATTGATATCGAGTTATCTATTACTCACAGTAAACAATCAGGCATCGTGCTGCATAGTTTATTCGTGACATCAATTCTCATTTTCCTGATAATCGCCGATTCAACAGAGCAATACAGCTCGCTCCGACGAGCCCCTTTTTCACGATATTTCGGCGGTAATCATGCAGCAACAACTGACTATCACAGCACCTACTACATGGGCGAAAATCATCGATACACCCAGTTATTTACGCGGTTCGATTCGCTGTGATATGGATGTTCAAGCCATTTACATTACCGATAGCCAAGGTCAAACGATTCGTCATCTGCTAAAAATTAAAGGCAACAAAGCTGAGATCTATTGGTTTGCCGACAAACCTGATCATTATCTTTTTCATTTTGTACCTCAGCCAAATACGCCGACCACAATTGAATTCGACTATCACTTATTGGAATTAAAACCAGACCAACGGGTTTCACCTCAGCAAGAGATCATCAGTCCGCTACTGACGGCAACCAGCAAAGGCATCGCGCAGCACGATGTCAACGCAGAAGCTGAATTTTGGCAAAGGGTGAGTGAGCTAGGTTCACCACTGATTGAACCCACCAGCGCTGGCGAATCGGTTGTGACGTTTGTGTATCAAGGAGAGGATTCAACTGAGAACGTTTTGCTGCTTGGCGCTCCTTATGATGGACGGGCGTATTTAACGCATCTCGCTCACAGCCAGATTTGGTTTAAAAGTTATCGTTTACCGAACCACAGTCGCTTCTCCTATCGCTTGGCGGTGAATGTGGCGCAGCTCGCTGAGGACAATTGGAATGAGCAATATTTGGCGTGTTTCTCTTCGGTGATGGTTGACCCATTAAACCAGCAACCGCAATTTGGCGATCCGCAATCACTGTTTGGCTGCGCGTCTACGGTGAGCCTACCTGATGCGCCAAACGATGCGATAGTGTTTAAGCGAGACGTGCCGAAAGGAGACATCACAGCATTTGACTATGCAAGCGCACGATTGGGTAACTCAAGGAAAATTCACCTCTATACACCGCACAACAGTTATGCCCTTACCCCTAGCTCGCCATTACTGATGCTCTTTGATGGCAGTGATTACTTAACTAAAGTCCCTACGCCGACCATCTTAGATAATCTCATCGCAGAGGGAACCATTCCTCCGATGCGGGCCGTCTTCATCGATACACCGAGCCCAGATTTACGTGCGCAAGAACTCACGCCTAATCAAGCTTACGCTGATTTTTTGGCGACGGAATTTAAACCTTGGTTATGTAATCAGTTAGGCATTGCCCCTAGTGCACAAAACACGATCCTTTCGGGTTCTAGCTATGGCGGTTTAGCTTCGATGTTTATTGCATTTTCTCATCCTGACCACTTTGGCAAAGTGCTCTGTCAATCGGGATCATTTTGGTGGGCACCACCAAGCAATGCGAATACAAAGACCCCGTCTGAGCATTGGTTTGTCGATTTGGTAAAAGAGATGCCCAAACACGCCATAGAGATCTATATGAATGCGGGGCTGTTTGAGATAACGCCAAAGGCTTACGAGATTCTCAACACCAATCGAACCTTAGTCGCTACGCTCAAACACTTGGGCTATCAGGTCACGTTTGAAGAAGTCGCCAGCGGCCATGACTATTTTAACTGGCGCGTGACGCTCGCCCATGGTTTAGCGGCGCTTTTTAAGCGCTAAGCATTCGCTCAAGCGAGGACAGAGGACAGACTTTAAAGAGTCTTTGACTGAAACTTACCCGGTGTTTCACCAAACCTTTGGCGGAAAGCTTCGATATAAGCACTTACGTTAGTATAACCGCTGCGCTCGGCAACATCGTTGATTGGCAAGCCTTCTTGAATCCATTGCAACGAGGTGACAATTTTGGCTTGCTGCCGCCATTGACTAAAAGTAAGTCCGGTTTGTTTAGTGAAAATGCGGCTTAATGTTCGCACGCTCACTCCCCACTGATTAGCCAATTGATCTTGTGTTAATTCACTCGCGGGACAATTCATTAATTGGTCTGCGATATTCCGCGCACGGCGATCCGAAGGTAATGGCAGACCAAGTGGCAGTTCTTCCAAGCGCGCGATTTCATAACTGAGCAAGGCGGCGAAATGCTGGATATAACCAGACGGATAACTGACGTCATCAAGATCACTTGCTTTCTCAAGCAAGGAGTTAAGAAAGGCGCTCGTTCCAAACACGCCCGGATCATTGAGGAAGCCATCGGCATCTGAGTAATCTAAATCCAACACATACACTTGAACCCCGGCGAAGATTTTCACCTTATGAGAACAGTGTTTAGGCGTCCATCCCACAGAACCTGGCGTAATCGCCCATTGGGCTTTACTGGTTTCGACATTAATAATGCCGTTGGTTACCCAATATAGTTGCCCCCAGTCGTGTTCATGCCACGGCCCTTCTTTGGTTTGTTCACGATTCAGGGAGTGAATTTTTATAATGATGGCCGATTACCCGTATTAAATGTCGATGTGGCGGTAATGATATCACATCGTAATCATGTACATTTCTTTACATTGCGAAACGATAATGAGAATGAATTTCATCTTATCGTTTAATCCCAACCTAATAACGGCTGTGTCTCAGCAGAAAGCACGATTGCGATAAAGCGAGAAGCGATCACACACCGTTTAGCCCCGTGATGGAACAAGGAAATTGACCGTGAAACTTTTCGCTTACTCTCCAATTATGCTGAGTCTGCCCTTCATACCTATGCTAAGCCAAGCGAATCCCCAAGAGAGTGTTGAAACGCTGACGGTTGTGGGTAGCCAAGCTGCGACACAGAAAGTCAGTAGTTCAACAGGCTTAGCACTTGCCCCAGAGGAAACGCCGCAATCCGTCACCGTACTTGATGCTAATTTTCTCGAAGAGCGTGATCTCTCTTCGGTGGATGATGTGCTTGATCACGTGATTGGAATTAGCTCACTGAAAACCGATGACGTGCGCAATCAGTTCCAATCTCGCGGATTCGCCATTACCAGCTATCAAGTTGATGGCATGCCTTACAGCTGGGGCGATACCGCAGGTTTTAGTGGTCAAACGCAAATTGATACCTCTATTTATGAACGTGTTGAAGTCGTTCGTGGCTCAACCGGATTAACCACGGGTGTTGGTAATCCTTCTGCATCAATAAACCTAGTTAGAAAACATGCTGACAGCACCACGCTAACTGGCAATGTTCAAGTCTCGGCGGGCAGTTGGGATCAACGCGGCGTGACGGCGGATGTCAGTAATGCCTTGAATGACGATGGCAGTTTGCGTGGTCGCGTGGTCGCGAAATACGCTGAAGGCGATTCTTTTGTTGACCGTTATTCTAGCGACCGCAAAGTGCTCTACACCGTGGTTGAAAAAGATCTCACCGCCAGCAGCCTATTACGCTTGGGCGCAAGCTACCAAGCCGACGATCGCGATGGTGCGGCATGGGGTGGTTTGCCGGGCGTCTATTCCGATGGGTCAGCGACGCATTTTTCTCGCTCAACTTCTGCAGCCGCGGATTGGAACTATTGGAATACTGAACACTTAAGTCTTTTTGCTGATTATGAATATGAGTTTTCCAACGGTTGGCAGCTCAAATCCAGCTACAACCATACCCAATACAGTCAAAGAGCGAAGCTCACCAACATCAATATTGGATCGCTAGCCAAAGATGGTTCTGGGCTGTCGACTTGGTCATACAATAACGAGGGTGAGAGCACCCAAGACAGTTTTAACGTCAATGTAAGCGGCGACTACAACCTGTTAGGTCGACAACACGAGTTGATGCTCGGTGTGAGCTACAACCACCTTAAAGATTTCAACCAATACTATGCGTTAAACCCGATTGCTTACGGTTCGATTGATAACTTCTTTACTTGGAATGGCCATTCAGCAGAACCGCAATGGCAAGATAGTAAGACCACAGAGTACGATTTCACCACCAAACAATTGGCATTTTATACCGCGACACGCTTGAGCTTAACGGACAACACCAAAGCGATTTTAGGGGCGCGTATCGCTAACTGGCAACGTAGAGGATACAACTACGGCGATCAAAACTATGGTGATAACGGCATCATCACGCCATATGCCGGTCTATTGTACGATTTCACCGAGGAAAGCCGTGTGTATGTGAGCTACGCGACCATTTATGAGCCGCAAAACGAGCAAGACCGCAATGGCGATTTCCTTGACCCGTTAGAAGGGGAAACCTATGAAATTGGGGTTAAATCGAACCTTAATTCGCAAGTAACCGTATCGGGTGCATTGTTCCGTATTGAGCAAGATAACTTGGCCCAAGATGACACAGGTTACACCATTCCTAATACCACCAACACCGCGCAAAAAGCAGTGAAAGGAACCGTGAGTAAAGGTATCGAAATTCAGATTGCCGCTAAACCTGTTGATGGCATGGATATTAACCTCGGCCTGACTCAATTTACCGCCGAAGACAGTGATGGCGCAGACGTCAACACCAACTACGCCCGTAAACAAGTGAAGCTTTCCAGCAACTATCAGTTAGTGAACTGGCTACCAGAGTTAACTATCGGTGCTGATATACGTTGGCAAAGTGAAATCCATGCTACAGACGACATTAGTCAACCTGCCTATTCCATCGTGGATTTAATGGCAAGTTATCAGATAACCAAAGATCTGAAGATGCGCGTCAATATGGAAAACGTGTTTGATAAAAGCTATTACAGCTATTTAAACTCATCCAACACCGTCCGTTACGGCGCACCGTTTAATGCGAAAGTGGCGTTGAATTATAGCTTCTAACCAAAGAGAAGTGCTTGTTGTAAGTTATAAAGCCCCAAGATGGATTGTCTTGGGGCTTATTTTTATCTCATTATTAGCGATAAAGATCAGACAGTGCGACAGGGTCAAAAGGTCTGCTTAGCTCTGATTTTTCGCCCAATTTTTTCAACTGCGACATGTCGATAGAATCAAAATAGTGCTTAGTCCCAGTTGGCTTATAGACTCGCCTTGCTTTAATGAGTTTATCCAACGGATCTCGATCACCAGTTTCGGCAACGTAATTAACGAGTGCCGCGCTGTAAGCGTTTAGCTCTGGCGAATAACAGTTTTCATCGGCCATGTATGAAAGATACGTAATGGCCGCAAACTTTTTCTCCCAAGAAAGCGTATCGAACCACGATGATTCTATCTTTTTAGGTGATGACAACCTTAGATTGTTACATCGTTCAATCGCGCCGTTGAACTGCTGATGCGTTAATTCGACCTGATGCTTTAAATCGTCCACCCAAGTGTTGGCAAAAACACTCGTGCTCATCAAACCAATGCTAATAATCAATAATCTCTTACAATGCATTTTGTACACACATCTATAATCGTTGGTGAGTCAATTTCGTCGCCATTATTAAGAGGGAAACAATAGCGGTGTTTTTCAAGATAGTTATTTATCCCTCTTTTCACACTCAGAAATATCCTTCACATAATCAAGAAGCAAATTTTCACGGTATCCTGGAATGAGGGTACAAGCTTTTAAGTTCAGCGGTTTGATAACCATAAAATAATTTGCGTAGTTTACTCCAAGTCCAAATAGTCCAGCAATTAATGTCGGTATAAGTAAAAACTTAGAAGAGCGCATAATCTGTTTTTTATGTTTTATCGATATACTTATCGCGACAATATTAGCCCCCATTAACCCCAAAAACGCATAAGTACCTACAAGTGGCAAACCTAACCAACTGAATCTGACAAATTGTAAATTTTCTTTTGCTGTAAATAATGGCATTGCCATTTCAATAGCTAACCACATAATTCCCAAAAAAAAGGCTAGAGAGCCAACAAGACCTATAATTAACTTATTCATCATCAAATTCTTCAATTACTTTGTTTACCAATTTTGATTCAAAATTGGTCCATTTATCTACGCCCCAAACAACTAAGTTCGAAACCACTAAGATAATAGCTCCTGTAGTAAATGTGATAGGGGCACTCAAAGAAACCAAAGTTCCCGCGGCTAGTGATACTCCGGCAACAACTAGCGTATTAATAAATAACTTTGCTTCATCAACACTTAATTTTCTCAACGTGTATTCATCATTTACAATAAATTGTAAAACATTAATCGCTGACCCAACTAAAATATCCATTGGTGCAGTAACTTTTACATAACGAGTCATACCTTTTACAGAGTCTAAAGCGCCTAAGCCAAGTCTAACTACTCTTGCATTATCAGCTTTAAAGACACCACCATGAAGTAAAGTCTGCTCCCAATATTTATAATTTTTCAGAATAACGTAATCAACACCATCAATAGTTTTAACTAAAGCGGTAACACCAACACCACCCAAAGCTGCCGCTGTTGTCTTGGCATTGTATAATCCCGTACCTGCATCTTTTAAATTTTTCACAATATCGAAAGTGTCAAAGAAAGATGTCCATTCAATAGGAGCTAAAACGGCAAAATTAACCACATCCTGTGTATATTCCAACTCTATTGTTTTTTCACCTTCAGGTGCTAATGGGTTGTACGGTGGCCAATACATATTATTAGGATTAATTGATGTTTTCTGTGATTGTAAGTTGGCAAAAGCTTTATCACTTTCTTCCAGATTTGCTTTACGCTGAGCCTGAAGTCTTTCCTTTAGTGACTTTTTAGGAACATCGACCTGTGTTTGATTGCTCATACTTGCAAAACTTGAACCTGAAGCAAAATTCTTAGCATCAGCTCGCTTCATGCTCTCCAAACTACTAACCCACTCTCTATTCATCACACATGAAGAGCAAGTACAAGTTTCAGGATTGTATCCGATAGGGCACTGATATATTTTTTCTTCGTCAAACATATCGAAAAAGGTCACGACTTATCCTCACGTAAGTATTCTAATGGCTCATCATAATCTCAATTTTTACTAGGCAAAAATCTGCCTAACTACCTGAAATACAAATAGTGACTTCGATTCAAACTTTGTTTGGGTTAACGAAATAGTTTGCATCTACCAATGAGAACTTACAATAGCGAATGCATAAATATCAATTGGTTACATGAGAATCTCATTCTCCACCCGCGGCTGATCATTTCCCAAACAACTGAACAAAAACAATATAATCATTATTTTTCATATAGTTGAGCAACACCACAACTAAGAAGTTCGATTTATTCTTTTTAATTTACTGAAAAAAACTGAACTGATCGAAATTTTTGATCTTTTATAAAAGCTAGGATTATTGTTTCAGACACCCAAACGAAACCTTTATGCAGTATGGTCTCACGCGCTGTCTACCATACTGAACACCACCCTCGTTTTTCGTTAATCCAAAACTGCAAAAAAAGCGATCCAAAAACCGCGCAGGCGGGTGTAGATGAGTGCGGATTCCGTGGAAGGTAAGCTTGATTTTGTCATATCAGCTCGCTGAGCTTGCGGTAACACTATAATTTAGCACTCCTTTATGACACTGATTACTCATGGTATCTTATGCGAAGGACCAAACTACTTGGATGCTGATTACGAATGAGTACTCAAAATATAACTTTACCTGATGATGAAATTCCTCTGCTTGATAGGCTGAATACTACGGAATTAGACAAAACTTTAGATGAATTTATCAATGCCGTAAATGACCAATACATTTCCATCAAAAGTGACTCATCTCACATTATTTTCAATGAAATAATAAAAACAGATGAGTTGAATCAAAATTTAAGAGATAAAATATTTATCACTAATTATGATATCGAAGCTTTAAAAAGCGAAAGAGTAGTTCTTTTTGATAAGCCCTATTTAGTATCAAATATTTATTGCACGCCTAATTACAATAATAATAAAAGTAATTTAATCAGGTTGTTAACCAGTAGATTTACTGATAAAAAAATGATCACATTAGATCATCATCAAAATTACTCTCAAGAAGATATTATTAATTCAGTTTACATTGCTAATGAAATTGTAATGGGATTTATATTACCTACTGGTAGTACTTTTAACTCTTTAGATTGTATAGATTTAGAACAACTCTATACAAATGATAAAAAACTTTCTGAGATTTCAAAAGCACAAAACGACATTTATTTTGCTACTCATGAATTAAAGAAAAATATCAAATCCCAGTTGTCTTGTAAACCTCCCCTAATTAGTTACACCCATAATTAGAGTTTTCAGCCTTTTCATGCTTCATTAAATATTCCCATGGTGTCAAATCATCCAGTGCACCATGAGGTCGTTCTTCGTTGTATTCTCTGAGCCAGTCCTCTGTTAACTCTCGAACTTCCGTTAGTGTTTTGAAGACGTACATATCTAAGATTTCAGTGCGGTATGTGCGATTAAATCGTTCAACGTACGAGTTCTGAGTCGGTTTCCCTGGCTGGATAAATTCCAACTGAACATCGTGCTCTTCTGCCCACGTTGCCAATGTTGTAGAGATAAATTCAGGGCCGTTATCCATTCGGAGTTTCTCTGGGTATCCTCGCCATGCAATGACCCGCTCAAGTACTCGAATCACTCGCTGAGCTGGTAGGCTGAGATCGACTTCGATGGCTAACGCTTCTCGATTAAAATCATCCACAATATTGAAGGTTCGGAACCGACGTCCGCATTGCAAGCTATCGCTCATAAAGTCGATAGACCAGCATTGATTCTCTGACAGCGGTACACTCAGCGGCTCAGGGTTACGGCTTGGTAGACGCTTTTTCCCTTTACGGCGTTTATTCAGTTTTAGCTCGCAGTAAATCCGATATATTCGCTTATGATTCCATGTATGACCCCACCGACGAAGGATCTTAAGTAACATACTGAAGCCATAGGCTGGATAGCGCTCAGCGGCCTTTTGTAGCTCACTAATAACCTCTTGGTCATCGTTCAATTTAGGCTGATATCGATAAACTGAGTCGCTGATGCCAACTGCGCGACAAGCAAGACGTAAACTGACTTTGTGCACTCGCCGTGCATAGTCAACAAATTCACGTCTAATCGCTGGCTTCACAGCTTTTTTTCGATGATATCTTTGAGAATACGGTGCTCTAGGCTCAGTTCTGCAAACATCGATTTAAGGCGACGGTTTTCATCTTCTAGCTCTTTTAAACGTTTGACGTCAGAGGCTTCCATACCCCCGTATTTAGACTTCCAGTTGTAGTAGGTTGCCTCTGATATGCCGTATTCACGGCAAACTTCCTTGATAAGACGACCACCTTCTACTTCTTTCAAAATCTTCACGATTTGTGTTTCGGTATAGCGTGATTTCTTCATAGCGAGTTCTCCCTGATTAAATCAGTTTATGCAGAAGAACTCTAAAATGGTATGCCACTATTTTAGGGGGTGATTACAGTCTGAGATAGATATTTATATTAATGATAAAACTAGTATGATGAAGTCATTTAAGAATGAAGTTACCTCACTACTTAAAGAAAGAGATAGGCTGCATAATATTTCTAAAAATGAAAATGAAATCTTAAGCCGTATTCGTTCTGATATTGAAAATGAAACTAAAAACTTCGAAGAGGTGCAAGCTAAACATAATGAATATTCTAATGCAGCCAAAGATCTTCTGGATAAAATCAAAGAAAATAAGAGCCAGATAAATTCTGGCCAGGCAAGGTTAAATGAGATTAACAATTCAATCTCAGATTCAATGGGGGAGTTAAGTGACTTGAAAAGTGAGATAGATAGAGCAAAAGCTGATATCAATGTGACCACTTTAGATATGAGAGGTTTCTCTAGTGAGAGTCATAATCAAATTTCAAAGTATTTTTGGTTGACTTTAGTTTCTATCCTATTACTAGCCGGTGTTTTTGGGCTCATATATTACAATGCAAAGACTTATTCAGATCTAGTCGACGTTAACCCCACAATCTCTACATTGAATATTTTATTGAGTCGATTACCTCTTATCACTGCCACCACCTTAATTATTGGCACTTTGTCTGCTTTGTTATTTTATCTTGTAAACAACATGATTTCTGTCAACGAAGATAAGATGAATATGCTTAAAGCATCAATTTTAGCAGAGCAGATTACAGGCTCTTTGCCTAAAACAGAAATGACCGATGATGAAATCAGGGATTATAAGCGTAATACTAAAATTGAGTTGGTCATGCGTATATTTGTGAATAAATCTATAAAAATCAAAGATGAAAAGCAGACTGACACTATCAAACAAGTTATTGACATATTGAAATCCCTCAAATAATAATTTCAAGCCCTTAACTATCTAAGGGCTTCATATGTTTCCTTACTTTAATATTCCACAATGACTGCCTACTGTATTGGCCACACTCCTGCAGAACTGCCACTTTGTACCGTGGCTTTAGCGTTAGCCTGGATTTCATCCACGACCGCATTGGCAATCGCTTCTGCCATTTTCTGAGCCATTGCATGATCTCCTTCTGTCACAAAACCTTGTGCGTTCAACTCAGAGACAATCTTACTTTTTAACGATGATTGACTTAATGCCATTACTTCCCTGCCGTTACGGTTGCGGATAAATCAGAATGGCGTTTGCCCGTAAAAGCACAAATACAGTCCCCTTGAACACCCCCTTTACCTTGGTTCAGTGCGATAAGACCTGCCTAAAATCGAATGTTCTTGGCACTCGCTTCCCAGTCTTTCTCAATGGTGGTCCATTTGTTTCCCATGACCTTTAATTTATCCTATTGAGCTACGACGATGTTTCTTAGCTTGCCGATCACTTCCACCAATTCCCCAGCGGTCGCCAACTGCATATTGCCTAAACTGCCAAGTTCGAGGTATCCACTGCCAGCAGTTCAATGTTCCCCATCGCTTCAATGACCTTTTTGCCTATGATGTTCTCTTGCTTTGACCATTAATGTCTACTTGATAGTAGCCACTAAATTAAGCTTCATTTTTCAAAGTTGTCGCCACTTTGTCGCCATTTCCCAATTTTGGGCATAAAAAAGCCGCTTTTCAGCGGCTTTTTAAAGTTCGATTTTTCCGAAGTATTGCAGTGTTACTCTTTCCCGTACACGTTGTTTTCTTGCTCTTGTACGCGGATAAAAGTGGTGCGCTTAGTTAGCTCTTTAAGCTGCGCTGCGCCTACGTAGGTGCAGGTTGAGCGTACGCCGCCAAGGATGTCTTGGATGGAGTGTTCTACTGGGCCTTTGTATGGCAATAGTACAGTTTTTCCTTCAGCTGCGCGGTAATTGGCAACGCCGCCGGAGTGCTTGTCCATCGCGCTTTGTGAAGACATGCCGTAGAACTTCATGAAGACAGAACCATCTTGTTCAATGAGTTCGCCACCTGACTCTTCGTGGGCTGCTAACATACCGCCGAGCATCACGAAATCGGCACCGCCACCAAACGCTTTAGATACGTCGCCAGGGCAAGTACAGCCGCCATCACCGATGATACGGCCACCAAGGCCGTGTGCGGCATCAGCACATTCGATAATGGCTGATAGCTGCGGGTAACCTACGCCTGTTTTTACGCGAGTGGTACACACAGAACCAGGGCCAATACCCACTTTTACGATATCTGCGCCAGCAAGGATAAGCTCTTCCACCATATCGCCAGTTACAACGTTACCGGCAGAGATGATTTTATCTGGGAATGCCGCACGCACTTTCTCTACGTATTCCACCAAATGCTCGGAGTAACCGTTGGCAATATCGATACAGATAAAGATCAGTTCTTCGCTTAACGCTAGCACTTGTTGTGTCTTAACGAAGTCGGCTTCTGAAGTACCAGTCGAGACCATCACCTTGTTTAAGGTGTTTTGGCTAGCCCCGTTCACAAACTCCGCCCACTGTTCAACAGTGTAGTGTTTGTGAATTGCCGTCATCACATCATGCTTAGCTAATGCTTCAGCCATCGCAAAACTTCCGACTGAATCCATATTAGCTGCAATAATAGGTACACCTGACCATTGACGACCGCTGTGCTTGAATGTAAACTCGCGGGTTAAATTTACTTGAGAACGGCTTTTGAGTGTAGAACGTTTCGGGCGAAACAATACATCTTTAAAACCTAACTTAAGTTCTTGTTCGATACGCATTATGCTTTTCCTAGTCTGATTCACTGTTGTGTCTCGCGTGGTGCGTAGTTCCAATGTTGGCAGACATCAGAACATTTCGGACACAAAAAAACCGGAGCGTTGGCAGACGCTCCGGTTTTCAGCATTATAGGCTGCGTTTTTTTTCCGGCAAGTCTGATATTTGCATTTTTTTTGTGATACCATCACGAAGATTCCATACCCTCGCGCTGATAACTTTCCGCACACTAGAATTAACCTATATAAATCAGTAGATTAAACTAGATAACTGGTTCGCAACATTTCCCGCACTACGCACAACTCTCTAAGCATACTCTCAGATAAAGCAAAAAGCGTGACATAAATCACCTTTTGTGCAGCTTGGATTTTTCGCATAAAAAGGTGATTTATTCGCCACTTAGCCATTTCACTGGCTCAGAATAAGCAACTAATTTACTAACATTCTCAGATGTGGCAGAAGGTCGCTAGCTAATAATCCACGTTCACCTTTGAGCTCTGCATCTTTGTCAGCTGCTTGGCTGTGGATCAATACCCCTGCTTTTGCTGCGTTAAAGAGTGATAAACCTTGCGCAAGCAGAGAGGTGATCACCCCAGTGAGGACATCGCCCATGCCGCCAGTTGCCATCCCCGGATTCCCCGCTAGACAAACAAACGTTTCATGTCCATCGCACACCAGAGTGCCGGCCCCTTTTAGCACGATGACACCACCGTATTTTTGTTGCAGCGCCGTAATGGCTTTATAGCGATCCGCTTCGATCAGTTCAACACTGGCACCCAGTAGTCGTGCCGCTTCTGCCGAGTGAGGAGTCAAAATACGGCGATCATCATAATTAGGCGTTTGAGCCAACAGGCAAAGCGCATCAGCATCGACCACTTTGGGTTTTTGACTGGCTCTTACCGCATCGAAAAGGTACTGACTTTGGTCATCACGCCCCAAACCTGGGCCAAGGCCAATCACATCACACCACTCTAAACGCTGAGCTAAGCGCTCTTCAGTCCAACCGGCACACATCACTTCTGGCGCTGCCATTAACATCGCGGTAGTGTTTTCTGGATGAACGAGCGCTGCGGTTAAACCACATCCCACACGGCTGCATGCTTGAGCAGAGAGAATCATGGCGCCGCCCATGCCTGCATGGCCACCAATCAACACCGCTTTACCGTGTTTCCCTTTGTGAGAGCTTGCCGCACGACGAGGCAAACAGAGCTTCATCAGGCGCGTATCAATCGCTTTTACCGTGGGAATATTCTGCTCATCAAAGCTTTCCGATACGCCCAACCCCGCAAAGTGAAGCTTACCAACGTAATTGCGAGCTTCGCCCGTCACTAAGCCTTGTTTGAGTCCAATAAAACTGATGGTGTGCTGAGCTCGCACAGATTTACCCAGCACTGCACCCGTATCAGCGCTCAAACCCGAAGGGATATCGATGGCGATAACCGGCTTACCGCTTTGATTAATGGTGTCGATCACATCACTGACAGGCTCGCGCACTGGTCCGTTTAAACCTGTGCCTAAAAGGCCGTCCAAAATCAGATCCACATCGCGAGGAATGCGATCATCCACAGGATAAACATCACCACCATGATCCAACCAATGATAGTAAGCCGTTAGGGCATCACCTGTGAGTTTTTCAGGATCACCAATTTGCCAAACCGTAACTTGATGTCCCATTGATTTAGCCAGACAAGCCGCGATATAACCGTCGCCGCCATTGTTGCCGCCACCGCAGCACACTAACCAGTGATGAGCAGAAGGATACTGAGCCAGTGCAATGGTAAAGACCGCTTGCCCCGCTCTTTCCATTAAACTGAACATCTCAAGGCCCTTCGCTTTGGCAGCTTGGACTTCACCTTGTTTGACTTGTTGCGCAGTGTAGAACGAATTTGGCAGTGGCATATGCTTTACCCTATTGTCGAAAAATCATGACTCTAGTGTACAAAAAAAGCCAAGGGATTCCTTGGCTTATCTATCATTTTCTCGAGCTTGAAGTGATGCAAGCGCTTCTGCAGTCGCATCTTGAATCGATAAGAACATCGAACTGACCACCCCTGTGGGCGTACGCATCGGATTGAGCGTAATGTTCTGATACATAAATTCCGCTTGTTGAGTCACTGGACGTACGTTACGGCATTTAAACAAAAACGGTCTCTGCTGCCATGTAATGAAGCTGCGACACCCCAAGTCATATACGGGTTTGGTTTTTAACTTAAACCATTCGTGCGGAATTTCTGGAAAAATCTCAAACAGGGGTTTGCCTATCACATCGTGGGCTTGTTTACCGCTGTGATGGGTCATAAAACCGTTCCATACCTGAATCTTGTATTCACGATCCAAAACGATTAGCCCCATGTCGACGTTTTGCACCATGTCGACCATCCAGTGGAACTGTTCAAATTCGGCAGGCAGTGCAAGCATTAGAAATCCTCCATCAAATAGGAGAGTTTGCTGTCGAGTAATGGCAGTGACTCATCAACAAACATAAACAACAAATCACAACGAATCGACGTGCCTTCGATGGTGTAACTCACTTCAAATGTCATCGTTTTGTGGAAAGAGCCCGCCGTATTACGAATCACAGACTCAATAGAAATGTGTTGTCCAAGCAGCACTGGTGAGCTTTGGAAAAAACGCACTTCTGCTTGCTGACCCAAACCATTTAAGAACGATCCCACCAAAATATTGGAAACATCCATCAACAGTTCAAGCTCTTCTAATTCTTCACTATCCGCTGGGACTTTCATCAGTTTTTTGAGATCAGAGACGCTCGAATCACTAAGCAAAACTAACGCCTCACCGGCAATTCCTTCTCCGCTGAAACCCTGACACACACCAGAAACTTGGTCGTTATCAGCAATATCGCGAAGCGCCATGTGTAGCTCACTGACTTCAAAAATATTGACGTTTGGTAAGGGTAAATGCACAAACACATCGAAGTGACGCGCCAGCGCATCAGCGGCTCGACCAATCGAGACGTTAGCCACTTCCATATAAATATCGCGCCGTTTAAGTACGGGTAAATCAATGGAGATCGGCGTGACTAACTTAGGTTGAGCAGGTGGTTCAACAATCTCTTTGAGCACTAAGTTTAGGGTGGCTTTATCAAGCGGCTTTTGGATAAAGGCTTTTGCGCCTAGTCCTAACACACGCTCTTTCGCTTTGGGTTGGATGTCGCCAGAGACCACTACGACGGGAGTGGCCATACCGCGTTTTTGCATCTCTTCTAGCGTGCCATAACCGTCCAGTTCAGGCATGGTGAGATCAAGAAACATCAACTTGAATTCTGTTTTTTCAAGCTGAGCTAAAGCATCTAAACCATGTACAGCAAAACTGATATCTGCATTTAATGACGCAGGCAAAGAACGCGCCATCTGCTTACGAACCAACGCAGAGTCATCACAGATAAGTACGGGGAACGACATGCCACCACCCTTTTTTATATTCTGATAAGTTAATAAATTGTATACCTAAATCGTTCCAAGCGGCAGGCGATAAGATGTAATATTTTATAAATCAGTCACTTGTTAGACCACTTGATGAGGCCATAGGGTGAACAGCAACACCTTCAACACCACCGCAACTAACACAAAAGCAATGCCACTTCGATACCATTTAAATTCCGTCACTGAAAGCGGCACCCGTTTATAAAACATGGTGATGACGCCTTTCCAGTCGTGACTGCGGCGACCGTACTGCAGGATGCCCGTCATTAAACATAGAATACCCAACAGCAGAATGCCTTTTTCTAACCAAAATATCGTGAGCGCCATAATCCAATCCTTTCATCCGTGTGTGTTGCATCTCAAATCCCACTGAGACAAAGAACACCCCACCCAAATTCCCGTGTCTTCCTGATAAGAATAGGTTTAGAACCTGCTACTGTCGTTAGCACTAAAGTCGTAAGTTACCTATCTAAGCGTAGAAAAAATAAACAATTGTGATCCTTTTAACGCACGCACTGCCCATCAAAATGTAAATTAAAACATCGTTTCAAATAATAAGATAAAGCGTTTCTACCCTATTTAATCTCAATAACAAGGATCACGAGATGAAGAAACTCCTCTGTGTACTTCTTAGCAGTGCGTTCTGCCTGCTTAGCCCCAGTTCCAACGCGGCCTCACAAGGCGCAACGGGTAAAGATTATGTCCACCAAGAAATTGACTCACCGGATCGCAGCTTTCCTACTTTTTATCAAAAGCTAAAAGATCACCGCATGCCGTTTGCTCTGGCTTGGCATGACGGCATGGACCCGGTAGCATGGCACAAAAAGGCGTTAGCAAAAGCGCAGGAACTGATTCTGCCTTACTCCGACAACACGCCATTCAATTCGGTGGTGATTGATCAGATTGACCGTGGCAGCTACATCGCACAAAAGGTGGTGTTTAACATCAGTGATGAGAGCCGCGTCATGGCGTTGCTGCTAACGCCAAAAGGCAAAGGTCCCTTCCCTGCTGCGCTCTTTTTACACGACCACGGCGCACGCTTTGACATAGGTAAAGAGAAGTTTGTTGAAACATGGAACGACGATGCACGCTTAGCGTCATCCAAACAGTGGGCGCACAAATACTTCACCGATCGTTTCCCGGGAGATGAGTTAGCCAAACGAGGTTACGTGGTGCTGTCGATTGATGCGCTTGGTTGGGGCGACCGCTCTGTCTCAGGGTTTAAAACCGACTCACAACAAGCGTTAGCCTCTAACCTGTTTAACCTCGGCAGTTCATTTGCTGGCATTATTGCTCTTGATGACCTGCGCGCTGCAAAATACCTTGCAAGCTTACCTAAGGTCGACAAACAACGGGTCGCTTCGGTCGGTTTCTCTATGGGGGCATTTCGTTCGTGGCAAGTTGCAGCGCTTTCTCCCGACATTAAAGCCAGCGTTGTTGATTGTTGGATGGGAACCATGCAAGGTTTGATGGTTCCGGGCAATAACCAGTTGAAAGGTCAGTCCTCTTTTACCATGCTGCACCCTTATATTGCCCGTTATCTTGATTATCCTGATGTCGCAGGTTTGGCAGCGCCTAAACCTATGTTGGTTTATGCCGGTGGTCAAGATCCGCTCTTTCCTGTCACTGCGGTCAAAGAAGCCTTTGGTAAATTGCACAGCATTTGGCAAGCCAATAACGCAGACGATAAATTGGTCACCAAAGTTTGGCCTGAAAAATCGCATATTTTTACGCAGGATATGCAAGAAGCCGCGTTTAATTGGCTCGATCAGCAATTTAAGGTGAAACACTAACTTATCGCCAATCCTAACGGTTTGGCTGTCTTAGGTTCACCTCTTTTGTGGCCAACGCAAAAATGTAATGGCGAAAACAAAAATGGCCCCGTGAAAACGGAGCCATTTTTTAACTGTTCATTTTTTTCAATCTAGGGCAAATGGTGATGGTGGTTATGCCAGCCTTTTCCGCACCTTTTGCTTAACCGCTAACAAGTACTCTTGATAACGGAACCATACATAGGTTGCCACTACTGAGAAGAACAAATAGGACAACGCAAACACCAATGGAGAAGTGATCAGATCTCTAGAGATCCCCCACATAACCCCAATCACAGTGATGGTGACTTTCGCAAGCAGCCCACAAATAAGCAAAAAAAGGGCTAATTCTGGGAATTTACTGCTGCGAAACGCAAACCAGTGGCAACAACCCACCGCTAAGGTCGCAATACCTAAACCCAGAAGGAAGGAGTGGAAATGATCCCCTGACGCGACGCCCGCCGACACTGATGTCATCAAGATCAATAAAATTTTCATAGTCTGCCAACCTCAAAAATAGCTCGAACCAGTACAGTGACTCTCGCTATCCATGCCAAAGACACGGGTATTGTCGCCCGTAAAAAACTATTTTCAATCATTGGCAGAGAGGGAATTGTGACAAATTTTTACAAAACCGCTCAAAATAACAACAGGTTAACACCGTATTACACAAAAGGGGTAGGCAACCTATTC
The DNA here is from genome assembly GCF_024347055.1 of Vibrio porteresiae DSM 19223. Taxonomy (NCBI): domain Bacteria; kingdom Pseudomonadati; phylum Pseudomonadota; class Gammaproteobacteria; order Vibrionales; family Vibrionaceae; genus Vibrio; species Vibrio porteresiae. The sequence continues at coordinate 1,663,236 of NZ_AP024896.1, forward strand.
TTCCTCTTAGCAAATTCGTTATTAATTAAGCCGCACAAAGCAAATTTAACAGATTATTTACAATTTAACTTTTTACGGCTTGGCTGTTACATTTGTGCAAAATGAGGTTAAATTGCACCAATTTGCATATGCACTCACACTTTCATTTTGTGCCGTTTCTACTTAACTTTGCGTCGTACCTAGATAGGAAAATGCACACAATAAACTGATCAGCGTTTTCATATCATTGGCCGTATAAGTGACCGTGCGTGCATCCAATTGCTCCACGCCAGGAATCAAAGCAAACAGGTCAGCCATTACTGGTTTAGTGGCACTCAGTTCCAGTACATAAGGGGGAGTTAATAAGCGTTGCTCGGTTTTAGTGCGGTTGATGACGGCATTAAACGCCGCTGCGCGAATTTTTTCTTGTGCATCTTTAGGGCTGAGCGATTGAGCCGCAGTGGTGGAAATAGCGCGTTTAACACAAGCATAGCTCACACCGGGATAGCGTTTTGCAATCCAGCCTTGCAACTGATCATCCCCCGATACCAACAGCAAAGGAGCGCCGTGCTCTAGGGCTGATGAGGTGTAGAGATCGGCTTCTGCCATTGGCAGACCATTAACACACACACGATAGAACGCGGCGCCGTTGATGGTATGGGCTAATACGCCCTTTTCACCCGCCGCGCTGTGATAACCAATCAAGAACAGACCATCAAAAGGTTGATGGTCAATCCCTTCGACCATAGAAAATGGACGAGGTTTACTGGAGACCAGCTCCGCTCGAGGATCAAGGTAATCCGCACGTAAGTTGGTCATCGGACCGTGACTGTCTGCCACCACCACCTGTGTGGCACCTGCATCGAACGCACCAGCAATCGCTGCATTCACTTCTTGTTCCATCAAAGCACGGGCAAGTTCGTACTCACCATTGCCAGCACGACACTGCTGCGAAGCTACGACGCCAGCTATGCCTTCAATATCAGCCGAAATAAAAATTCTCATTATGCATCCTTCACTTAATCGTTAGATCAACAGCTGACTCAATATGCCCACCGGTTAGCCGTGGCGAATATGAGCTCAACCATCAAATTCTGTTGCGCCATTAATGTTGTTGAGTCACTAACTGATCCAACAGATCACTTAACGCTGGACGTTGATGTCCAGCAAATCCGGTTACTTGCGTCGCTTGCATTAACGCATCCAAAACTGCACGCTCGGTCGCTTCGGCTGCGGCTCGCAGCATTGGGTCCAGCTCACTATCAGAGATATTCTGACTTTGTGACTGGGTAGAAAAAGCGACCGCAATGTCGCCAGAGCCATGTCCCCAATAACTGCCTAAACGACCAAGCCCTGCCCCGGCACGTTTTGCCACGCGTTTCAATTGGCGCGCATCGAGGGGCGCATCGGTTGCCATAACAATAATGATTGAGCCTTTATCCTGCTGCTCGCTATGGGTGTTGAGCAGCGCTTGCAGCGTTTCACCCATCGGAATACCTTCTAACTGAAGTGCACTAAGAGCGCCAAAGTTAGCAAGCACCAACACACCCAGAGTGGCATTAAGACTAGGAACCACACAAGAGCTGGTGCCAATACCACCTTTTAAGGCAAAGCAGCTCATGCCGCGCCCTGCACCAACACTGCCGCGAGCAAATTCTGTCTCTGTGTGACTTAGCGTTTCCATCACCATTTCTTCGGTGATCGCCAGCGCTTGAATGTCGTTGAGGTAACCGTCATTACACTCCAACACCAGAGGATTGACCGTGGGCAAGGTGCGTCCAATTTGCGGATTTTGCTCAATCATATAGCGAACTGTGCCACTAAACGCTCGGCCAACACAGAGGGTATTGGTTAACACTATCGGGGTTTCTAAGCGGCCAAGTTCTTCGATTTGAACTAGCCCGATGGGTTTGGCAAACCCGTTTAATACCGCCACACCGCACGGTAAAGGCTCAGCATAAATACCCACCGCTTTGGGTGAAATCGCAGTGACGCCCGTTTGGCATTCACCATCATTTAAGGTGTGGTGACCGACGGTCACTCCTGCAACATCAGTGATGCGGTCATGTTTACCACTGGCAAAATGGCGAAAGCCCAGTTGGCGCTCAGAGCGCCAACGGTCTAAAAGTAAGGAGATACGTGCTTGTAAACTGTCCATGTGTACTCATTGTGCCTAAGGCACAGGTTAATAGCTATTTAGGTTGACCACTATTGGGGGATCATTTCAATTTCGGGTCTAAGGTATCGCGCAGTGCATCGCCAAGCAAATTAAACGCCAGTACCGTGAGAAAAATCGCGAGACCGGGGAACACACTGACATGCCAAATACCTGCCATCATCATATTGCGTCCCATCGCCAAAATGTTACCCCACTCAGGTACATCAGGCTCTGGCCCTAAGCCAATAAAGCTCAAGCTTGCCGCCGTTAAGATACTCGAACCAATACGCATGGTGAAATAAACAATCACACTCGATAAAGTGCCTGGCAAGATATGACGAAACAGAATCAATTTGTCGGATGCACCGACACATTTCACGGCGTCCACATAAGGCGATTGTTTCAAAGATAATGTCGACGCTCGCACGATCCTCGCAAATACCGGCACACTAAACACTGCCACAGCAACGATCACGTTATTTAGGCCTGGACCTAAAATCGCTACGACGGCAATCGCCAACAGCATACCGGGAAAAGCAAACAGCACATCCGCGCCACGCATAATCAACATGTCAACTTTGCCACCGTAATAGCCAGCAACAAGCCCTAAAACAATACCAACAACCATACCAAGAGTGACCGAAAACGTTCCGACATACATCGAGATTCGCGCGCCATAAATGATCCGGCTCATCACATCACGACCTAAATCATCTGTGCCCATCCAGTGTGCCCAACTAGGTGGCGAGGAGATCGCCATCCAATCAGAAATCATCGGGTCATAGGGGGCAAGCCATGGTGCTAATAGCGCAACCAACACCAGTAGCAGCACAAATCCGCCAGAAGCCAGTGCCATTGGGTTACGCAAGAAACGTTGCCAGAAATCACGCCAAGGAGAGCGAATCGGCCCTTGAGTACTGATAGATAAAGTGTTTTCCATTACGCTTCTCCCTAACGCAGACGAATCGCTGGGTTCACTACGGCATAAAGCAGATCCACCAATAAATTAATCACTATAAATTCAAGAACAAACAGCATGACTAACGCTTGAATCACGGGCTGGTCTTGGGTTTGAATCGATTCAATCAAAAGCCATCCGAGTCCCGGCCAGCTAAATACTCGCTCAACAACAATTGAGCCCCCCAGCAAGAAGCCAAATTGCAGACCGAGCATGGTGATCACAGGAATTAACGCATTTCGCATCACGTGTTTCCATGTAACTAATCGAGCACGTAACCCTTTGGCCTTCGCGGTGCGCACATAATCTTCTTGTGCCACTTCCAAAAAGGCTGAGCGAGTAAATCGCGCCATCACTGCCGCTACCGAAGCGCCGAGCGTTAATGCAGGCAAGATAATGTCGCTGGGTTGATTAAATCCACTGACCGAGAAAATCCCAAATGGCATCGCGACAAATTGAATGAGCAGTAAGCCCAGCCAAAATGGTGGGACTGAGATGCCGCCAATCGCGGCACTCATTAAGGTCCAATCTTGCCATTTCCCGCGCTTTAAGGCAGAAAATACGCCCACCACTAAACCCAGAATCACCGACCAAACGAATCCCGCTAATGCCAACCAGAAGGTTGGCATAAAGCTTTCAGCAATCACTTCTTTTACTGGCTGACGAGTTCGGTAGGTCACACCTAAGTCGCCATGAGCTAACCCATTGAGCCAATGAAAATATTGCTGTGGTAATGGCTTATCTAAACCTAAATGGATCCGCGCCGCCTCCACCGCTTCCAATGTGGCATCTTCCCCGGCATAGACGCGCGCTGGATCTCCCGGTAACAGTTTGATAAAACCAAACACCAATAAGGAGACCACCAGTAGTACCGGGATCATTTCTAATAATCGACGAACAACATACGATAACAAGGTGCTCTCCTCTACCGCTTAGTTAAATTGCGCTTGGTTAAACAGCAGTGAACCGTCGGCTAGCATCGAAACGCCAGTGAGGTTTTTCTGTTTACCTACCAAGTTATCTGGCGTACCTAAGAACGCGATTGGCGCATCTTTCCAAATAAGCGATTGAGCGCTGGCGTAAGCTTTCGCACGTGCAGCAGGATCAGCGGTTTTCAAACCATCCATGATGGCATTGTCGACGGCCTTGTTGCTGTAGTAAGAGACGTTATACGCGGTTGGCGTCCATGATTCGGTAGCAAACAAAGGACGAAGAGCCCAGTCGGCATCACCAGTAGATGGAGACCAGCCACCGTAGTAGAGGTCGAACTCAGCTTTGCTAGGATCTTTAACACTCCACAACTTGGAGTTACGTGTACCAGAATCCATCGGCACCACGGTGACGTTAATCCCTACTTGGCCTAACTGCTGTTTCACAAACTGCGCTGAGCGCACACTTGTGGTCGCATTGGAAGTCCAAAGCTTGAGCGATAGACCTTTGTCATAACCCGCTTCTTTCAGCAGTTTTTTCGCCATGTCAGGGTTGTAGCTGTAATCAGGAGAAGTTTGCTGAGAGTAGAACTGCACATTCGGAGCAATAGCTGAGTGCGCAGGAACGCCCATGCCAGCGGCACTGATTTTCAACCATACATCGCGGTTCAATGCGTAGTTAATCGCTTGGCGCACACGCACATCTGCCAACGCTTTATGTTGGGTGTTGATCGCCATGTACATCATGTAAATACTAGGGTCGCGTTGTACCGCCAGTTTGCTGTCTTTGGTAACAGAGTTGATGATATCGGCAGGCAAAGGATAGATAGCGTTAACTTGCCCTGCAATCAATGACGCTACGCGAGTGGAATCTTCTGGCGCTGGATAGAAGGTCACGCTATCGACTTTTGGCCAGCCTTGTTTCCAGTAGTGGTCAAACTTCGTCAACTTGACATCTTTGCCTGGTTTCCACTCCACAAACTTAAATGGTCCAGTACCGGTTGGATGCATGCGCAGTTCTGCTTCACTGGTGTATTTGGCCAATACGGCAGGACTCCACATGACCGCGGATGGGTGAGCCAAGGTGTTAATAAAAGCACCAAACGACTGGTTTAAATCGATTTTAACGGTGTGATCATCAACTGCGGTGACTTTCTCGATCATCTTGTACAAGCTATTACGTTTCAAACCTTTGGTTTGATCTGACAGACGATCAAGGTTCGCTTTCACCGCCGCCGCATTGAATGGCGTGCCATCTTGGAAGGTCACACCATCGCGCAAGGTGATGGTAAATTGGGTAGCATCGGCATTGCTGGTGTATTGGGTCGCCAATTGAGGAATCAGTTTCATCTGATTATCAAACTGGAACAGACGCTCAAAGATGCCGCTTTGCACTGAGTAACTCACGTTGTCAGAGGTATCGTGTGGATCAAGACCGGTAATATCCGCATACATCGAGATTTTCAGATCTTCGGCGAGCACGCCACCGGAAAAGCTAAGGGCGAGCGCAAGGGCCACCGTTGAACGGGTAAATAATGATTTCATGGGTTTCTCCTGATTATCCATAATCAAAATGTCAGTCCCAGAGAAAGAGAAACAGCTCAAAGCCTCTTTTAGGGAATGGGGTTTAGCTAAACTACGAGTGATTCATCGACCGATTGTGCCACCCAATGCTCTGGGGCGATTTTACGGTAATTCAATTTGGTTCCTTCCACCCCGACAGGGCGCATAGGTGATGGTGGCAATTCGCTATCATCAAATTGACGCTCTTTACGTAAGTTCGGATCAGCAATCGGCACCGAATCAAGCAAACGGCGCGTATATGGGTGTTGTGGATGGTTAAAAACCGCCTGACGACTGCCAAATTCAACAATGTTGCCGAGATACATCACCGCGACTCGGTTGGCGATGCGTTCCACAACCGCCATGTCATGGGAGATGAAAATCCACGCCACGCCAGTTTGCTTTTGCAAATCCATCATTAAGTTGATCACTTGCGCTTGAATCGACACATCAAGCGCGGACACCGCTTCATCAGCAATGATCACTTTCGGTTTGAGCGCCATCGCGCGGGCAATCGCAATACGTTGACGCTGACCGCCAGAAAATTCATGGGGATAACGCTGCGCATGTTCTGGTTTAAGGCCGACACTCACCAGTAGCTTTTCTACCTCTGGGGTCGCCTCTGCCAAGTTTTTGGCTAAGCCGTGAATAAGCAAAGGTTCGGCAATCGAAAAACCCACCGTCAACCTAGGATTGAGCGAGGCATAAGGGTCTTGAAACACCATCTGCATTTCGCGGCGAATCGGTTTGAATTTGGCTTCGTTGTACAAAGAGATCTCTTTGCCTTGAAAATGAATGCTCTCTGATTGGCTTTCAATCAGACGCAACAGCGAGCGCCCAGTAGTCGATTTTCCGCAGCCACTTTCTCCAACGATGGCTAAGGTTTCTCCCTGCCACAAACTAAAATCAATCTGTTCCACCGCATGCACTTCATGACGCACTCGAGATAGCACGCCACTGCGAACGGGGTAATAGACTTTTAGACCGCGTACATCAAGTAGCGGTTTGCCATCGTAGTTTGCAGTGCGATGTTCTTGGTCTCCAACCAGTGTCGGCTGTCCAACCAATTCAAACGGCTTTGGCCAGTAGCTATCGGTCATATCGCCCAGTTTAGGAACGGCAGCGAGTAGCGCTTTGGTGTAAGAGTGTTGCGGCCGATGGAAGATCTCTTCCACACTGCCCGTTTCCACCACTTCACCACGAAACATCACCACCACTTTGTCAGCCACTTCAGCAACGACGCCCATGTCATGAGTAATAAACATCACCGACATATCGCGCTTCGCTTGTAAGTCTTTCAAAATTTTCAAAATGCGTGACTGGATAGTCACATCCAGTGCCGTGGTTGGTTCGTCGGCGATCAGCATTTGAGGGTCGCAAGTGAGTGCCAAAGCGATCATCACACGTTGGCGCATCCCACCCGATAGCGCATCGGGATAGCTTTTCATCACCCGATCCACATCAGCGATATGAACCTGTTTAAGTAAATCACAAGCTTTGCTGTACGCTTCGGCTTTACTGCAAATTTGGTGATCGAGCAAGGCTTCCGTTAGCTGGTCACCAATGCGCAATACGGGATTGAGCGAGGTCATCGGCTCTTGGAAAATCATGGCAATCTCTTTGCCACGAATTTGGCGCTGCTCACTTGGGGTCAATTGCAATAAATCTTGGCGATATTGCGCCGGTTGAAAATGGATTTCTCCCTGCTCAATCACCGCGTTATCGCTCAACAACCCCATAATGGTCAGCGATGTGACTGACTTGCCAGAGCCGCTTTCCCCCACGACCGCCACTATCTCTCCTCGTTCGACGCTAAACGACACGTTACGCAGCGCCGAGTTCATTCCTTCGTGGCTACGAAAACCAACACTGAGGTTTTCCACCGCGAGCAGTGGTTTACTTGCTTGAAAAGTCATCCCTGATCCGCTCCTGATTAAATCCAAATTTTGCCTTGGCGATACTCCAGATAAGGCGCACTGTCCATCGCAAGCCAAATCGGACCATCTAAATCCACCAGCTCACACTGAGCGGCTATCGGTAAGGCAGCATCCATCGCTAACGACGAGCCAAGCATACAGCCGACCATCAAGCGCATATTCAATGCGTTAGCCGTTTCCACCATGGCAAGGGCTTGAGTTAAGCCGCCACACTTATCGAGTTTGATATTGATGAACTCATAGCGATTTTTCAGCGCGGCAATGTCGGTCGCGGTATGGCAGCTTTCATCGGCGCATACGGGAATCACATGGGCGAAATCAGCTAAAGCGTCATCGTTGCCAGCAGGTAACGGCTGCTCAATCATGGTGATATCAAATGGCAGTAACGCGTCAAACAGTTCCGGTAAATTGCAATCGGTCCACGCTTCATTCGCATCAATGATTAACGTTGCTTTCGGTGCTACCGAACGAATGGCGGCGACTTTTTCGACGATCTGTTCACTATTCAGCTTTATCTTAAGCAGAATGCCATCGCGCTCTGCAGCCGATTTCGCTGCTGCGGTCATTGCTTCAACCGTATCTAAACTGATGGTTTCCGCGGTGATGATCGCTTCAGGCTGAGCAATATGGGTCAAGCGCCATAAGGTACTCTGCTTTTTGAGTGCCTCTAGGCGCCAAAGAGCACAATCCAACGCGTTACGAGCCGAGCCTGCGGGTAACAGGTTTTGCAACGCCTCACGGGAAATCCCTTCTTGCAATTGCGGCACGACCGATTGGATTTGTGCCACAACGCTTTCTGGCGTTTCGTTGTAGCGCGGAGTTGGAGTGCATTCGCCTAAACCAACGAATCCCTCTTGCTCTAAACTCACACGAACGACGGTGACCGCCGTACGTGTGCCGCGCGAAATGGTAAACGGTCTTGAAAGTGGCAATTCCACCACATCAATATCCACAGTACGCATAATTCGCTCTTCTTAGTTCACTTGATGAAGAAGAAACTCGGCGATCGCGTCGATGCCAAAGCGCACTGAATCGGTGGCTGGTACTTGGAACTTTTCAGTGAGTTCAGCCAAATAAGCTTTCGCTTCTTCTTCAGGGTAATTAGACGTGTTCACTGAAATACCCGCCAGCTGTACATTCGGATTTGTCAGACGAGCGTTGTACAAGTTGAGATAGACACAATCTTCCATTTCAACCAACGGATGGTGCGGTAAATGACGTGTATGTGGACGGCCCATTTCATGACACATCACTAAATAATCGGGTTGAGAACCGTGCAGTAGGCCTAAACTCACGCCCGCATAAGATGGGTGGAATAGTGAGCCTTGACCTTCTATCACATCCCAGTGATCCGCATCGTTGGCCGGAGAAATCCACTCAGCCGCACCAGAGATAAAGTCAGACACAACGGCGTCAATCGGAATGCCTGCCCCCGCGACCAAAATACCGGTTTGACCTGTCGCGCGAAATTCCGCTTTCATACCCAGTTTTTGCATCGCCGCTTCAAGTGCTAATGAGGTGTACATTTTGCCCACAGCACAATCGGTCCCGACGGTCAGCACACGTTTACCACTGCGAGGTAAACCAGAGCCCACTTTTAATGCAGGTTGATGATGGCGCACGTCAAACAGCGCAACATCATGTTGTTTGGCTAAAGCAACGAGCTCAGGTACATCGACCAATTTTTGGTGTAAACCACTGGCGATATTGAGACCAGCTTCAATCGCATCCTTAATCACCGTCATCCAATGCTCTGGGATATAACCACCTGCGTTGGCCGTGCCAAGTACAAACGTTTTAGCGCCTTGGTCTTTGGCTTGGGCAGGTGTGAGTTCTGGTAACCCAAGAGAAACTTGGCAACCTTCTAAATGCATTTGACCAACACAGGTCTCTGGGCGCCAAGCATGAATACCGCGCGCTGTTTTGGCAGAAAGGGGATCGGTTACGTCACCGAGGAAAAGAAGATAAGGTTGAGGTATTTGCATGTCCATGTCTCTTGCTACTGTCATTCGTTGATGAAATTCACTATGGCATGAACAAAACCGCTGCCACGAATACTTGTTTGTTGCAGCCCCATAACCTTAGGTTATACCCCTAACTAAGGTACTGGAGAGCTCCCTAACGCCGATGGACCCAAGGTTTGGCTTATTGAGTATTGGCTTAATTTTTGCTGCGTTATGCGTAAGCCTCTGTTCAAATCAAACACATAGTTTAATCAAAAGGGTTGCAGCTTTACTGAAAAAGTGGCAATTCTAAACAGGCGGGAGGGACGTATAACAAGGAGTGTGTATACGTTAAGTTGGGGTCAGCCAATTGCGAGGGAACAGCAATGCGATTAAGACAAATTGAAGTATTTCACGCCATTATCCAAGCGGGAACCATTAGCGGTGCAGCACGTTTATTAAACGTGTCACAACCCAATGTCAGTCGTGTTTTAAATCATACCGAGCAACAGTTAGGCTTCACTCTTTTCGACCGAAGCAGCAAAGGACTGGTGATGACCAAAGAGGGTCAACAACTGCTGCCAGAAGTGGAACAGCTCACCCGTCATCTACAAAGTATTACCGCCTTAACTGAATCGATGCGCACAGAGAAGGAACAAACGATTCGAATTGGTGCAGCCCACGCGTGCGCTCACATGGTAGTGGCTCCGACACTGGTTGAATATCGTCAGCAACAACCGGATGTTCATGTTGATCTGGTCACGGAACATTTCGCCGCGCTGCAACAAGCGGTTCTGAATAACGAACTGGATGTCGCTTTGGTGTTTGGTCAGTATGTACCCAGATCGCTGTTTGCCGAACCGCTCTTTCAAGCCGACATGGTCGCGATTTTGCCCAAAGAGATGACCCCACCAGCCAGTGTGAGTTTGGATTGGCTTAGTCAGCATAATTTTCTAATGATGCAAGAAAATGACCCGCTGGGGCGCATTTTGCACCGCGCCATGGCCAACGCAGGCGTCAAACCGAAAAATCCGCTTTATATTAAGACCTACTCGGTGATCGCCGATATGGTGGTCTCCGGCGGTGGCGTCGGGGTGGTTGATCTCTTTACCGCGCAGCGTTATGCCAAAGATGTCCATATTGTGCCTATCGCGGAACGTCTGCCTTTCGAATTAGTGTTAGTCACACGTCGAGATTTACCACAATCACGGCAACTACTGCAGCTCAAAAGCTTGTTCAAACGCTGCTGTCGCCAAATTGTGCCCCCTCGCATTGGCATATCGCCTGCTATTTTGCGCGATAACGCCCCAGAGCCACTGCTGGTTTCTTAATCCAAACCTGCTCAATATAGCGACTTATTTCTCATAGGAATGGCATACGTTATACAATTAGCTAAACTAATGTAAAAATGTAATTAAATTAGCTCGATTATTCTGTTGCGCTCTGCTAATTTACGCCGAATTTTTCCCCGTCCCTTTGACAACATAAGCTCACTATGCCGTCACAATATCGAATTAATAAAATCGTTGAAATTGGCGACACCCTGCACCGCAGCGGCTGTGCTCCCTATAAAGTAGAAAAATACACCCAATATTACGCTCGTAAACATGGTGTCGATGTAATGGTTCAGGCTACGCCTACCGAAATCAACTACCAGTTTCCGGACGACAACAATATCGTGGTAATGAAGCGCCTAAAACCTGCGTCGATTAACCTCAGTTTATTGGCGAATACCATTATTCGCATTAACCAGCCAAGTAACGAACCTGTTCCCGAACCGGTCGGTTATCCTTGGTGGGCGATTGCTATTGCCAATATGGGAATCCCACCCGCCTATCTGATGTTGGTGGGCAGCACTATAGAAGCCACGCTGATTTCAATTATCTTAGGTTTCATCGTGTGGATTTCTCAGCTGATTTGCAGTGGCCGCCGCGCCATCGCTGTCGAGTTTTTGGCTGCCTTATTTTCCGGCATCTTGGTTGCGGCCTTAGCTCATACCGGATTACACATTCCGGTGTGGACGCTCTGTATCGCCGCCGTTATCTTATTCGTGCCCGGCCTCTCTATTGCAAACTCGCTCGAGTGTCTGGCCTTTAATGACTTGGTCTCAGGTACGAGTCTGCTCGGGCAAAGTGGTTTAGTGCTGATCAAACTCTTTGTTGGCATCATTATGGGACTCAACATCGGTGAATCGATTTGGGGCCAAGCGCCAGCGATGGCTTACCATAACGAGATTCCTATTTATCTGCATATCTTTGGTCTGTTCTTACTCTCTGGCTCTATCGGGATTTTATTTAACGCGCGGATCAAAGATATTTTGCTTGGCGCACCCGTTGCCGTACTTGGTATGTGGGGTCCTTTCTATCTAGGTTTTGATGCCGGTTGGATTGTTGGTACTTGGGTAACCACAGTGCTCATCACGTTATACGGCACTTGGATTGCGAAAAAGATGGAGCTCACTGGTTCTATCTATATTGTGCAAGGCATCATTATCCTAGTACCAGGTAGCCGCGTGCTGATCAGTGCGAGTCAATCGCTGTTCGAACAATCGATTCTGCCTATTCCGAGTATTGGTCTGTCGGCACTCTTTATGTTCTCAGCCATTGTGGCAGGGCAAGTGACCGCGTATTCGATCTATTCTCCGAAAATCGAACGGTAACCACAGCGTTTAAACATCGACATATATAGATACAAAAAGAGTCGCTTGATGCGACTCTTTTTGTTTAATAGACGGGTTGTGAAAAGAACCCTATGCGAAAAAGCCCTTAGGCCGCTTTTGCATAGGACTCTTGCCCCTTAAATTTTTCTTTACGGTTGTAGCTGCCTTTGCCTTTTTTCGCTTTCACTACTCGAGTGTGAAACACTTGGCTAGTCACTAACGCTTTCAATGCATTGTCTTTGATCTGACCACGACCAAACTCGATGTCCACTGGGGAATCGGTGGTTGGGACTTTTTGTACTTTGTTTTTGTGTGCCATTTTTTACTCCAAATAATGGTGATTTCTTCGCCGCTGATTGTCTTCAATCCTTTGATTAAGTCAACAAAAATTTAGTGCAAGATCTTATTTTCGGAAATGAGAAAATGGTTAATTACATGGAAACGAATGATAGAGCAAATATTTACAGGAAATTAAGCATTCCTACCCTATTAATCAAAATATTCGATTGACAACTACATGGATTACTCTAGACTTCTCGTTAGCTAGAAATGAAGTTCTTTGTATACACATTGCCTCGTTGGATTACTTGTAACTCCCCCGTCGTGTCGTACGCAATAGCAATTTACTTTTCCACGCTATCAGCGCCGAAATCGGCCCAATATTTTATAGTTAAATTAGGATATACATATGTCTACTCCAGTTACTGGTACAGTTAAATGGTTCAACGAAACTAAAGGCTTTGGCTTCATCAAACAAGAAAACGGTCCAGACGTTTTTGCACACTTCAGTGCAATCACTGGTGACGGTTTCCGCACTCTAGCTGAAGGCCAAAAAGTTGAGTTCGTAATCACTCAAGGTCAAAAAGGCCCTCAAGCTGAAAGCATCAAAGTACTTTAATTCTTAAAAGAATTCCTAATAGCCAGCTTTAAGCTGGCTATTTTTTTATTTGTTTTTTAAATAACTTAATTCTTTTAATTTCAATATATAATCAAACTGCATATCAAATGAAAATAAATTTTAATTATTAAAAATTTTTTTATTTAATAAAAAATAATTGCAATCTTCTCGGTTTGTTTTAATAAACTAATTCCCTCATCTTATCCTATTACTGTTTCAACAGAGCTCAACCTTCCAGCGACTCACGCCTAAAGCATACTGTGTGCCATACGGTATCTTGTTCAACTAGTAGCATTCTCTTTTGCGTTGCCTTAAGTTAATATTAATCTTAATTATTAATACTTTAGCGCATCAGACATGATAACGACCTTACTTGAGAACCATCTTGGATGGACTCACAACAGTGAAGAACACCGTAAAGCCTTTCTCAACGTCGTTTGTGCCGGACTTTTGGCTTGCACCAATCTATTTTTTATCATTTATAACCTCACAATAGAGCATAATGTGTCGTTAGTCGCAGCCAATGGAGTGACTCTTTTACTGGCGGTGTTTTCTCAGTATTTACTCTTTTCCCATCAACGTTTATTACTTTCGTCACTGCTGATCAACGGGATTGTAATGGCGCTGACCCATTTCTATATAGTGTGCGTTGGTAACCAAGAGTACGCATTGGTCTTTGCTATGGTCACGCCCATATTAGCGATAGTGACACTCCCTTTTCGCGTCAGCCTATTTTTTATTTTTGGGCAATTTATTTTCTTCAACTATTGGTTATACAGCCATTTGGATACTTGGCAGCCAACATCATTTGACGTCGCCAGTTACGCCAACTTGGTAGCGGTGTGGCTCATTCTCAGCACACTGATCTTCTATCTCGAAAGAAGCCGAGAAAAGGCTTATCGCGAGTTAAACCAACTCAATAAAACCTTGGAAATCTGTGCCACCGTCGATGGGTTAACTCAAGTGTATAACCGACGCTACACTGAAAAACTGATTGCCCAACAAGCCAAAGGATACTGTCTAGCGCTTATCGATGTTGATAACTTTAAGCAACTCAATGATACCTATGGGCATTTAATCGGTGATGAAGTGTTAAAGCAGATAGCCAGAGTATTAACCGAAGTCTTTCCACAGCCCAATTTGGTCGGTCGATGGGGTGGTGAAGAATTTATTGTCGTCATTCCCAACGGTATGATTCCAAGTGGTGAAACGCTGGCAGAGCATGCACGAAAGCAGGTAAGTGAAACCAACTTCAAGATCTGCTTGCCAGTCTCCATCAGCATTGCCTTAGTGCACAATCATGATGCCAGTTATGACGATGCCTTGCGGGTTGCAGACCACGCACTCTACCGCGCTAAAGCACAAGGTAAGAACTGCGTGGTCACGTCGACATTTGCTAGCTCAGGTGTTACTGAGGTTTTACCACCACTAACACAGAACGCGCATTAATCTCCATATCAGGCGTTGGCCGATGAGAAAGGCCCAAACACTTCATAGTGAATAGACTCACTGGCAACGCCTAAACTCAAAAGCTGTTTAACGATATGCTGCATAAAAGGCAAAGGGCCGCACAAGTAAAAGTCGGCATCCGTTGGCAAAGAGACATCCGCTAGGTTCATACGCCCTGAAGAATACTGCCCAGTAGCCCCCTCTTCATACCACACCTGTTGATGCCATCCGTGCTCTTGCACAAGTGCTGCTGTCTCATCACAAAACACATGATCGCTAGGTGACGGGCAAGCATATAGATAAGTCAGTTGCTCTTTACCGGCTTTGGCTAGCGATTGCACCATCGCTTGAATTGGCGTCACGCCAACACCTGCAGAGACGCACACCACGGGCTTATCACGTTCTAGATAGTAAAAATCCCCAGCTGGCGCATAGACATCCACAACAGAACCTTCTTTGATATGGTCATGCATAAAATGTGAGACCGTGCCGCCATGCTCATCGTTCAGCTTTTTCACCGCAATACGATAGGAGTGCCCATTAGGCGCTGCAGATAAAGAGTATTGGCGAATTTCACGATATTCACTGTTCGTAGGCTTTACTTCAATCCCTAAATACTGACCCGGCAAATAGTCCATCACCGCTTCACCATCCTCAGGGACAAGAATAAAGCTGGCTACGCTGTCAGATTCTTGCTGAATGCGACTGACTACGAATCGGCGCGTCCCACGCCATCCACCTAGTGCAGCTTGGTTCTGAGAGTAGATCTCGTCTTCACGACGAATAAAGACATCCGCCAAAAAGAGATAAGCTGCCGTCCAAGCCTCTTCAACTTCTTGAGTAAAGTCCTCTTTCGCCAACTCACGTAATGTCTCAATGAGGTGCGTACCCACAATCTGATAGTGCTGAGGCTGAATGTTGAAACTGGTGTGCTTATGAGCAATCCGTTCCACTGCAGACGTTAAGGCCGCCAAATTATCGATGTTTTGGGCATACGCAGCGATGGCTTCAAATAACGCGACACTTTGTCGTCCACTTTTCTGATGAGACAGATTGAAGATGTGCTTCAATTCTGGGTGATGACTTAGCATACGTTGATAAAAATGGCGGGTCAGTTCAGGGCCAGCTGATACCAACAATGGAATAGTACTTTTAATGACCGCAATATGGTGTTCAGTGAGCATAAAGTTTTCCTCTATAGCTGATTATCGTTGTTATTGTTAGGACAAAGCGAAGTAACACATCCGATGGACAACTTCACCATGCCTTATGCCTAGAGCACACTCCATGCCAATACGTAACACTCAGATATTAATGATATTTTTATTTTTCGTTATCTATTTTTGTGTCAATTTGACAAATTGCCATTTGGTCTTTTTGACTGCATAATATCGAAAAAACCAGCTTTGGATTGTTATGCAAGATTTCTCCATTTCAACGTTAGTCGATATGACGGTTGGCCTCGCCAGTGGCTTAAGCGATCAGGACCGATTCAGCAAGCTACTCGATGCGGTGCGTAAAACCATTCAATGTGATTGTGTGGTGCTCATGTCCAAACAAGCAGACACCCTTGTACCACTTGCGATGCAAGGACTAACACGTGACACCTTAGGTCGACGTTTTGTGCTTGCCGATCACCCACGCTTGGATCTCATCTGTCGTTCCAATAGCCCAACCCTGTTTGATGCCAACTGCGACCTTCCAGATCCCTTTGATGGCCTGTTACTCGACCATGACGATGAACTTCTAATGCACTCTTGCATGGGTCTACCTTTGATCTTTGGCGATGAGCTGCTCGGCGTTCTCACACTCGACAGTCTTCGTCCCAATATGTTTGATCATCTCTCCAAGCGCAGTTTAGAGGGACTGGCAGCCATCGCCGCCTCCAGTTTAAAAATGGCATTAACCTTTTCCCAATTGGAAGCACAGGCGCGTCAAACTCAATTACGTTTCGAACAGCTCAATCAAGAAGCCTCGGAAAAAGATGGAGGAGAGATCATCGGTAGCAGTGAGGCGATGCTGACCATGAAATCCGACATTGACGTAGTTGCGCCATCCAGTTTTAACATCCTTATTCACGGCGAAACTGGCGTGGGCAAAGAGTTAGTGGCGCGCACGCTACACATGCAGTCTCCTCGAGCTCGTCAGCCATTAATTTACGTCAACTGCGCCGCCATACCGGAAAACTTGGTGGAGAGTGAACTTTTTGGTCACGTCCGTGGGGCATTTACCGGGGCCGATCGTCATCGACTCGGCAAGTTTGCCCTCGCCGATGGTGGCACGCTCTTCTTAGATGAAATTGGCGAATTGCCCCTCGCAGCGCAAAGTAAGATTTTACGTGCTCTGCAAAACCACGAAATCCAGCCGGTAGGGCAAGATAAAGTCGAAACCGTCAACGTGAGAATTCTTGCCGCCACCAACCGTGATTTAAAACAAGAGGTTAAAGAAGGACGCTTTCGTGCAGACCTTTACCATCGCTTAAGTGTTTATCCGATTTATGTACCACCACTTCGCGAACGCAATGGTGATATTTCCCTGTTGGCTGGTTACTTCTTGGAGAATGCGCGCCGCAAATTAGGCATCGTTCAATTGAAGATGCTCCCATCCGCTCTGCATCATTTGGTTCATTACCCATGGCCGGGCAATGTGCGTGAGTTGGAACATGTGATTAACCGAGCAGCGCTAAAGGCGAGAGCGCGCCTCAGTGGCAAATCTTTAGTCACAGTGACCAGCGAAGATATTGGTCCCTTAGATGACGATCTGAGCGATCACACTCAAGAGCATCTAGTGGGTCAAACTCAAGGGGCAAACAGCACATTAAACGAGGAGACAGGTCTTAGAGAAGCGACTGATGAGTTTCAACGTAACTTGGTGATACAAGCCTTAACTCAAGCGGAAATGAATTGGGCGGAAGCGGCCCGAACGCTCAAAGTCGATCGGGCCAATTTAACACGTTTAGCGAAGCGCTTAGGCATTGAAGTGTCACGCCATCACACCATTACTTGTTCCAAAACGAATTAACATAATGGCGCACTTTGAGCATCAGTGCGCCTTGTGGTTTAAACTTCTTCTTAAGCGGTTCCTCTGATGACTCCACCAATTCTTCACTTAGCTCCGTTACAATCGGAGCTTGGCAAAGCTCGGGAAACGCTTGCGTGAATATCTCCATAAAGTCTTGACGAATCAGTTGTTCAAACTGGTTAGCCCGTTCTGTCGGACAAAAAATCATAAAGTGCACAACCAACTCACCCGCATTGGTACTAGTGATTTCAATATGTGGTTCAGCACTTGGCAAATCGACCCCGGCATGTTTTTCAATCATGCTGTTATAACGGCGCGCGACATCGATAAAGTGGCTAAAGTGTACCTGAATCCGAGCGCGAATTTCTGGCAGTAACGGGAACAGATTGACGAAATGAGGCACCACAATTTTAAAGTTATGAAACACATAACGTTTCATAAAGTTGAGGTTTTTTACTGGATGGATAAAAAACATGCTGTTAGGTAACGTGGCGGTTTTACCGGTGTAGTGATACTGACCATGCAGCAGATCAATCTCTTGAATCACCGTCGCCATCATATTGTGATCGATCACTTCACCACAAAGCTGCCCGACTTCAATCCAGTCGCCGACACGAAACGAACGAGAACTCGCCCGTTGAATCGAGCCAGTAAGACACAAAATGATCTCTTTCGATGCGACCACAATCGCCACCGCAATCGCTGTCACTGAAAGAGCAAATTCACTGATTTCCGATTGCCACAAAATAAATAGCGCGAGCAATGTACTAGCAAACACGCCATTTTTGGTGCGTGACATCCATTTACGTTGATCATCACTGAGAAAAGAGACATCGCCACGAATCATGCCAAGCAGAAAACGGCGAGCAAACCCCATTACTATTAAAATTAGCGCGGTAAATACCAGCTTATAAGTCATTAAAAACGCCACGACCGCGTTAAATTTATCCATCAAAACTCTTCTCCCCACTCATCAATGCGGTGGTTATATCAACTCACTGAGAAGAGCATAGTAGCTGAGAGTGGGAAAAAGCACGTAAGAAGATGGTGAAATTACGTGTTAGGTCAAATGTTCGCATCAATAAATAGCAACCAAATGCATAACAATCAGGAGAGAAACAAGAATTTCCTTATCCTTTAGAGGGATAGAAAGAGATAGGCGGTGAGAAAACCTCTACCACGCGGGAGAAAAAGAAAAGGCGTTGAGTGAGCCCACTCAACGCCAAAAGTAAGGAAAATAGGACGGTTCTTTTAAGCCTGATAGCGGCTTGCTGTCCGTTCAGCAATTTTGACAATCACATCGACCGCTTGTTCCATCCCTTCGATAGTAATAAATTCATGGATGCCATGAAAATTGTAGCCACCTGTGAAAATATTTGGACAAGGCAAGCCCATAAAGGAGAGACGAGCACCGTCTGTACCGCCGCGCACTGGTTTAATCAAAGGCTCAACATCACAGGCTATCATCGCCTCTTTGGCAATCTCGATAATGTGTGGATGGGGTTCAATCATTTCGCGCATGTTTGAATAGCTATCTGTGATCTCTACGCTCACTGAACCTTTACGCAGTTCACGATTTAACTGCGCTACAGTCGCTTCCACTAGCGCCTTTTTCTCTTGTAAGCCTTTTGCATCAAAGTCTCGGATAAAATAAGTGAGCTCTGATCGCGCCACACCCATTTTCGCCGCAGTAAGGTGGATGAAACCTTCATAACCTTCAGTATGTTCTGGTGTCTGCTCCGCTGGCATTTTTTGAATAAACTGAGCAGCAATGTACATCGCGTTGACCAGCTTACCTTTCGCAGTACCAGGGTGAACACTGACCCCATGACAAATCACTTCTGCGGTCGAGCCATTAAAGTTTTCAAATTCCAATTCACCAACAGGACCACCATCAACGGTGTATGCCCACTGTGCGCCAAATTTTTCCACATCAAAATGGTTCGCACCGCGACCAATTTCTTCATCGGGAGTAAAACCGATGCAAATATCACCATGAGGAATCTCAGGATGTTGAATCAGGTACTGCACCGCCGTCATGATTTCAGCCACACCCGCTTTATCATCCCCACCAAGGAGCGTTGTACCATCGGTGGTAATTAAGTTATACCCATGCAGCGTGTGTAGCTCTGGATATTGAATTGGTGAAAGAACTTCATCACCTTTGCCCAAAGCAATATCACCACCTTGATAGTTTTCAACGATCTGTGGTTTCACATTTTTCCCAGAAGCATCGGGTGCCGTATCCATATGGGAGATAAAGCCAATGGCAGGAACGGGAAAAGAGACATTGGATTTGAGTTTTGCCATCACATAGCAACGGTCATCAATGCTCACCTCTGTCAGCCCTAACTGCTGCAGCTCTTCATAAAGTGCTTGAGCAAACACCTTCTGCCCCGTAGAACTTGGGCAATGATGATTCTTTGGTTTGGATTGGGTTTCAAAAGTCACATAGCGCAAAAAGCGATCAACAAGATTTTCCATTACAGGTACTCATGTTCAGTCAAAACTCAGCGCAAGGAACTCCTGAGCTGAAAGAAAATGCTGCCATAGCAGCCTAATGCCTTTCATACTACGCATTTCGCACAAAGATAGTTTGCTGCAAATCAGTTTTTGTTGAATTAGAAACCAGTGTCATAGCCTCAACTCGTTTCACAACACATTGATTCGATGAATTTAAATGCGTTATTTTTAGTGAAATTAATGATACTTTCGTGTACATTCTTGCACCGCACTCGGAAGCCACATCACAGACTGTAACGAAACTGAGTTATTTCATTGTAATGTGCTTTGCGTAAACTCAACTAACCAACTAGGGTTAGTACAGACTCTTTTCCGAGAACCAAATTACAATTACTAGCAACGTCATAATGCCTCTTGTGGCCCGTCACTGGGCCCTTGAGGCTTTTCTTTTTCTGGCGACACTGAATCGATGACGAACAGGGAAAACGGTTCACAAACAATCCATTTCTGAGCCGTTGTGGGGAATAATTGACAAAACAGTGTCTTAAACAAGACACAAGCCGTTCGGCTTTGAGCGAAGATAATTTCATCCTAAAGACAATAGGATACCTCCACTGTCTTTGATTCCCGCAGCCACTTCCGCTGCGGTTTTTTTTGTTCTCTGCAAAACAAACGCAAATCCTTAGCTTACGACGCACAACATACGGCTTGTTCCTCCGGCTACTGACATCAACAGCATGCCATCTGGCGACGGTGAAAAGTGTTCGCCGCTGAGCAAATCCAACCACTTTTGCGAAGTGGCAAAGGTAAATTGGCGTTCCGCACTCGATTTATTTAACGCAACCAGCCCCTGCTCGCCACGGGTGAACGCCAGAAACTCTTTATCGACTTGTACCGTTTTCATTGGCAAGCCATGCATGCGATTATGAAACTCAATTTTTCCGGTCATCTCTGGCTCATACCACTGGTTTTGCCATCTTGGCTGACCATCACCATTGACGATGCCACTGGTATTGAGGTCGCTGTAAATCAGGGGAACTCCCCCATCTCGCCCAAGCAGATAAGTGTAGGCCAACGCTTCGCGCTGATCAGCCATAACTAAACTTCTAAACACCTGATTATTTGGAATATCATGGGTAATCGAAAAGGTGACCGCGCGATCTTTTGACAGCGCTTCACCAAAGCAATAGGGGTCAACTAGGGTTGCTAGGTCACCGTTGTCTGCCATGGCATTAAACAGGGTTTGAAACAAAGGAAAGTCATACGCACTCAACTGAGTTTCAGCCAAATACGGCTGGAGAAACAGCTGATACTCTTGTTTGGTTGCGCCGCCATCAGTGATGATTTCACCAAAGATATGCATGTCTTGAATCACCTCTTCGCTCCAGACCTGTTTGATGTGATTCAATGTAAGGTGCTTCGCCGCGTCAATACGAAACCCTTGAATTCCGAGCGATTTCAAAGCCAACAAAAACGCCTTTTGCTGTTCAATCACATAGGGTGAATCTTTTAAAGTGGGCAGTCCGCGATCATGTGGACCACCAGTAATGCGCCCGTTTTGCACTTGCCACTTATCTTTCCAGTCGCGAATACCAAACTCGGCAACGAAATCTTTCTCCGTAAACAGTGGTTGGCTCAAATCACCAAAAAGAGTTTGCTGCTGATAATAAGCAGCGTGCCGTTGATAATCGTCCAAATCACGCTGATTGGGATAAACCAAGTCATTACGCAGCTTCGATTCATTTGCCATATGATTGAACACCACATCTGCATAGACCCGAACACCCACTTGGTTAAGCTTTGCAATCATGGCGCTTAAACTTTCTTTGTTGCCCAATTGGTTATCGATAACCCGATAATCTTGCGGCTGATAGCGCTGCCACCATGGTGTGCCGCACGGATGTTTGAACGATTTCATCGGTGGAGAAATTAACACGCTGCGATATCCGCAGGCAGCAATCCTCTCCGCTCTGGCTTGAATCATCTCATAGGGCCAGTCGAAGGCATGTAATATGACATCTGTTGGTTGAGTAGTCATGAAGGCAATCCCTAGTTAAACCGCAAGTCCGTTCGACAAGCTATCGAAAACCACCGCTGCGGCATGCAACCATCATTATAGGATGGACTGAAATCAATCACCGAAATTCATTACTAAGCGACCAACTGTCGAAAAATCGATAGTAATCAATCAGTCTGGTCCGTTTTTGCTAGCTTCTTACCCCATGTAACACAAGATTATGGGTTGAGCTACACACCAGAACCCGCTACGCTGAGATACACTGTTCATAAATTAAGCACCTCTATTACTCAAAAGAGAGCTTCTGAGATAAACAGCAACAGAAAACCAGTAAGCCAATATAGTGTCTAATGACCAGCATATGCATGGCTTTGCCTTGTTTTCACCTTGACTAGGAACGCAGATCACGGATTAAAAGAGGGACAGGAAACACAGGTTATGCGCAAGATAAAAATTGATATCGTGGCAGATGTTGTCTGTCCTTGGTGCTATATCGGTTATGCCAGACTACAAAGGGCGATCAAATCACTTGAATCAGAGTTAACCATTGAACTCTATTGGTATCCCTTTGAGCTTAATCCGACCATCGCTCCTGGTGGTGAACCTTTGTTGCAATATCTGGTGAGACAGTATCAGACTTCAGAACAAGCGTGTCGTGAGTTGCAAGAGCATGTCACTCAGCTTGGGTTTGAAGTCGGAATCCGTTTCGATTTTGATGACGACATGGCGATGTATAACACTCGTAAAGCGCACCAGTTAGTGCAATGGGCCATGCAACATCGTTGTCAGCAAGCGTTAATCGAACGTCTATTTCACGCCTATTTCACATTACACTTGCCTATTGATGATGAAGAGATTCTTCTGTCGATGGCAACAGAAGTCGGTCTTGATCGCCAGCTATGCGAGCAAGTTCTTAAAGAACCTTCTTGGTCTGGCGTTGTGGCCAACATTGAAACTCAATGGTTACAAGCTGGCATTCAAGTGGTTCCGGCGATGATTATCGACGAGCAACATCTGCTCAATGGCGCGCAAAGTGAAGAGGTTTGGGTCAAACAACTGCGAGAGATTGCCGCTCAACCGCACCACTCTCGCGCTCATTAGCTCTCTCAGATCACTTGCATGCTCATGCCATAATTTAAATAGGCATGTCTAAAGCCGTAAGTATTGAAGGTTACCGTGACTCCATCTTGTGAATAGGCCACTTGCTGCTGCGATTGAAATTGCTCAATCACATATCGCATTCCTGCCGGCGTTGCCGGAAAATCCAAGCGTACACCCGCACCAATGCATTGGGCGTAGGTTTGTACTTCCATGCCATTGATTTGATAAGACGGTGCCTGCTGCACATCTTGTTCATAAGAACGGCATTCACTGGACGGAAACGTCAGCCCGACATTTTTACTGCCATAACTATTTTCAAAGATCACCACCCGGACCATAGGACCTAAGTCAGAATCGATGCCATCCCCAACCCACATATCGGCCCGCGCCATCGTCTGAAACGCCATGAGAAAACTCATAGGGATCAACAACACATTCCATCGCATAAACGTCACTCCCTTCTCCGCTGTTGTTTCAGTATAAACCACACAGGCCAAATCATCTTTCCTAACTCGTGTTCACATAATCTGGTTTAGCTATTGTTTCAATCGGCACAGAGATCGCAGTCTTATTACAAGGAATTCAATACAGTAGAAACTCAATACCGAATTCATAAGGACATTCTGATGGGGATTTTTCGCACCGTGCTACTCCCACTGCTGGTTTGTTGTAGTGCCAGTTCCAGCGTGTTTGGCAAACAGGTTGAAGTTCATGATCCAGTCATGGCATTCGACAATGGCACTTATTACGCCTTTAGTACCGGCCCTGGAATCACTTTTTATGCGTCGAAAGACATGAAAAATTGGCAGCATATGGGACGAGTGTTTGCTACCGAACCGACATGGGCAAAAAAAGTGGCTCCTGAATTTAATGGCCATCTTTGGGCGCCAGATATTCTGCAACATAACGGTCAATACTATCTTTATTACTCCGTTTCCGCGTTTGGTAAAAACACCTCTGCCATCGGCGTTACCATATCACCAACCTTAGATCCTCAATCTCGCCACTATCAATGGATAGACCAAGGTATTGTGGTTCAATCGGTACCCAATCGCGATGACTGGAACGCTATCGACCCAGCCGTGACCTTCGATCAAAGTGGCACACCTTGGATGGCTTTTGGCTCATTTTGGAATGGTTTGAAACTGGTCAAATTGGATCCTTCTCTTACCCGACTCGCCGAACCACAGCAATGGTATAACTTGGCACGCCGCCCTAATGATGAAAGCGATGAAGCCAAAGCCGGTAACGGTGCGATTGAAGCGCCATTTATCTTTTATAAACAAGGTTATTACTATCTGTTTGTTTCCTTTGATCTGTGTTGCCGCGGAATGGACAGTACTTACCACATTCGTGTCGGCCGCAGTAAAAAAATCCAAGGGCCATACTATGACAAAGCCGGTAAATCGATGCTTGAAGGCGGTGGTACTTTGGTGTTGAAAGGGAACAAAAACTGGGTTGCCCTTGGCCATAATGCGGCTTACACCTTTAAGGGCAAAGATTACATGGTGTTCCACGCCTACGAGACAGCGGATAATGCGCTACAAAAACTGCGCATTCTGCCTATCCATTGGAAACAAGGCTGGCCAACTGTCGTGCAATCAGACCTCGACACGCGCAAAACTAATTTGGTCAACAAACTGCCATAAGCGCTGGTATTGTTTACCCCAAACAGAAAAGGCTCATCTACACCAGATGAGCCTTTTTCATGCCGTTCATAGAATTTGAGAACTACTCTTTCGCTAGAGGCTCTTTTACCAATTTCACCTCTTTACCTTTCATAATATTAGCGACCTGTTTCAGCGCGCCTTTTACTTCATCAGAAGAGCGTAATACGGTGTAGGTCAAATCAAAGTGTTTGGATTCACCCGCTTTAATGGTAGGTACCAACCCCAGTGGACGCTGCAGCTTAGTGTTGTAAGAGTAACTGGTGCCTGGTTCAATCCCAGTCACATAACCTTGGCTTTCGGTGTCGGTATTTTTCCAAAGACCAATCACTGGTAGCTGTTTCACATTGTACTGAATAGACACACCTGAGTTAGCCGCTTGGTTGTTAAGCACGGCTAAAGTATTGCCTTTGCTATCACCTAGGGATTTCAAATTGAACACCATCTCATCAAACCCTTTTGTTGGCCCCATATAGGTTTGCCAATCTTTTAAGCCCGCCTTAGCGTAATCGTTAAAAGGTGAGATTTCTGATGCAGCGATGGTGACTTTTGCGCCTTTTTCTAAGATGGGACGACCAAAGTTAGAGTGGTAAATAATTTGGTATTCATCGTCATAATCGGCAACGTTGGTGAGAGTGTCATGAATAGAAAATGCGTTTGAGCCCGGTACCGTTTGTAACTCGGTCATGGTCACGAGCTGCGTTTTCTTAAAGGTTCGTTCTGCCACTTGACCCAGCACGGTAATCTTGTGTGGTGGTTGATCATCAATGATCACTTTCACCATAGAAGCTGGTGTATTTTGCACACGTCCATGCAAAGTCAGCAGGTGACCGTCATCGTCATAGCCAGGGTGACCGGTCCATTCAAAACCGCAGCGCACCATCATTTCATTAAAGCCATCTAGCCAACCAAGACCATTACGACTTTCTAAATCGATGTAAGCAGGATTCACAATTTCCTTAACCGGAGAATCCCAACCCAATATGCGATGCCCTTGACGAGCCACTTGATAGATCCCCATACCGCGAGTGGGCACCAAAGTGACCGACAGTTCACCATTATTGATGACCAAAACGTCCACGCCCGCTTGTTTGCCACCATGTAGCTGACGCTTTTCAATGGAGAAAGCAGGGCCAGAGGTCATACCTAAAGTACTGCTGGTGACTTGCCAGTTGCCGACATCACTTCCCGTTGCTGCATGCGTTAATAGAAATTCAGCCGCTTGAGTGTTAAGAGAAGCCAGCGCAAGGGTAATCGCCGCAAGGGTTAGTTTCACTTTCATAGATTTTCCTTATTAGTTTCTGCATTTTTATTGGACTGAATCGATTCAGCAAAAAGAATACGCTCATGAGCAACGGATTCAATATGCAAAAACACACATCGTGATCGTAGCAATAGGAAGTCAGAAAAAGTGCATAAATTTTGATTGCTGAATCACTTTCAGCACAAAACTCTGATAGGGAGAGTGTGATGTAGATACAAAATCGAACTTGCACTAGGGATGTGTGGCTAAATCTGAGGAGCTTGATGAATATTACTGATTGAAATCATTAGATAAAAATAAAGGCCGCCGCGGCGACCTTATAGGTAAACAGAGCCGATTAATGAATCGGTTGTTCTGACTTTGCGTAGTACTTACCAAAAAATTGCTCTAGCACTTCTGGAGTCAGTTTGCCTTCTGCTTCTAGCTGTTTTAGCTCAGCAACAATCGCTTGTTGCTCTTCAAGTGAAGGAAGTTTTACTTCTGGCTCTTCACCCATTTCCTGAGACATCAGTTCTAGTTCTTTTTCAAAATCGCTCATGATCTTTACCTAGTTAAATTGCACTGATGGGGAGTTTACCCAACTCCCCATACAGATGCTAGGGTTTACAGCTTGAAGCTGCTTACCATGCGGTCCAGACGTGAAGAAAGATCCTTCAACTCATGGCTCGCATCCGCCAGTTGTTCAGCGGTATTGGTGGTCATCTCGTTGATCGCGTTAATCTCTTCAATATTAACGTTAATCGCATGTACCACGGTCGATTGCTCTTCCGTTGCTGTTGCCACTTGAATATTGCGATCAGAGATATCGTGGATACGCTCAGAGATATTGGCCAATACACCCACTGCTTCATCTGCAGCGCTCACACCATCTTGAGTCACTAGCTGACCTGCCAACATCGCCTCTACCGCGTCTTTCGCATCAGATTGAAGTTGGTTAATCATGGCTTGAATTTCGTCTGTCGAGCTGGCAGTGCGTCCGGCAAGGTTACGTACTTCATCCGCTACCACCGCAAAACCTCGACCTTGTTCACCAGCGCGCGCCGCTTCAATCGCCGCGTTTAAGGCGAGAAGATTGGTTTGCTCAGAAATGCCGCGAATCACTTCCAAAATCGACCCGATATTTTGGGTAGTATCAGCCAGTTGCTTCACCACCGCGCCAGTACTTTCCATGTCAGTTGCTAAACGACCAATCACGTCTTTGGCTTTATTGACCACGTCACGTCCAGTATCGGTATTTTTCGATGCGTCGGTGGCGGTATCTGCTGCAGTAGAAGCATTGGATGCGATTTCACTGATGGTCGCGCCCATTTCATTGATTGCTGCAACCACTTGTAGCGTCTGATCACGCTGCTCTTGGCTGTTGTCGTGGGTGGTAGAGGCTTTCTCAGCAACACGATTTGCCGCACTTTGTAGCGCATTACTGGTTTCAGCCACTTCACGCATTGAAACATGAATTTTCTCGATGAAGCCGTTAAAACCTTGCGAAAGCTGAGCAATTTCATCATGCCCTTCCACCGCGATGCGTTGTGATAAATCACCGTCGCCACGGCCTAGCTCAGTAAAACGCTGTGCAAGTAAACGAATTGGGTTAACGATACTATTGGCGAGCCAAATACCGCCAAGAATAAAGATGATAGCCACAATCAGGGTGGTCAACAAAATGCGATGCGTCACATTGTTAACATCCGCAAACA
This sequence comes from Vibrio porteresiae DSM 19223, assembly GCF_024347055.1. Taxonomy (NCBI): domain Bacteria; kingdom Pseudomonadati; phylum Pseudomonadota; class Gammaproteobacteria; order Vibrionales; family Vibrionaceae; genus Vibrio; species Vibrio porteresiae. Next base: position 1,690,936 of record NZ_AP024896.1, read on the forward strand.
CCTCATCAACTGGAACCGCACCAATAACAAACCAGTCCATCGACTTAATGTAAAGGCTACCGACAAACACATCACGACCGTTAGACTGAGTTTCAATCAGGTTAAAACCGTTTTTGTTCAGCAGCTGACGAGCACTCACACCGTAAAAATCGCTTAAGGTACCGTGAGATTTGCTGGTATCGCGGTGAATTTGGACTTTACCCTGCGCATCGGTCAAATAAACATAACCGGTTTTTTCGATATGGAAGCCGTTCAAAAACTTCACCATATCATCCATCGATTTGGATACGCCTGACAGCGTAGTCCCAGAGACGTTTTGGTAGTTAGCAAACATTTTCACATCGCCATTAGCTTCTTGGAACATGCTTACCATCGTTGGGTTATTTGACTGCACAAAGCCATAGAACCAACCATCTTGCTGATGGTTAAGTTGGCGCAAAAAGCCATTTTGATTCCAGTAGTACGCCGTTTGACGGTTAGCGACTGAAGCATCGTTTAATGCATACTGACTGCGAACGTTGTTTAAAGTTTGCACCACCATACTCTCTTGAGCAGGGTCGATGTCTTTATCATTAATCGCTTGTTTGATGAACTCGTTGGACGCTAATTGACGAGCGGCATTGAGCAGTTGTGACACTTGCCCATCCACTTCATCGCCAATTTGATTGAGCATGGAAGGCAGCTCGACTTCCACCAAACGGTGGCGCAATACTTCGTGTGTTTGACGCTGCGCTATCATGCCAACCACCATAGTGGAAGCGAGTACAGCGAGAGTGATCCCAATGATCACTTTTTGTTTAATGCTTAATTTGTGTAATGACATCATGGCCTCTGCGTGGCGATATGGCGTTTCTTTTTATACTTTGTTCATGACCAAAAATTGACAGGCAAAATTTAGCAACCACTAAATTAGCATCTCTATCAGGTCAAAGGGTCGCGATTGTAGCTGAAATAGCCACAAATGTTTAACGAAATTGCCATTTGAACCTTGATTAGTCGAAATGACCGCCACACCTTGTATCACAAGGGCTACAAGATGATGAATTAATCACCAAACACATTTTGTGACGATTTTTTACGGAACTTTTTCGCTGTAAGATTCACTAACTTCTGAATAAGCTAAAGAGACTAGGATGTTATGCAGTCAGAAACCTTTCAAACACTCAAGAATTATCTGAACCAACAAGTGATTGGACAACATGCCTTAGTAGAGCAACTACTGGTCGCTCTACTAGCCGATGGACATATTCTGGTTGAAGGCCCTCCGGGCTTAGCAAAAACACGCGCAGTTAAGGCGCTAGCAGGATGCATCGAAGGGAAATTTCACCGGATTCAATTCACGCCCGACTTGCTACCAGCGGACTTAACCGGTACCGATATCTACCGTCCAGAAACCGGTGAATTTACTTTCCAACCAGGTCCGATTTTTAATTCATTGGTACTGGCCGACGAAATCAACCGTGCGCCAGCCAAAGTGCAAGCGGCTATGCTCGAAGCGATGGCAGAAAAGCAAATTACGGCAGGGCGTAAAACCTATGCGTTGCCAAAACTCTTCTTAGTCATGGCGACTCAAAACCCGATTGAGCAAGAAGGCACCTACCCGCTTCCAGAAGCTCAGCTCGACCGTTTTCTATTGCATCTTGATGTGGATTACCCTGATGCAGAGCACGAGCTGGCGATTTTGCGTTTGAACCGCGGTGAAGCCAAAGGTGAAAACTCACAAAACAAACCTCGCATCTCTCAAGAAGCGATCTTTGCGGCACGCCAAGAAGTGCTGAATATTCATATGGCCGAAGCGATTGAAAACTATTTGATTCGCCTCATCATGGCCACACGCAAGCCAGCCCAATACGATGCCAAATTGGCAGAGTGGATCGAAATGGGCGTGAGTCCACGTGCCACGATTGCACTTGACCGCTGCGCGCGCGCACATGCTTGGCTTAATGGTCGCGACTTTGTGAGTCCTGAAGATATCCAGACTATGATCTTCCCTGTGTTGCGTCATCGCCTGCTGCTCTCTTACCAAGCACAAGCGGAGAATATTCATCCCAACCAAGTCATTGCTCACTTACTCTCACTAGTAGGTAGTGCGTAAGGAGTGGCGATGAAGTACTCATTACCTGCTCACGCCGATGGCGTGCATTTGTGTCTCGATGAACTGCTTCCCTATCAACAACATACGGCGAAGTGGTTACCACCAGCTAAAAGTTTGTGGTCGCAAATGCTTGGGCAGCATCAGAGTCGACAACTTGGACGAGGCATGGATTTCTCCGAAGTGCGCCAATACCAACCGGGGGATGACATTCGTGCCATCGACTGGCGAGTGACGGCCCGTACAGGCAAACCGCACACTAAGCTGTTTACCGAAGAGCGTGAAAAGCCCGTCGTGCTCTATATCGACTTAAGTGCCAGCATGCAGTTTGGTTCCACACTGCTGTTTAAGTCGGTACAAGCCGCGCATTTAGCCTCATTACTCAGTTGGCTAGCTATCGCGCAGAAAGATCGCATTGGTGCGGTTATCGACACTGGCCACAAATTGGTGGAGATCAAACCGACCAGTCGGCAAAAAGGTCCACTCAATATTCTTGCCCAATTGGTGGCCTTGCAAAAAGAGCTGACCAGTGGTCAAGCCGCTGCTGAACACCGTGACATGGCACAAGCGTTTATCGCTTTAAATCGCCTGTGTCCAAAAGGCAGTGAAGTGGTACTCATTAGCGATTTCATTCGCTATCGTTCTGATCTCAAACCATTATTCAATCAATTGCATCGGAGGAATCGAGTTCGCCTGATTCATATTTATGATCCGTTAGAGCAAGGAGAGACCCTTTTTCGCGGAACCGAGCTGGTGACAGACCAAAAAGACGAGCGTTGGCTCAACTTTTCGTTAAATAGTACTCGGAATGGGATCAAAAAAGCCTTTGAATCCCATAAAGAAAAACTAGAATTACTGTGTCAGTCAATGAAGATGGATTATCACGCTCTGTCCAGTGAGAGTCCTTTGCTACAACAACTAGCCGGATAAATACATATGCAGGAAACATCATCAGCACCATTCAAACTCAGTGATTTGCATCTACCCGATGTACCGTCATGGGTACCCCTTGCTTGGGGATGGTGGGCAACAGTCGCCAGTATCGTGGCTGTCTTGGTTATTGTGGTTATGGTTATTCGCTGGAAACGTAAGCGACTTGCGCCGAAGAAAACGGCTCTGCATTTGCTTTCACCATCATTAGGCGCTCAAACGCCTTCGTCTGCCATTGAACTGCTGCGCCAAGCTGCTTTGTGCTACTACCCTCGTGAAGAGATTGCACACCTTACTGGAAAAGAGTGGTATGCCTTTTTAGATGACCAGATTGGACGACCTCTGTTCGTCCCCAACGAAACTCAATGGCAGCAAGCGCTCTATAAAAAACAATCTTCTGTTGATGCTAAAGCGTTAGTCGAAGATTGTTATCAATGGATTAATGATGCTTTGCCGCCGAAGAAAAGGAGACATGTCAGCGTTGGCAAACATTGAATTCGTATGGTGGTGGGCATTTTGCCTACTACCACTTCCGTTACTCGTTTATAAATTTGCACCTTCAGTAAAATCAAAAGCAGCGATTTCGCTGCCCTACCTTCCAACTCAGTCGACCATCGCAGCACCAACCAATGCTTTGGCTAAAGTGCTGGCGATTGCGACTTGGATTTTTCTGATTACCGCTCTGGCTCGTCCTGTATGGTATGGTGCGCCGGTCAACGTCTCTCCTAAACATCGCGACATGATGTTAGTGGTCGATTTGTCTTACTCAATGAGCCAAAAAGACATGCAGCAAGGAGATGATTTTATCGATCGCTTATCGGCTGTAAAACAGGTCCTCAAAGAGTTTGTTGCTAAACGTAAAGGCGACCGACTCGGTTTGATCTATTTTGCTGATCACGCCTACTTACAAACGCCGTTGACCTTCGATTTGCATACCGTTGAAGAGCAAGTTAATCACGCAGTACTTAAGCTTATTGGTACGCAAACCGCGATAGGTGAAGGGATTGGCCTAGCCACGAAAAACTTCATCGATGGCGATGCTCCGCAGCGTGTGATGATTTTGCTCAGCGATGGCAGCAATAACTCCGGCGTGATGGACCCGATAGAAGCGGCAAAAATAGCCAAAAAATATCACACCACCATTTACACCATCGGTGTCGGCGCTGGAGAAATGGTCGTACGAAACTTTTTTGGTTCACAACGAGTCAATACTGCAGAAGACCTAGATGAAAAGACCTTAACCACCATTGCCAAAATGACTGGTGGTCGCTATTTCCGTGCTCGCGATGCCAAGGACTTAGCCAACATCTACAACACCATTAATCAGTTAGAACCGGTGGAAAAAGCCAGTCAGACTTGGCGTCCACAAACAGAGTGGTTTGGCTTACCTCTTGCCATTGCGCTCATGCTTTCTGTGGTTCTGTTTATCGTCAGGAGAAATCATGTCTGATTTTGTTTTTCTCTCTCCTTACTGGCTACTTACCTTATTGCCACTGGGATTGGTGTTAATTTGGCTTAGTTTAAGCCGCACCAAACATACGCTCATCGCGCCTCATCTTGCTAAAGCGATGGGGCTAAGCGTACAAAGTAAACGCAGCCGAACTGTTACCCTGTTGGCGTTAGTCTGGACGTTAGCGGCCGTTGCCTTGGCCGGTCCAAGTTTGCAAAAACAGGCTCGCCCGACTTACAGCAACGGCAGCGCTCGTGTGTTAGTGATGGATATGTCGATGTCACAATACGCCACCGATGTGTCACCTAACCGACTGACTCAGCAACGCTATAAAGCACTCGACCTGCTCAAAGGTTGGCAAGATGGTTATACAGGTCTGGTTGCCTTTGCTGGCGGGGCGTATACCGTCAGCCCGATGACCAGCGATACAGCGACCATTGCCAACTTAGTCCCCAACTTATCTCCGCAGATCATGCCTGCCCCCGGGGCCAATGTGGTTGCGGGGGTGAAAAAAGCCATCGAAATGATGACGAATGCGGGAATGGGTAAAGGCGATATTGTGCTGCTCACCGATGACATCGATAAAGACCAAAGCGCACAGCTCCTCTCTTTGCTTAAAGGCTCGCACTGGAAACTGATGGTGCTTGCCATGGGCACACCGCAAGGCGCTCCGATTCAGTTGAGCGACGGTTCGTTGATGAAAGATGGACAAGGCGATACTATCGTCGCGAAAGTCGACTTCAACACCATGAGTGAACTGACGCACGATCTCGGTGGAGTGTTTGCCCCTTATCGAGGCGACGACCAAGATGTTGCCACCTTGCTTGGCGCAACCCAATCGGTACAAGCGATCCAAGGCAAGAATGGCGCACAAACGGTCACCGAACGCATCAACAATGGCTATTGGTTGCTGTTTCCTGTGGTATTACTGGCGCTATTGCTGTTTCGTCGTGGCGTGCTGTTCATCTTCATCGCCATGGTAGTGCCTATGCTCACCCCAAACCATGCCTACGCCTCCCCGTGGCTAACTCCAGATCAAGAGGGTTATCAAGCCTATCAAAACAAAGACTACAAAGGCGCAGCAGAGCGGTTTCAAGATCCCAAGTGGCTTGGCGCAGCTCGCTACCAAGCGGGAGATTATAAGGGTGCAATCGACGCGTTATCTCAAGTGAAAAATCCCGATGAGAATACGCGTTACAATCTTGCTAATGCCTATGCTCAAGCCAAACAGCTGGATAAAGCGGAAGAACTGTATCAATCGATCTTGAAAGATGATCCGACTAACGCCGATGCAAAGCACAATTTACAGGTGGTAAAGCAGGCCAAAAAGCAACAGCAACAGCAACAGCAACAGCAACAGCAACAGCAACAGCAACAGCAACAGCAAAAAAATAATCCGTCGTCATCGAAAAACAACTCATCGAAACCCAATGAGCAACAAGGCGACAAACATTCGCAGCAAAACCAAAAGCAATCTGGCAAAGGCGATAATAACAACCAAGGTGATCAGCAAGGAGCGCAAAACCAATCCTCTGCCGACCAAGGCAATAAACCGTCTCAGGCAAATAAACAGGGCGACGACCAAGCTAAAGCGGGTCAGAAGTCTGGTCAAGACAAGCAGTCACAAGCCAATAAGGGACAAAAATCTGCTGATAAAGGCTCGAAAAATCAAAGCGATAACCAGCAAAACAGCGCTAATAAACAAGGCAGTAACCAACAAGCCATGCCTTCACCACAAACGGCTCAAGGCGGAGCTAAGCCAAAAGATGGGCAGCAGCAAGCTCAAGCAGACGTAGCACAAAGTAGTTCGGCTAAGGCCGTCGATCCTGAACTGCGTAAATTGGATCAAGTCGAAAGCGTACGTGACCCAAGTCAGCTATTACGTGCGCAGCTCTATCTGCAAGCTCAAGACCAAGATGAAACCGATACGCAAGGTAAGAAGTGGTAATTATGAAATTTCTCTTTTCTCATATAATCAGGATGTTATCGTTACTCACTCTGACATTGGTCAGTGTGAGTGCATTGGCTGATAACTTGTACGCAACGGTCAGCAAAAACCGTGTTGTCCAAAATGAAGTGTTCCAGTTGCAAGTTACGACCGATGGTAAAGCCTCTTCTGATGACATCGACTTTTCGGTGCTCAACAAAGACTTTACGATGGGGCGTCCAAGTTTTGGTACGTCAGTGAGCATTATTAATGGCTCGCGCTCTTCTCAAGCACAGTGGACGGTTTCACTCGCAGCAAAACACACCGGTATCATTACGATTCCAAGTTTTACCTTAAATGGTGCTCAATCACAGGCCATTGCTCTGCAAGTGCAAAAAGATACCAATGCCCCTGCAACGAAAGACCTCGTTGAGGTGACAAGCCAGTTAGATAAAACCACCCTTTATCCCAAAGAGACCGCTCTGCTCAAAGCCCGGTTGATCGTCAAAACCGACCCACGCCGCTTGCAAAGTACCAACATCGAGCCACCAAAAGTCGATGGTATGGAATTGAAATCGGCTGGAGAACCGAAGCAGTACCAAGCAGTGATGAATGGTTTACAAGTCACAGTGGTTGATCAGAACTTTCGTATCACCGCGACCAAACCCGGAACGTTCACTTTAAGTGAACCTAAATTTGAAGGCTCGGTTTTATATGGCAACGATTATGACGGAAGTACCCGCATCGTTTCCTTAAACACCACACCCAAGACCTATCAAATTCACGTTGAACCGCAACCGCAAGATTATAAAGGAGTTTGGCTACCCACATCGCATCTAACGCTGAAACAGCGTTGGACCGATGGGCAAGGTAATCCAATCATCCAAGACACCTTTAAAACTAAGGTTGGCGACTCATTAAATCGTGAAATCACGTTAGAAGTGGCTGGCGTCTCGCAAAATGAACTGCCTGATATCACCATTAATAATCCAACTGATGTGCGTACTTACGCGGAAAAGCCACACTTTAAAACGCTGGATAACGGTGATGTGGTGATGACGCTCAAGCAAGTGGTGATCCCAAGCAAAACAGGTAACCTAGCGCTACCTGGCGTGTCACTGAATTGGTGGAATAGTGAGGCCAAACGCGAGCAAACAGCGACATTGAGTGGACTGACTCTTGCTGTTTCACCAAGCGATAACGCTCAGCCTTTACCAGCAGCGAATCCAGCACCAAGCGCGCCAGCACAGGTAAAAGTGGTCACCCAACAGGACGCAGGCTTCTGGCCGTATCTCACAGGTTTATTTGCTGTGCTTTGGCTTGCCACTTTAGGTTTAGCTTTCTATTGGAAACGAAAAGCTCCGCACGAAACCGTTGTGGTAGAAAAGCCGGTTCAAGCCAGTGCGCAATCACTGACGTTAGAACAGGCCATCGCCGCGAAAAATGGGATTGCCATTAGCCAAGCACTCAGTCAGTGGCGTCAAACAGTCACGCTAACGAGTGAAGAGGAAGCGGAATTAACCCAAGAGAAAAACGCCCTCGACCAAGCGCTCTACTCCAATAAAGGCTCTGATTTAGATGGTAAAGCCCTGCTCGCTCTAATTCGTCGTATTGAAAAGCGCATGAAAAAGAAAGGAAAAACGATCAAACGTGATAGTACTTTGCCGCCGTTGTAAGAGACTGCAGCGATAACATGACCTTAAATGGTTTAATTCACGAAAAGAGAACGGTTCGCCGTTCTCTTTTTTATCTCACCTATGTTAGGGCTAGTCCGTCATTACCCACTCCGTGACCTTGTTCGCTTTCGCAAGGTTTCTCACTAGGCAGAGAGGGACAAAGATTCCATAATGAAGCTCATTATTTCATCATATTGTGGAATGCAATGAAGTTAGTCTGGTTTGCGCTGCTTTGCTTAGTCACCTTGCCTGCAATGGCAGCGGTGGATTGGGTCAAGGTCGATAAATCCAAACGGCGCATGTATCTCTATGAACATGGAGAACCCGTTCGCGAATATCGGATTGCTTTAGGTAAGGAACCTAAAGGACATAAACACCAAGAGGGAGATCAACGTACGCCAGAAGGTCTCTATTACCTTGATAGCATTTCGACTCAAACCCAGTTTTACAAAGCCTTTCATATTAGCTATCCCAATGAACAGGACATCGCCTACGCCAAACTGCATGACCTAGACCCAGGTGGTGATGTCAAAGTCCATGGGTTAAAAAACGGCACAACCGCGCGACCGGAGTTTATTCAGAGTTTCGATTGGACCAACGGCTGTATCGCTTTAACTGATCAGGAGATGGATGAATTTATCTCTCTCGTCCCTGTTGGCACCCCCATCTCTATCGAATGGTAAACGGTTAAATCGGCCGTAGCAGCATATCCAGTTTGGGATGCACCACTCGCCGTTTTACGGTGACCGCATAGTAGTTTTCGTAAACGTTCGGCAGCAGCAAATAGCGTTTTAACACACCATGGTCAAGCTCGTCTTTTACCACCACTTCAGGCATGACTGCCAGCGCCCCTGTATCACGGGTCAACAGACGCAGCATCGCCATGTCGTCTGACTCAGCAATGATCTCCGGCTGCAGCTGATATTGCGCCGCATAAGCATCAAATGCCGCACGCAATGGGTTTTCACCATAAGGCAACACCCACCGACGATGGCGATAGCTAGCACCGAGCTCCTCTTTGAGCTTCAAGTCAGGCGGACCGATAATCGCCACCGCTTGACGAGCAAGCACGCGACTCTGCCAGTTCTGTTTATTCGAACCGCGCACCGGAATATTGGTTAGTGCCACATCCAATTGCAGCTCAGCTAAGGCATTGAGCAGACCGGTTTGACTCATTGATTGCAGTACATAACGACAATCATCTTGATTAATCAGGGGCTGAATAAACTGCTCAATGAAGTTTCTGGAGATGGTTGACAAGATACCAATACGAATTGTTGCCCCTGGTAAGGTCTTACCACTGGTCAATAACGTCTCTAACTCCTCACCATTACGAAAGATTTCTTCCGCATAACTGAGGGCATGATAGCCACTCTCCGTGAGGGTTAACGCGCGACCTTTTCGCACAAAGAGATCCACCCCCATAGATTGCTCTAACTGCTTGATTTGTGAAGAAAGAGCAGACTGAGAGATATGCAACTTCTGCGCCGTCTGGGTCAGGTTACCTTGCTTGGCCACTTGCCAAAAATAGTAGAGATGATGGTAGTTTAGGCGACTCATAATTCTATAAAACAGAACGATAACTAATTTATTATGTATTTTACTTAACGATAACAGACTTACACAATAGGCATCACGTTTTAAAGTGTGAGGTTTGTCATGTATTCTCTGTTTCTGGTGACACCGCTCAAACTGATGTTACTCGGTTTGATTGCGATTTTAGGGTTCACCATCGTTCGTTATAGTTGGGTTGCGTTTAGTGGTGAAGCAGACCGTTCCCGATTCTTGCGTTCGCTTTTGATGACTATTGCAGCCGTTGTATTGGTGATTACAAGTAACCATCTCGTACTTTTCTGGGCAGCATGGGTGGCGGTCAGTTTATCTCTACACCGTTTGATACTGTTTTATCCATTGCGTCCACGAGCTCAGCTTGCTGCGCACAAGAAATTCTTGCTAGCACGCCTGAGTGAATTGCTCTTAGCTATCGCCTTTGCCGCTCTGTACACCCAATACCAAACGCCGTACATCAGCGATATCATCGCGCATTCATCCTTTACTCATAGCACAACAAGCACCACAGTTGCTGCAATCATGCTCGGTCTAGTGGCTTTAATTAAATGTGCTCAGCTACCGATGCACGGCTGGCTTATCCAAGTGGTTGAAGCGCCAACGCCAGTCTCTGCACTGCTGCACGCTGGCATCGTCAACCTGGGTGGTATCTTGCTGCTGTTCTTTGCCCCGATTGTCGCTTCAAGCAGCATTGCTTGCTGGATGATTGTCATTCTTGCTGGCATCAGTACCGTTATCGCCGGACTTGTGAGCACCACGCGTATCAGTGTCAAAGTGAAGTTAGCTTGGTCGACCAGCTCACAAATGGGCTTAATGTTGGTGGAAATCGCACTTGGTCTGTATGAAATGGCGCTGCTGCACCTGTTCGCTCACTCATTCTACAAAGCGTATTCGTTCCTAAACAGCGGCAACACCGTTAACCACTATCTTGCCGCTAAGCTCGCGGGTGAAGTGAAACCTAAGGTTCGCCACTGGTCGATTGCACTGTCTCTTGGGTTAATTCTCTTGGCCATAGCCCAGTGGGAATTCGAGGTCATGACCAGTTTTGCCGCCACCATCTTGGTTTGGTTGGCACTGAGCGCCCTACTGCTGCCGAGTATCACCCGCTTTGACAAAGGCACGCCAGCTCGCTTACTGATATCGCTAGGGTTTGCCATTGCTCTACTAACCCTATACACCACAGCCAAACACCATCTGGGTACGTTAATGGGCTTAGATGCACCGCTGAATCTCGCTGCAGATATCACTGTCGCTTGTTTATTCGTGAGCCTATTTGCCTGCTCTATCGCACTGCAATACTGGCCGCATGTGAGTTGGGTAAAACGTCTGTTTATCTGGCTAAACGCAGGCGCTTACTTAGATGAATGGGCAACCCGCTTAACCTTAAAATTGTGGCCAAGTGAGTCACTTCTCAAACTGCAACACGCGCATTGGCAAGTCGAAACCGAGGTAAAATAATGATTTTAGAAAATATCGCCGTCCCTTTCGCAACGTTAGCTCAACAAGCAGCGCAAACCATCGCTCCAGCTTGGCCTTTAGACCAGTCTGTCGCAGTCAATCCTTGGTGGCCACAACGTCATCAGGCCATTACAGACGTGTTTGCTCAACAAGCTGTTTTAGTTGGCGCGACCGGTTTGATGGATAAAAGTTACTATCAATCGCAGTGGCAGAAACAAATTCAACCACAGCATGTAGAAAAAGCACTGGTCTCGTTAGGCTCTACGCTGAGCAAAGAGCAGGTCATTACTGACTTAGAACGCCCAGAGCAACCTGCACCGCGTTGGAAAACACTCGCTATGTTGCTTGACGACAAAGTGCCCTCGTCGCAAGGTCACTCTTGGGTGCAAGAGATTCAGCAGCAGGTAAGTCAGTTTATTGCTCTGTACCACCAATATCCTGAACGTTTTGATTCCAATGGTAAAAATGGCGAGCACCTTTACCAAAGTTGGCTTGAAGTGGTCACTCGCGACAAAGGTATTCGTACATTACTTGGCGTGGATCTACTGCCTTACTTCGCAAAGCTGCCAAAAGAATTGCTCACCATGCTTGATCTTGCTGGTGATGAGTGGCGCGATGTCTTAGCCGATGAGCAAGGCGCACTGGCATTCGCGCAAGCCTCGCTACATCAGCTTTCTGGCTGGGCAGGATGGCAAGCATGGTTAGATTGGCAAGCCAATTTAGCGAATAAAGAGATTAAAGTCCCTCATGCCTTAGGACTGACAACCATTTTGCTCGCTTGGGACTATGTACTGTGGAAGTGGCTTCAAGCAGAAAAAGCCGATGAATTTAAAACCATCAAACACACATTGGTCGTGCAAGCGAGTCAAGTGAATCATCTGTATGAGCTGGCTAAACAGCAACTTGAACCGCTTTGGGTATGGCAACGTGCGATGGAATTGAGTATTCAAACCGATTGGATTGCTCAAGTGGAACATGTGCAAAAAGCTCAACAACAGACTCGTCCATCAATCCAAGCGGTCTTTTGTATTGATGTGCGCTCCGAGCCGATGCGCCGCGCCCTTGAAGCACAATGCTCAAGTGTGGAAACAATTGGTTTTGCAGGTTTCTTCGGTATTCCGATTGCGTATCAAACTCGCGACGGTAGTATCCTACGCCCCCAATTGCCGGGGCTGTTAGCACCTTCGATTGTTGCTCAGCAAACCCGTATGCGCCCTGAGCGCTGGTTACGCCTGACCAAACTAGGCTGGCAAAACAGCTTAGAAAAACCGTCCTCTAACTTAGGTATGGTTGAAGCAGGTGGCTTGCTTAAATTAGTCAGTCTGTTCAAACGTGTCGTGATGCAAGAAGGGACCGAAAACCCAGTGAACCGCGATGCAAGACCTAACGATCAGTGGGAACTAAAACGCAATCAACTACCGCTGACCGCACAAGAAAAAGCAGAGTTAGGCGCTGGCATTCTTAAAGCGATGGGCTTTAGCCAACGTCTGGCGCCGGTGGTATTGCTCACTGGTCATGGCAGTCAAACCTGTAACAACCATACGTCATCCAGCTTAGATTGTGGTGCGTGTGGTGGACAGACTGGTGAAGTGAACGTCAAAGTCCTTGCCAGCCTGATTAACGACCCTATTGTAAGAGAGCATATGCCAGAGTTTGGCGTCACGGTTCCAGAAGATACCCACTTCTATGCGGCGATGCACAATACCACTACCGATGACTTTATGGTGTTTGATGCACCGTCGGCTCCATGGCGTCAAACGCTGATCAAAGCCAGCGAACAAGCTCGCCACGCTCGCCTGCAGCAATTTGATGGTCCAAGCGCCCCAAGCGCCAACGAAGTGAATCGCTTCTTTAAGCAAAGAGCGACTAACTGGGCACAGATGCGCCCTGAATGGGGTTTATGTAATAACGCAGGTGTGTTTATCGCACCACGCGCACTGACTCGTAACTTAGACTTTGCAGGGCGCGCATTCTTACATGAATACCATGTGGATCAAGACCCAGAGTTTGCTCAACTAGAGCGCATCATGACCGCCCCACTGCTGGTGATGAACTGGATTAACCTGCAGTATTTTGCCTCCGTGACCGTACCAGAAAAATACGGTAGCGGTAACAAACTGCTTCACAATGTGGTGGGTGGTCATATTGGGGTATTTGAAGGTAATGGCGGCGATTTACGTATCGGCTTATCTAATCAATCAGTACACGATGGCAAACAGTATCGCCATCAACCCGTGCGTCTGAGCACCTTTATTCAAGCCCCTAAAGAAGCCATCGAAATGATTATGGCACGTCACCAAGATGTGGCCTCTTTAGTGAACAACGGCTGGTTATTTCTCTACCAAGTGGATGCAGAGCAGCGCATTTGGCAATACGTGAAACACCAGTGGTTACCTGTCACCAATCACAATAATGAGATGGTCAATTAATGACTACGATTGGTTCGATTATTACGGAGATGATTTGTTGAATACGCTTCGACTTAATGCCAACAAGGCACAAGATTTACAACACGCAGCATGCTTACTTGAACAAGGCAAATTGGTCGCATTGCCAACAGAAACGGTTTACGGCTTAGCCGCAGACGCGACTCAACCTGAAGCGGTGAAAGGCATTTTTGCCGCTAAAGGTCGTCCGGCCAACCATCCTTTGATCGTTCACATTGGTGATATGAGTCAATTGAGTGATTGGGCGGCTGATATTCCAGACCAAGCGATTGCTCTTGCCAAAGCATTTTGGCCTGGGCCTCTGACACTATTGCTGCCCAAAGGCGCACAGGCTTCTTCTGTCGTCACTGGTGGATTAGATACGATTGCGATACGCATGCCTGCGCATCCGGTCATTTTATCTATCTTGAAAGAGTACAAACTGGCTGTTGCTGCACCTTCGGCAAATCCATACAAGCAGCTCAGCCCAACCAACGCAGAGCAAGTCATTTCGGGCTTAGATGGAAAAATTGATGCGGTATTAGATGGTGGCGATTGCCTATTTGGTTTGGAATCGACCATCGTCGATTTAACGTCAGAAAACGTACGCGTTTTACGCGCTGGGCCGATTACGGCGCAAGAATTAAGTCAGGTGTTAGAACAACCTGTCGATTACCCCAAACATCACAACATGGCAGTACCTGGTAACGTCGGTAGCCATTATCAACCGAAAACCGTACTTCGCTTAGTGGATAACATAGAACACGCTGTATTTAACCGAGACAAGAACTCAACTTATGCAGTCATACATACGTCAGAGTTGGTGGATGACAATGGAATCGCTTCATTCAAGATGCCATTAGACGCCGCCAGCTATGGCAAAAAGCTTTATCGCTCTCTTGCAGAGGCTGACAAGTTGCAACTTGATGAGATTTGGCTCGAGCGTCCACCGCAAGGGGAGGCGTGGAACGCGGTTAACGACCGTCTCAGTCGCGCAGCTCTACCTTTGTAATGCAGAGCGATACCTATTCTATTTACGATTTCTAAAACGCAACCTTTGTTGTTCATAGCAACACCCCTACAGATTCTGTAGGGGTCTTTTTTTAGGTCAGCGAACACGTTCAAATTGAGTAATTGGCTCTAACCCTTACGGTTTTTCCATACAGTTTGCACGTTACAAAATTCGTACATACCGTGCTCAGAGAGCTCACGACCATAACCACTTTTCTTCACGCCACCAAAGGTAACGCGTGGATCACTCGCGCAAAAACCATTGATAAACACCCCACCACACTCTAATTGTGCAGCCAGTTCTTGTGCATAGGCTTCATCACCGCTGTAGATTGTTGCGCATAAACCAAACTCACTGTCATTGGCGAGTTGAATGGCATGTTGAGCACTTTCTGCAATCGAAATCGCAGCTACCGGGCCAAACATCTCTTCACGAAATGCGGTCATCTCAGGTGTGACGTTAGCTAAAACCGTTGGCTCGTAATAGTTACCCTCACCTTGCAACGGTTTACCACCCGCCAGAACAACAGCGCCTTGCTCGATGGTAGCTTGAACTTGTTGATCCAACTCATCACGCAGATCAAAACGTGCCATTGGGCCGACATAGTTTTCATCTTGTGTTGGGTCACCCATTTTTAATGCATTAACAGCAGTCACAAACTTGTCGGTAAATTCCTGAGCGATAGAAGATTCCACAATAAAGCGTTTGGCTGCTGCGCAAACCTGACCGCTGTTTTGATAGCGTCCAGCAACAGCGGCACGCACCGCTTCATCGATATCAGCATCGGCAAGAACAATGAAAGGATCAGAACCACCCAGTTCCAACACAGATTTCTTCAAAGCCGCTCCCGCTAGTGAGCCAATCACCTTACCCGCACGCACACTGCCAGTGAACGCAACGGCAGCAAGGCGATCATCAGCAATGACTGTTGCGACATCGTCATTGGTTGCATTAATAACAGCAAACGCGCCTTGAATTAGACCAGCACTGCTCAGAATCTTTTCAATTAAATAGGCAGAACCCATCACGTTTGGCGCGTGTTTTAATACATAAGTATTGCCTGCTAAGAGCATCGGCACCGCACCACGCATGACCTGCCACAGTGGGAAGTTCCACGGCATAATACCCAAAATGACACCCAGAGGACGGTATTCCAATACCGCTTGCTGGTTTTCCACCATAGTAGGTTTGGTCGCAAGCATGGCTGGGCCATGCTCAGCATACCAATCACATAGGTTGGCACTTTTGGCAACTTCACCACGTGCTTGGGCAATCGGCTTACCCATTTCACGGGTCATCATTTGTGCCATCTCTTCGCCATGCTCACGAATCGCTTGACCAATATGACGCAAAGTTTGCGCACGCTCAGCGACCGACAAAGCGCGCCATTGACGCTGCGCCTGAACACTGTTTTCCAATGTCTGGATCACTTGCTCTTTGGCATCGAAAGCATAGGTTGCAATGGTTTCACCATTGGCTGGATTAATCGATTTAGCTTGGCTAACTGTAGGGGTCACTTGGGTCATAAAACTTCACTCCTCTTGCGAGTATGACTTGAAACTGGGAGGTATGCTTTTCTTTCGCACCTCATATACGCTCTAGTTTGCCCTTGTCAGACAAAACAAAAAAGTGAATAATTTTGACAAACTTTTTCTCAAAAAGAGAATAACCATGAATCTATCCCAATTAGAAATGTTCAATGCTGTGGCAGAAACGGGCACGATCACTGATGCAGCCAAACGAGTCCATCGGGTTCCCTCAAATGTCACCACGCGCATTCGCCAATTGGAAGCGGATCTTGGTACTGAACTCTTTATCCGCGAAAATCAGCGCCTTCGACTGTCGCCAGCAGGTTACAACTTGTTGGAGTATAGCCATCAAATTTTACAACTGGTGGAAGAGGCCAAAGCGGCTGTTGCTGGCGAAGCGCCAAAAGGTCGCTTGCATCTGGGGTCACTAGAAAGCACCGCAGCAGTGCGCATCCCTCCCCTCCTCGCTCGCTACAATCAAACCTACCCTAATATCCAGTTGGATTTGGTAACGGGCCCATCAGGCACCATGTTTGAACAGGTACTAGAAGGCGAGTTGGCGGCGGCGTTTATTGATGGGCCAATATTGCATCCCGCCATTGAAGGGATGCCAGTATTTAATGAAGAATTGGTTTTGATCACCCCCACCAGCTACACCAAAGTGCATCGTGCTCGCGATGTCACCGGGCATAACATTTACGCGTTTCGCGCCAATTGTTCCTATCGGCGTCACTTTGAAAACTGGTTTTTGGCTGACCACGCTAAACCAGGTAAGATTTATGAAATGGAGTCCTACCATGGCATGTTAGCGTGTGTGATTGCAGGGGCGGGTGTTGCAATGATGCCGTTAAGTCTGCTCGAAACCATGCCCGGTCATGATCAAGTAAAAATACATTCACTGGGGAAAGAGTGGGATCACCTCACCACTTGGTTGATCTGGCGTCGCGGTTCAATGACACCTCAACTAAGGGTTATGGTTGATCTGTTACCGGAATATGCGCATATGATCACCCAATAGTGCTAATAATACGCTCAGCAGATATCAATACGCTTTCATTTATTAGCCATTGATTGATTAGCATAAAAACCCATTTCATAATCAGATTGTTTATGCGACATATTGACTCATAAACAATCTGGTTATTAATCGAGAAAAATCACATTTTATCTCTTACCAACGGCAAATTATTGACACAAATGTCATTAAAATATATGCAATCAATTTATATTAATAGCTTATAAGTTGATGAAATATATCAGGTTAAAAGTCATATCTACTGAGAAAAAAGTCAGCAAACGTTTGCCAACACTCATAATTAAAATAAAATCAAAGAGTTAATCTACAATAAGCTTAATTGTACGGAATTTAACCCATAAGGATTATATTGATTAACAGGTTGGATTGATAAATTACACAGCAACAGCAGGTGTACCAAATACAATAACAGCGTTAGTTGGCAAACTAAGTTACACAAAATATATATCAAAAAGTAACAACGTCAGTGAATAAAAAGGCAGATTACCATCGCCTAATATAATTTGGGTTAATACCCAAAATGAATAACAATAACATACAGCTCTCAGACTTTGATCAGGTAGAAGTGTGCTGACTCAACCTAAGCGCACAAGGAACTACCTGTTTTCTTTTGGCTGTTCTTATAGCTCATCGCACTTTGCTATGACTTCATCACAGCAACCCATCTTGGCAAGATATTACCCACCTCTAATACTACTTATTTCATATATCGACTTTATTTTCATCTAGCATCAACTGATAAACTGATATATTAAAAAGCTCATAATATATCTCATGTGCTTTATTTTTGAGAAAAATCCTATTTACCCAATATCAGGGATATTCTATTTACCACGTTCAAACTACACTGATTAAAGGTAATTATTTTCATTTGTATTTTTAAAGAATGAAAATTGAACCGTAAATTGACATTACAGTAACTTGATTTTGTCTTCGTTAGCAGAAAGCACGTTACTCTACGGCGTACTGTCTATCTATATTGAGTTAGCAGTAATCGGTAATGATGATTATCTCAGCAAATGTCAATTTAATGGCGCTTATATAAAATCAACAAAAACAGAACTGAATGAAGTTGCAACTCGCATTCGTCCGAGAAAGGCATTATTAAGCGAGAGTTTAAATTTCATTGCTTTACAAAGCTGCCGCTTCATCAACTGTCATAGGCATAAAGGTTATATTCAATGGCTCAATCTCAATGTGATCACAAAAATCAGCTTGTTCGTCACCATCGTAGTTGGTGGGATAAGCTCACAGGCGTAAAAGAAGTCTACGTGTGCAAAAAGTGCGGCGCAGTTATCAAGCTTCGCGGCGGTAAAATGACCTCAGATAAAATCGTTTAGTGTTGATGTCACCATCAACGCTCACAGATGTGATATGAGATAACGTGAATTTAAAAAGGCCGGAGCATTGCTCCGGCCTTTTTATTGTGACTATTGGCTAGCGGATTAAGCTTCCACAGGTTTACGCCAGTCATCAGAACCAGAAGTACCTGCGTTAACGTGATCCCAAGTGATTTTACGGTAAGACATAGAAACCGTTAGGTTTTGAGTAAAATCAGATTTCGCTGGATCTTGACAGTGTGGCATCTCACAACGGATATCAACGATAGATGCGTTTTCTAAAGTGGTAGTAAAGAAGTTTTCTTGTTTACCTTCAATAGAAGTGCGGTACCATTTTAGTGTCACAGAAGACATTTTTTCGCCAGAAGCCAATGCGTTGTATAGCAAAGGAACTGCTTTGTTTAGTGATACTGTGAATTGGAATGGTTTGTGAACACGTTGACCTGAAGGCTGACCAGATTGTGGATCAGTTGGTACAGTCACTACGTGGTCGAATTGTTGAACTAGCATTTCATCTTCGTGGCCTTCAACATATGAGTCACCGATTGAATCTGATGTACATGCACCAGCAGTGATTAGACCCTGAGTTTGACCTTCGATAGAGATATAACATGGAGTTGGCATTGCAAATTCCTCTTAAATGATTAGGGTGTGCGCTTTTCGCTACATGCCAACTAAAGAGCAAGCTCGATGCCAATTTTGGCATCTATACAAATCAATAACTTAGAAAAACACTCCTGTTTTTAGGGCAATTTTTCTGTTTTTCCTAAGCAACTTATTGCCCAGAAATACCATCCTTTGCCCACCGATGTGTCACAGACCGCTAATGCCAACGCCTTGGCTCTTTTACTCTATTTGCTTAATTGAAAACAAACAGATACGCATTCTTGGATCGAGACCTCATAACCCATCTGACGCCCAAAAAGAGCGTTTTCTCACACAGTGACTCAAGATACTCTTTGTCAGTCATTACAGAGAGGTCACCATGTCCACACCCAATATTTTCGATTTGAATATCCCCCACTGCCAGTTTTGGCTGGCGATTACTGCTCCACAATTGGCTTATGGGCAAGGTTGGGCCAATTACTATGAAGTAGGGATGAAAGGCCCGAATTCTTCTGAAACCGATGAAGAATGGAAAGAAGGCTTTATTGAATCATGGGGAATAGATACTCGCGAAGAATGGCATAACATGATTCGCCGGCTAGTGCATGGTGACGTTCACGGTGATGCATGGTCTGGCTTATTTGCGCGTCGAGCTTGTACCACGGCAGGGGAATGGCAAAATTTCATCGCACGACAAACTAGCGCAGTCGCTCAAGGAGAGTTGCGCTTCGCTGATACGGTGTTTCGTTTAGTGGATACCCAAGGTTTCTTAGCCTGGGACTACTGCCGAGGTTCATTTCTTACAAGAGCAGGTATTCGACTAGGCACCGTCACTGAAGAAGAAGGGGCTTTCTTACTGAATTACTTAAGCCAAAGCGTGCAACAAAACTTTACCGATTGGCCTCACTATATCCGCAGTTTTATTCTTGGGCGCGCGTACTGGGTCTACAGCAAATGCGATGAAGAAGAGCAGCTTGAATACCTAGATAAACTGCTCAACGAAGGTTTAGGTAAAACCTTCGATGACTATTTTGACCTTATGCGCAATGACAAAGCCTTTCCTCTTGACCATGTAGCGTGGCATACCCCACTGCCAAGCATTAGCATGCCAAAATCTTTGCAAGAGGTACTGGATACCATCGCAGTTCAGAAGGAGACCGCTCAATGAACCACTGGCAAATCTTAGGTATTGACCCAACCTCCGACTTAGCTGAGTTAAAAAAGGCATATCGCATCGCCTTAAAAGCCCATCACCCAGAAGATGATCCAGAAGGGTTTAAACAAGTACGCGCGGCCTACGAGGCACTACTCTCTAAGCTATCTACCCCACAGCCTATTTCAATTGATTTATCGTCACTTGAAGCATCACAGCCAATCAATAACGCCACTGAAAGCATTTCATCTGAGTCTTATACTGCCTATTTGCAGCAAATGAACGACCCAGCTTCCCGTTTTAATATGGCGCAGTGGCGCGCGTGGGAAGAACAACTTCGTTGGCAAACTATTGATGTGCAGAGCCAAGTATCACAGCAAGTTCGCGAAGATATTCTTGCGCGGCCATGGTTACCAGGTGAATTGATTGCTCTGCTATGGGAAGCTTGCGACTGGGATGAGCTTTATTCTGGTTCGCAAGAAGAACTCGAGCTTGCAGACTATCTCAAGCGAAGGAGTGCAATACAAAGTGGCAGTGATTTTGTCGCCCTCTCGCAATTACCCGATAGCGCTCAAAAAGCGGTGTATCAATTTATTAATCCCATCATTCGTGCGTTAGACAATGGCGAAATCCGAGTGCTCCATTACTGGTTATTACAAAGCACTTGTGTCCCTTGGTGTGATGATGACGCTTTTAATGTATTGATACTCAAAGCTTGTAATGCTATTCAATGGTATCCACCCATCATCGAAAGCTGGTTACCCACATTAGTCACGGATGAGCGTTTAGAACGCTATACCACTGAGCAACTCGAAGTATTAGGTACAGCCGCACTTTATATGCGCAATATCGATATCATCATCGATGTCTGTACCAACTTGATCAATAAACAAAGCTACGGCTTGGCAGCTGATCTGTTATACCAAACCGCACTCAGTGCTCAAAATAACGACCTCACCCTATTAACCGGTTATTTATTGCAACAATGGACCCCATTACCAACGGCTCATTGGCGTTGTCTGTACCAGATCAACCCACTGCACAACGAAGAACCCTCTGCTGTATTGCCTCAATCTTGGCTTTATCGCCAACTCACAGAACGCACCGATAATGACTTTAGACACTATCTAGATTTTAAAGATCATACTGATTTTATTGGTGTTGTGACCCAAAGTTTATGGGCAGAAAAATATGGCAGTTTGGTATGGCAACGAACCCAATTGGCAGAGCTGCAAGCTTTGTCAGAGCACGTTTCAGCATTTGAACAGTTAATTGCCTATTTGGCTTTTTGTTGGTGTGAACAGAGTGTGATTCGTCAAGAGTCGTTTTCCACGTCGCTGGCAGAAAAACTGTACCGTTACGAAACTGATGAGTTATTGAGTTCTCCACTGCTGACGCAGGAAGAGTTAGACGCACTCACCGCAGAACAATGGGGTGAGTGTCTAATGCGCCATCCGTTAATCCCCGATCACTGGATGGAGCAACTGCTTGCGGGTAACTGCATCGATATTCCAACCCTCAATGACCTTAACCTAACCCCGCGCTGGGCCTACGAAACTCTATACTACCGAATTTCAGAGACACGCCACCAATTAAGCAGCGTCTATCTTAGTAAACCTTTTTCTGGCGTGTTTCGCTGGTTGTTGGTTTACCACAGTAGTTGTGATGAACAGATCGGAATTTCCGGTCAAGAATGTCTAACACAATTAGCAGCCCTACCCGAAGAACAGCAAACCGGCCCATTGGGCGAACTCGCTAACAGCTTCTCTTATCAAGGTGTTGAACGAGTCGCATATCTTGGAGAACAGGTTTCAAATAGCTCGCAATTTCTCATGAAACTGTTAGTCGAAAACACGTTGCTTCAACAGCAGCGAGAACACGATATTCAAACACTCCAAGAACTAGCAGCACAACATCGACCAGAAGCCTACGCGATGCTGGCTCTGCGCTATCGTTATTCCCAACTCGAATTAGCCATCTTTTACTATAACTTGCTACGGATTAATGTTACCAACACACCCATCTATTCCTTTTTACTCACCACACTCAATAATTGTTTGGTGAGCGAAGCGAATAAGAAAGAGTGGATAAAAGAGACTTACGATCTAGGTGAATACAATGCGTATGCTCTCTATCTCAATGAAGACATGACCCACATTCCCCAGATTGATGAAATCGGTAACCGCATCCCCAACGATGATGCTAAACGCTTCCACCATCCGATAGGATATTTACTCAGTACGTTGATTCATGGCTTACCAGAGCAAGGTTACTCTCTTGCTCCTATCTTCAATCTTCGCAAACAAACTAGCGAAAGTTACAGTGAAGAAGAACAACAGGCGATTAATCTCGGTATAGGTCTCGTCAATCAACGCTTAGAAGAGCGCTTTACGAACGAAGTGAAGGAAAAACGACTCAAGAAATTGGGACGTTCGAGTTTATTGGCAACCTGTGGCCTATTCACTCTGCTATGGTTTGGTCTGTTTGACGCCACACTGGGGAATCAGCCGCTGTTTTCAACTGCCAATTTGGTTTCAATACTGATGATGACATTTGCTCAATTGGGGCTGACGATAAAAATTTGTCGAGCCATGCCGCTTAAGAGTGAAAAGAGACTTTATCAAATCACGGTTTGGCCACTCTATCTTTTGGCTATGGGGTTTGGTAGCTCGTGGATAGCAGGGCTCACATGCGTTATTCACTTTGGTCAAACATGGCGAATTAGATCGGCCTATGCCAATCAGCGCTGGAATAACCGCATCATTAACAAAGGCAAAATTGACATTAACTCACTACTTAAAATCCCCTTTATCAAAGTAGAGAAGTAACCATCACCACTGATTTGGAGAATCAAAATAACCGCGGGAGAGCCATGCTCTCCCGCAGCTTTGTATTGAAGTGCAAATGTCTAGATAAACAAAAAAGCCTTCAGATGTGACTCTATCTCTTTACGCGCGCCACGAATCACCTTGTCATCTTGGCTATCAACGGCCTTGGTAAAAAAGCGAATCATCTCTCCCACCGCGTCACGCTGTTCACCTAATAACTCTTCATATAGACGATTGAGTTTTTCAGCTAAGGTGATGTTAGGTAGTTGATCACGAGGATGCACTTTCAGACGTTCTAAACGCTCTCGGCTCAGTTGCTGCTGCTCTGGTGTCATGCCAACTGGTGAACGGTCAATGACCTTTTGCGTGGTCTTTTGTGTCGAAACAACCGTCACATCCACTTCGAGTAATCCATTGATATCGTAACTAAAACGCACATCAACTTGTTGTTCACCTCGTTTACCTGCTGGAACATCAACGGTTAAGGTATCGATATAGATATTCTCTTTCGCCCAATACCGTTCACCTTGATAAATCGACACATCAACCTGGGTCTGATCGTCATGTGAAGTGAAATAACGCTCTACGCGCGAGGTAGGAATGACAGTATTGCGCTCAATAATCGGGCTAAACACCCCAGAGTGCTCATTCGTCCCGACTTCTATTCCCAAAGAGAATGGACACACATCGGTTAGAATCAGCTCTTCAACTGCCTCATCACGTAAACGACAAGCCGCTTGGGTAGCTGCGCCCATCGCGACCACTAAATCAGGATCAAGCTCATGACTGCCAAAACGACCCAGTAGCCGATTAGCTAATTGTTGAACTTGGCGCAGACGTGTTGCCCCGCCGACAAAAATGAGTTCATCAATCTCGCTCGGTGTCATTTTGGCATCATTTAGCGCACGCTTAAGCGGTAATGCCAAGCGAGTTAGCACGTTATGCCAAACCTCTTCCAAGGCTTTGTTATTGAGCGTTAATGTTTGATTGAATGGCTCTGGTAATTCAATCACGAGCGGGTCGTTACTCTGTTTTTTAGCTCGTTCACAGACACTGACAATTTTTGCCAGATCGCTAACGTCAATGGTTTCAAGCGACAGATTAAGGGCGTCTAAAACGTGCGAAACTAAAGCTTCGGTAAAATCTTCACCACCTAGTCGGTTATCCCCGGTAGAAGAACGCACTTCAACAAAACTGTCTTGATACTCCACCACGGTGACATCGAAAGTCCCCCCGCCCAAATCAAACACAAGGAAACGCCGCTCTTGTTGCTGTTTTAGGCTGTAAGCAAGACATGCTGCCGTGGGTTCATTGATTAAGCGTACCGCATTCAAATCAGCAAGCTCTGCCGCTTGATAGACTTGCTTACGCTGTTGATCACTAAAATAGGCGGGCACTGAAATCACCACATCGCGAATGGTGCATCCTAGATACGCTTCTGCGTCAGCTTTTAGCGACTTAAGGACTAAGGCACTTAACTCAGTTGGCGTGTAATGTTGCGTTTGTAGAGTAAATTGCTTTTCTGAACCCATAAAACGTTTGAAAGCGGCAACCGTCTCTGTTGGCTTAGTCACCAAGCGAGCTCTCGCCGCCTCCCCCACCAGCACATGACCCTCGTCATCAATACTCACTACCGATGGTGTTAAAAAGCTTCCCAAGGCATTGGGAATAAGCTGCGCCTTGCCATCTCGCCAAACCGCAATCGCACTGTTGGTGGTACCCAAATCTATGCCGATCGCCAATTCTGCCTTATCTACCATAACCGAACCTAACCTATTATTGTTATTGCTTAAATAAAGCGCCACGTTAGTGGACGCTTCTCATTGCATCAAGCCGCTAGATTGAGAAATTGGAACAGTGATCAGAAAACGGGTGGTGCTTAATCCTTAAGTACCACCCAAGCAGTGATAGGTTAGATTTCTTGTTTAACCAAGGCTTGCAGGATACGTTCGAGCCCTTCTTGTAACACACTGCGTGGACAAGCAATATTGATTCGCACAAAACCAGCGCAATTGTCGACAAACATATTGCCCCCCTCAAGTAACACACCCGCTTCTTTAGCAAAGAAGTAGGCAGGTTCAGCAAAACTGTCGGTGTTACTCAGATAGGCAGAAAAATCGATCCAAGCTAAGTAAGTCGCTTCTGGCACTTTGAATTTGGCTGCAGGGAGGTGGGTTTGCAAAAATTGCTCAACCAGTGCGAAGTTATCATCAAGATAACATTTGAGTTGCGCCAACCATTCATCACAATCGCTGTAAGCCGCTTGAGCCGCCGCTAGGGCGAGCGGATTTTGAATATCATAATGACGCTCTAACCACTTAGCGCGCAGTATGCTGTCACGAATGAAGATATGAGAAACTAAGTTCCCCGCAAGGTTGAAGGTTTTGCTCGGAGCAGTACAGGTGATGAGCTTTTTATACTCTGGCAGCACATTTACCATAGGATGAAACTGTTTACCTACGCGCAATAAATCACAATGAATCTCATCGGAAATTAGCCATACACCATGGTCTACACAGATTTGGCCGAGGTGAGCTAATTCCTCATGGGTCCAAATTCGTCCGGTTGGGTTATGTGGATTACATAGAATAAACAGTGAGATTTTATTGTCTGGATTCGCTATTTTCTGCTCGATATCAGCAAAATCCATACGGTAATCACCATTGGTATTGACCAGTTTCGAGGTCAACACTCGACGCTTGTTAAATTCGCCCGCCACTTTAAAAGGCGTATAGGATGGCGTACAAATCAGCACACTTTCATCGGCTTGCATGATCAAAGGCACGAGGTGCTTTAGCGCCGGAACCACACCTGGAGAGAGAACCACTTCTTCTTTTTTGATCGCCACATCGTAATGACGACAAAACCAGCTTTCTAACGTAGCAAAATATTTGGGATCAAAAACTTGGGTATAACCTAAGATTTTTCGGTCCAATCGAGCACGAATGGCATCTAACACTGGAGCTGGCGTCGCAAAATCCATATCCGCCACCCACATTCTTATATAGTCTTTGTCGTCATACTGAAAATTGACGTTGTCGCGGCCTTTGAAAATATAAGATTTCCAGCCTTCGAAACTCATACTGTTGGTCTCTTCACGGCTGATGATTTCATCAAAATCGTAGTGCATCGTTCCCTCTCTTTGCGACATATTCCTAAGTGCTCATAATATACCCAAAATAATTTCAACTCACTGATTTCATTAAACCATTAGTAAAAATAGCAAAATATCAGCAGCCTAAAGTTGAGAGATTCAAAACGATATGAGTTGTTGGCGTTAAAGTTTACACTGTAAAACGCCTAAACTTTCATCAAGTAAAAGCAGAAAGGTTCGAAGCCATACCGAAAGCTGGTATGCTTGGCGGCTAATATAGAACATGAGCAGAGCGTTATGATCAACGACAATGATGTAATCAACACATTAGAAGAACTGGAAACCTTTCTAATCTTGGTTGAAAAAGGTGGCTTAGGTTTAAAAAACGTAGAAGGCGTTGCCCTTGCTACGAATAACGCCGACGGACGCCCTTTTGTTGCCGTACTAGACGACAAACACCAACTGGTTTTGGGTCGTTGGGTATCTCAAGACGTGTATGAGAATGGTAAAGAGATGGTTCGCTACGGACCGAAAAAACGTCGCTAATTCCGTTCTCAATAAAAAAGCCAGTCACCTCCCCGTGAACTGGCTTTTTTAGTTCAGCCGAGATTAAGAGCACCGGAGCATATCAGTGCTCATCTCATCAAGGCTTAACTTCGGGTTAAAGGTTTTCACCATTAGATTCAATCACGTCTTTATACCAGAAGAAAGACGCCTTTTTCTTACGATCCAATGTGCCTTTACCTTGGTTATCTTTATCAACATAGATAAAGCCGTAACGTTTTTCCATCTCACCGGTTGAAGCACTCACAAGGTCGATACAACCCCAAGGTGTGTAACCCCAAAGTTCAACGCCATCTTTAATCGCTTCACCCATTTGTTCAATGTGCTCTTTTAGGTAATCGATGCGGTAGCTATCGTTGATTGAACCATCAGCTTCAACCGTATCAAATGCACCCAGACCGTTTTCAACCACCATCATTGGAATGCCGTAACGACCGTAGATTTCGTTCAAGGAGTAACGCAGACCTTTAGGGTCGATTTGCCAGCCCCAATCGGATGCTTGCAAGTATGGGTTTTTCACACCACCGTTAATGTTACCTGAGGTGTTTTCTAACTTAGGATCGGTTGATACGCAGTTAGACATGTAATAACTGAAGGTGTAGTAATCCACGGTACCCGCTTTAATGTCTTCTAAGTCACCATCACGAATATCTAATTCGATGTTGTGTTCTTTTAGGAAGCGTTTTGCGTAGTAAGGGTATTCGCCACGAACTTGAATATCACCACAGTAGTTATTGCGAATGTTGTTGTACTCTTGCGCCAACAAAATATCTTCTGGGTTACAGGTGTATGGGTAAGTGGTCATGTACGCGATCATACAACCGATTTTGAAATCTGGATTGATTTTGTGACCGATTTGCACTGCACGAGCACTGGCTACAAATTGGTGGTGTAGTGCTTGGAAACGTACCGCTGGTTCATCCACTTGGTGTAAGAAATCTTTGGTGTCTTTGTGCAAGATACCCAGTGCTAAGTAAGCACCGAATTCTGCTGTACCGCAGTTGATTTCATTGAAGGTTAGCCAGTATTTCACTTTATTTTGATAACGAGTGAACAGGGTTTCTGCGTAGCGAGTAAAGTGTTCAATCACTTCACGACCCGCCCAACCGTTGTACTCTTGAGTCAAACCAAATGGCAGTTCGTAGTGAGAAATGGTCACGAGTGGTTCGATGTTATATTTTTTCAATTCATCAAACACATCATCGTAAAACTGCAAGCCAGCTTCGTTCGGTTCTTGTTCCATACCGGTTGGGAAAATACGTGACCAGTTAATGGAAAGACGGAATGTTTTGAAGCCCATTTCAGCAAACAGCTTAATGTCTTCTTTGTAACGGTGATAAAAATCAATCGCTTCATGAGAAGGGTAATGCACGCCCTGCTCATTCGTGCGGGTAATGCGACGAGGAGTAGTGTGTGTACCTCCGCTTAACATATCGCTACAGCTTGGACCTTTGCCATCAACGTTCCAAGCGCCTTCAAATTGGTTTGCTGCTGTTGCACCACCCCACAAGAAATCTT
This sequence comes from Vibrio porteresiae DSM 19223, assembly GCF_024347055.1. Classification (NCBI taxonomy): domain Bacteria; kingdom Pseudomonadati; phylum Pseudomonadota; class Gammaproteobacteria; order Vibrionales; family Vibrionaceae; genus Vibrio; species Vibrio porteresiae. The sequence continues at coordinate 1,719,144 of NZ_AP024896.1, forward strand.
TAGGGAAAACGGATGTTGTCATTTTTATTTCTCCATATTTCAATGTGTTAAACCAACAGAGCAAAACTCACGTTGATCCACTCAAAACTGTAACCGGTTCCATTTGTGGCGATAATAAAAGCGACTTCTCTATTCGCTTAATGGGTAGGGTAGCTGAAGTGAAACTCAACCTTGCAGGTTGACCTCCAACCTTATCACGCTTTGATAAAATGAAACCGGCAACCCATGCGGGTTACTGTGTCGATTAATCTAGCACAACCCAAAACCGATAGGAAACCGTTTCCACATTTTTGTCGTAAAATTGATCTTTTGTGATTCAATCGAAATTTGCTTGAGAAAAAGGTCGTTAGAATGACATGTCAACTTGAGTGAAAATCGGCATCACTCTATCAACAAATCCAACCAATGCGCGACTCAAGTTTCTATGGCAATGCGGCTATCTAGTGATGACATAATCACAAACGAAAAAGCCTCAGCAATGAATTCCACCTTGAATTAAAACTCTATTCTTGATGTGGAACTTACGCCTGCGGCTTTTGTTGCTCAATATCTATCGTCGTTACGTTTATCTATTCGTAACCGAGTCGCGAATCACCAACTGTGCGTCAATGTGATGCTGCTGATAATCAGGAAATGGCGTTTTATTTAGATGAGCAAAGCACAATGCCACGGCGTAACTGATCAATTCTGCTGATGGCAGAATCACTGAGCTTATGGATGGCGTAAAGTAGTTGAGCACTGGGCTGTCATCAAAACCAAACAAAGCAACATCATTAGGCACATTCAGTCCGTGTTCTTGCAGCGCTTTTAACGCGCCAATTGCGAGATGATCGTTAACGCAGCAAATAGCGGTAAATGATACGTCACGAGCAAGTAACTCCTTACACGCCAAATACCCCACTTCACACATATCTCGCGGCACACTGCCATCTTCACTGACTGGCAAGCCCTCAATAAATCTCTGAGGATCGTAATCAATTCCAGCTTGGCTTAATGCTTGCTGATAACCAATCTGACGCGCCTGTGCAGTACGTTGAACTAACGAGCAACTAAGATAGGCAATTTGACGATGCCCTTTTTCAATCAGATATTCGACTGGTTTAGCGGCATATTTTTCATGCTCATACCAAACACAATAATTAGGGTGTTTAGGTAAGTAGCTGTTGAGTAACATGACTGGAACTGGAAATTTTTCAATTTCCTCATCGATCACTGCAATGGTTTCTTCATAATGAGCCGAACTAGAAGCATTGTAATAGAGCACAGCTTCGCAGCGGTGGTCGATCAAATCGTAGATAGACGATAACGCTTGGCCAGGCAAATCTTCGATGTGTCTCATGATGACATCTTTTCCCGCCGCATGGGCCGACTTATGGATTTCATCAATCAGCGATGCCAAATAGCGCGAAACGTTCGCCCCAGCAGGTAAAATTAACCCTATCGTATCTGATGTTTGACGAGCTAAATTACGCGCAAGCACATTAGGACGATAATTCAATTCTTGAGCTGCTTTTAACACTGCATCACGCGTTTTTTCTGATGTGTAACCACGACCACTCAACACTCGAGAAACCGTAGATTTTGCCACTCCTGCCCGGCGAGACACATCCAATATAGTTGTCATAACTTATTAACACCTCAACGATTTAGTTTGTGCATATTAACACGTACTAAATAAAAGGAATAAGTCTCTCTTGGGGAAATACCATCGCTTAACCTATCTGAACGGAAAAATGCGATATTTCTCAAAAGGTCGGCGATTGGTTGCTGATGCCAGCTGCCTTTCATTGCCGGATTGATATACTGGGTCAAAATAATTTCGAGACGCTGCCGATGCCCTACCAACTCTTTGTTTCCAATGCCGAATCTGGAACAATATCCTGTTACGAACTCGACACCAGTACGCCTAATACAACGGAGATCTTGCGTTGGGTAACCGATATTCCAGCCGCACCGCTCGTGATGCCAATGACCATCGACGAAAAACGCGCACTTTTGTATGCGGTTATTCGTTCTAAACCCTATCGCTTATTGCAATATCGTATTGAGCCTAAAGGATTAAGCCTCACTCAAGAGTGGCCATTACCCGCTAGCATGGCAAATATCGAACTAAGCCCAGATGGCTTAACCGCCTATAGCGTCTCTTTTGCCGATAACCTTTGGGCACAGACCCGTTTACAAGACGCAAGTGATGACACAACAGAATGTTTTTCTTGTGGCTCACATCCGCATGCGATTCATATCAGCCCAGATCAAAAATGGTTAATTCATAGTGAGTTAGGTAGCGATAGGCTACAGATTTCTTCTTACAGCGCAGAGCATGGTGAACTTAGGCACATTAACGTCACACCAAAGTCTGGTCCGCGCCATTTTGTCTTTTCACCAGCGGGAGATGAGCTGTATCTCTTAACCGAGATGTCGGGAGAAGTGATCCGTTACCGCATAGAATCAGCAAGTGAAGACGACGTGTCTCTGCCGTCACTTATCGAGCGAGATCGCTGTGCCATATTGCCTTTTGCAGAAATGGGAATAGCTCCAGGTCTTGCGCCAGAGCAGCGCCAGAACGACACTCAACCTCGGGTCTGGGCAGCGGATATTCATCTCACCCATAACGGGCGGTTTATTTACACCTCAGAGCGAACCACCAGCCGCATTTCCTTGTTTGAGATTGATGCAGGATCAATGCGTTATGTGTGTTCGTTTCCCGTCGAGACCTGCCCGAGAAGTTTTGCTATTACACCGGATGATCAATGGCTCATCGTCACTGGCGAACAGTCTTCGGTTATTGGGCTTTATGCTATTAATAGCGCTACAGGATATTTAACGCGCCAATGTGAAGCCCCTTGCGGTAAAGGTGCAAATTGGGTCAGCGTTACGTTCAAAATGAAAAATAGTAAATGAAATATAAAGCAAAACAGCAACCATTCCTGCAAGGATGACTGCTGCTTTGTTTCAATAAGGGGGAATTATTTTCCCAGCGCTGCTTTAAGCAAAGCTGGCAACAGTAAACAATAAAGCCGCCAATAAAATGATGATCACTTTCATATTCGCACCTCTATATCACGCACTTAACGCATTTCGCTTCGCGTTGAATCCGTTCGAACGCTGGCAAGACCAACGAACAGGAAGATACTAGCTGATCTTCCAATAAGCATTCTCGTAACGAGAAGCCTGTTTTCACGGCGAATATAGTGAAATCAGATGCGCGATTATGTGATACGCCTGACATTTTTTGTTAATGCTTAAAAAAGAGCAGAAACACACTTTCTCCCATATTACGCACCAGATAATTCGCTTTTTTAGCTAGAGCTGTAAAAACATTCTAAAAACCTGACACATACCGTTATACTAAATACTGTCCACCAGCAAACAGAAGCAAAGGCTTTTCATGACAGCAACTATCTCTTTAGACACTCTTCCTAAAGATCCAACCGAACGAATGAATCAATTCTTCAATGCCGTAGCGACCGATCTTAAAATATGGCTTTTGATTGATGAGCATGGCAGTGTGCTGCTCACCGCCGACGAAGACGATTGTGTCCCTGTATGGCCATCGCAAGAGCACGCCGCATTATGGGCAACCGATGAGTGGGAAGGTTTTCAAACGGAAGCGATTTCAGTCGCTAAATGGAAAAGCCGCTGGACTCAAGGTCTAGAAGAAGACGAACTTTCGATTATCGTTTTCCCAGATGCCCAAGGTGAAGGCATTGTTCTATATCCAGACGAGTTTGAATTTGAACTAGCAAAACGCGAAAATAAACGTCGTTAATCCACGTTAACCGAAGAAACAGATTGAACAAATAAGCCGCTCATGAGAGCGGCTTATTCTTTAGTATCACTTTAGTGAGAGAAGTACATGCTTTTCTCTATCAAAAACGCTTATTCACAGTGGAATGAGTTGATGTCGTTTGCATCACCTTTACCGTTGTATTTCGCCACTTGTGGGAAAGGACAGATAGGTTGTGATTTACCAGGGAACGCTTGGCCACCTTTCGCTGGTAGGTAAGCTGGCGCTTGATTTTTCGTTACCCAGTTATCAATCGCTGTTAGTGGGTCGATATCATCAAGAGCAGGGCCACCGCCGCAGTGAGTCATACCAGGAACCATAAATAGACGGCCCCATTCACGAGTTTTGTTCATGTCGCCATCTGTATGCTTCGACGTATTTTCATACCAACGTTTGATGTCGTTTGCAGAGAAAACAGGGTCAGAAACACCTTGAACCACTATCAGTTTTCCGCCGCGAGCTTTAAAGGTAGAAAGCATGGTACTGGTTGCATCGTTGATTGCCCCCGTCTCATTGGTTTTCACCACGTCTTTATCAAAGTCAAAGTTAGATGGATTCACTTCCATATTTGGCGGTGTCATGAAGTAGAACTGTAGTGAGTTCAAACCTAACGTTGCATTTAGTGCATCGGGTTTATCGGCATCTTGAGATGACCCTAGTTTCCACATTCGCCACCCCATCGCGTTCACACCAGCATCGTATGGCCAATCGCTGTAGAGGTCATTGCCTTGGCTATCTTTAGGACCGCCAAACACCGTTTTGATAGTGTTGACTTTCTCTGCTGATAGACAATTTTTAGTGTTACCGGCTTTACATTGCACGTCTTCAGGTTGGAAGTCGCAGGCTAGATAATCATTGATGATGCCATCTTTAAGACCATCAATTGCATCACATTTTTTCAGTACAGCGTTGCTAAGCAGAGTCAAATCTTGATCGCTCAGAGCGTTCGCTAGCACTTTTTTGCCATTTTTGTCTTTTGGTGCGATGTTCATCAGCTGTTTGGTATCCCAAGCTTCACTCACGCCAGCGCGGCTTAGATGGAAACCAGGGTTAGCGGCAACGACACCATCAAACTGAGTTGGATAACGTTGTGCAGCGATCATTGCTTCACGCCCACCGTTTGAACATCCCATAAAGAAAGAGTGTTGTGGCGCTTTTTGGTAATACGTTTTGATCAAATATTTTGCTGTATCCGTCACTTTACCAATCGCTGCGTAAGCGTAATCAAGACGAGCTTGTTGGTCTAAACCGAAAGACGCATCTAAGCCATCGTGTCCGCCGTTCATCGAAACTACGGCAAAGCCTCGAGCGAGCGCAGGCAATTCAGTTGCGCCATAAAGAGGGATAGTACCAATCGCGTTAGCAAGGAAACCATCGGTACCACCGCCACCTTGGAAAATAAACTTATTCGCCCATTCATCCGGTAAACGCAGTTCAAAACGTAACGCGTAGTCTTTACCGTCTGCGCCTTTATGCCGAGTGACTTCACCACGGACTAAACAATGGGCTGGCAGCTTGAAGGTATGGTTCGATGCCCCGGTGAACATGCGGTTAGGATCCAACTGAGACATACCTTCTTTTACATATTCTGCCTCAGTAATTTTGCCGTTAAACAGCTCAGTATTTTGCAACTGAGCACACTGCTGTGCGCTGGCAGCGAGGGCGGGATTGGCAAATCCAGCAACCCCTAATATCGCTAATCCAACTGGATATACTTTCAATGCTTTCACAATTAGCTCCAAACCAATAGAGATGAAGTTCTGTAGGTCAGGCCAATTTAACATTGATAAATTCAATTAAATATTCAAATAATCACTCATATCTATCGAAAAATTAGATTATCTACGACGCATATTTATTACGTTCCTCGCGCAACGCTCGCTCACAGCGCTCTCTAATTAATCCGGCCAAGCATCTAGCCGCCGGGCCTCGAGCGACCAAATTCTTTTCTACCAAATAGAGGGGGACTTCACAAACCGGAGGATTTTCAAACGACACAACTTGAACCTCTCCTTGCGCAATAATCGATTCGACATGATGTTTGGGTAACCATCCGTAACATAAGTTAGCGCGAATCGCAGCAATTGCCGATTCTAACGAATCAACTGTCCACATCTTATTTGGGGTAGATGGCATGGTTTCCAATTCGGTACCTAGCGAACGTTTATAAAAAATCTGTTTGTGTGCTGCAATATCCTCAACGGAATAATAAGGGATATTGGCAGTAAAAATGGGATGCTCTCTATGCGCGACAGGAATCAAAGGAACATCCAACAGTTTAGGTCCTGGAATCAGCCCATGCTCTGAGGTACTGACCGATAAATCGTATTCCCGTTTATCACTTGGCATCAAACGTAAATGTTCATCAATAAACACTTCGGTAGCTGGAAATTGCTTACCAAATGAGGCAATCGCATCAAACAGCAGCTCTCTCGGGAAAAGCGTATCGATACTTAACGTCAAATTCGCCTCGATACCTTTAGAGATTCCCTGCGCTACCGTCTCCAGATAGTCGAAATCATTAATAATGGTTTTCACTGTTTGTAACAGCAACTTTCCCGAAGACGTTAGTTCGCACTTCTTCCCTTCCATATAAACCAATTGCACACCAATTTGTGACTGCAATTTGGACATGGAATAACTGATGGTCGACTGACTTCGATTGAGAACTTCGGCTGCGGCACTAAAGCCTTTTTGCTCTGCCACAGTTTTAAACACAATCCACTGGTCTAACGTAGTTTTGAACACGATCACATCCCCCATAATTCAGCAAATTGTTATACACAACTCCAACCCTTATTGCCACGTCAACTATTGATAAATTCGATGGATAATCGCAACTATTTCAATTTCTGTTCGATAGCAGCAGTGATATGTTCCGCCCCATAAACCGATTCATCCTATACCGACAAAACAAAGGAATACCTATGTCTTCTTGTACTACATTAGGATTCAAAAAGCTCTCTACGCTCGCGGCAGCTATCTCCTTATCTATTGTAATGGCTCCTATCAGTTATGCCGCGACACAAACAACCACAGCCTTAGAGAATGGCTTCACTTCACCACCAAACTCAGCAAAACCTCGGGTTTGGTGGCACTGGATGGATGGCAACATTACTATCGATGGTATCGATAAAGACCTTGCTTGGATGCATCAAGTAGGCATAGGTGGTGTACACAGTTTTGACGCCAACCTGCCAACACCACAAGTGGTTAAAGAACGCTTGGTATATATGACGCCTAAATGGCAAGAGGCTTTTCGCCATGCAGTGAAACTGGCTGACCAATATGATATGGAATTTGGCATTGCATCTTCGCCAGGTTGGAGTGAAACCGGTGGTCCTTGGGTTGCAGCCAAAGACGGCATGAAAAAAGTGGTATGGTCAGAACAGATCGTGACTGGCGGTGAACCTATTGAGCAACCACTGAAAGATTTCCCACACGCAACAGGCCCGTTCCAAACCGTTGGCTTTAACCATCTATTTAATGATGACGAAGGAGGTACAAAAGTCCCTTACGCAGACGGTAAAATTGGCGTTTACGCTGTACCACTGCCTCATCCTGTTTTGACTCCTTTTGCTCATGTGCTGATCAATGGCGAAGCCAAAGATGCTGCGGCTCTTACTGACGACGATTTTCAAACCAGCGTTGCCGTGCCAATCAAAGACAACAAAGCGGTGTTCGCGGTTCATTACGACCAACCTACCACTGTTCGCTCTGCGCGTATCTTGATTAAAGATGGTCAAATGCCATTTGCCCCAGCTCGTTTCGACGTGGTTTTAGAAGCACAAGTGAACGGCGAATGGCAAAATGTCAGCGACATCCCATTGAGCACCACCACCACGACGGTTGGCTTCTCGGCACTGACTGCGCAAGATTTCCGTGTGATTGTGACTCCTCGCCCAGCCGCTTCTTCTGCAGACATTTTGGGCGCAGTGAAAGGCGCGGAAGTATTGGATCTCTTCCCAACTGCAACAGGTGATATCGATGTTCTCGATTTCCACCTTTACGCTCAACCTAAAGTTAACCAATCAGAAGTGAAAGCGGGCTTTAACACCGTTAAAGACTATTACAAGTTCAATAACCAATTCGATGAAAGCACCGCTGCGTTAAACGATGTGGTCGATTTGACTGACAAAATCGGTGCGGATGGCAAAATCAATTGGGTGCCACCTCAAGGTCATGATTGGAAAATCATCAACATGGGTTGGACGCTAACCGGTAAAACTAACCACCCTGCGACCAAAGAAGCCACTGGTTTAGAAGTCGATAAATACGATGCGAAAGCCGTTGAAGCTTACCTAAACACTTACCTAGACAAATACAAAGCCTTGGTTGGCGATGACATGTTTGGTAAGAAAGGCGTGACCTCTTTAGTGAACGACAGTGTGGAAATCGGTGCGTCCAACTGGACACCAAATCTATTAGCAGAATTCCAACAACGTCGTGGCTACGATGCCAAACCTTGGTTGCCTACTTTGACTGGTACAGTGCTTGGTACACCACAACAAACGGATAAATTCTTGTTCGACTTCCGTACTACTTTGGCAGATTTAATCTCTGAAGCGCACTACGGCACCGTAGCAAAAGTGGCACATGCCAACGGCTTAACCACTTACGGTGAATTCCTAGAAGACCAACGTCCAGTATTGGGCGATGATATTGCTGCACGTCGTTACACTGACATCCCAATGGCTGCATTGTGGTACTACCCTAAAGACAGCCAAGCTCGTCCGGGTCTACTAGGTGATGTGCGCGGCGCAGCATCAACGTCGCACTTCTACGGTCAAAACCTTGTGGCAGCTGAATCAATGACGTCAGCATTCGCACCTTGGGCATTGGCTCCAGAAGATTTGAAACACGTTATCGACCTTGAATTCCTGTACGGTGTAAACCGCCCAGTGGTACACACTTCGGTTCACCAACCAGTGGATGACAAAAATCCAGGTCTGTCTCTATTCATCTTCGGTCAACACTTTAACCGTCACGACTCTTGGGCTGGCATGGCTAGCGCTTGGGTGGATTACATGGCACGCAGCGCGTACATGCTTCAATCCGGTAAAGATCGCTCTGAAATCGCTTTGTTCTATGGTGAAGACACGCCTGTTACTACCATGTACGCTGATGGCGTTCCTGAAGGTCTACCAAAACATTACACCTACGATTTCGTCAATAAAGACATGTTAGCGGCGCTAACTGTCACAGCAGACAAACACATCGTGAGCCCTGCAGGAGCGGAATACCAAGCTCTTGGCTTGTTCGGTAACACGCGTGAATTGACCGTTTCTGCTCTAGAGCAACTGCTTCGTTTGGCGAAACAAGAGGTGAAAATCATTGGTGATAAACCAGAGAAGAGCCCAAGCCTAGAAGACAACTCCGCTCTATTCCACGCTTATGTGAATATGATTTGGGGTATGGACAATGTGGTGGAATCAAACGATTTCGACAACACCTTAGTCGCAATGAACGTTCCTCATGATGTGGATGCTCTAGACCACGTACTAGAAAATGATCACTTGATGTTCCGTCATCGTCAGTTGGATAACGGCCATATTTACTACGTGAGCAACCGCACCGAAAATACCATGAATCAATCACTGACGTTCAATGTGACTGGTTTTGCACCACAAATCTGGAACCCAGTGGATGGTAGCCATCGCGATGCAAGTTTCCATGTAGAAAACGGTCAAACCGTTGTGGATGTAGACTTTGCCCCTGAAGAATCACTCTTCGTGGTCTTTACTGAGCCAACCACTGAGCAGCAACACACTGCCACTGTGGCGCAAGTAAAACAAACCATCGATATCACTTCACCTTGGGCAGTGCATTTCGAAAAAGGCTTAGAACTTCCTAAACCAATGACCATGAAAACACTAATGCCGCTAAATGAAAGCAAAAACAAAGCGGTACGTTACTTCTCTGGTACGGTGAAATACCAAACTCAAATCGACCGTCCTGCGAACTTAGTCGACCAAGACCAAGTTTGGTTAGACCTAGGCACTGTGGGTAATGTGGCTCGCGTTGAAGTCAATGGTCAAGATGCTGGCACAGTTTGGTATGCGCCAAAACGTGTTGATATTAGCCAGTACCTCACTGAAGCACACAACGACCTAACAGTAACGGTATCCAACACTTGGACTAACCGTCTGATTGGTGACAAACAACCGGGAGCAAAAGTTCTGGCTTGGACATCAGCGCCAACCTTTAAAGCCGACGCAAAATTAACGCCTTCTGGCTTAATAGGTCCAATAAGCTTGGTGGTTAAACACTAATTCAACACATCATCCATAGCGATGAAACTCTAGAGCTCTCCAAGCCATTACTAGGAGAGCTCTTGATTAACCAATCAACACCCTCTGTACCTAGACGGCGATTCTCGTGACGTCTGCAGATCAACCATCCCGTACTTTAATCAATCCTTGTTTACAAAGGAGAGCTCACTGTGTCCTACAAACAGAACATTATTACGCAAAAAATGATTACCGCAGGCTTAGTTGCTTCATTAGCAGCGTCTAACTATGCTTTTTCCGCTCCGAGCGACATATCGAAAGAGGAATTTGAACAACTCAAAACTCAGTTATTGCAAACACAAACACACCTTGCAGAACTTGAAGCCAAATTGAACGCGAAGCCGGAAAACAAACCTTATGACCTCCCACCATCAACGGAATCCGTTCAAAAGAAACGAGAAGATGTCAACAGCACCTTCAACTACAGCGGCTACTTTCGTGCTGGTATTGCAGGCTCGAACAAAGGTGGGCCAGAACGTTACGCGCCAGGATCTCTAGGTCGCCTGGGTAATGAATACAACGGAGCTTACGATCTAATCTTTAGCGAACGCGCATACGAAAAAGAAGACCGCTGGGTCGATGCCATCATCATGATCGATGGTAATACAGGCCTAGAGAACAACGGTGAAGTAGTGGGTAATCCAGAAAATACCGATGATTACTTTCAATTCCTCGACATGTACGTGCGCGCGAAAAACTTCATCCCTGTACTGCCAGAATCCGAACTATGGATTGGTCGTCATAACTTAGCTGGAACCGACGTACAAATGCTCGATTTTAAGAGCTACCGAGTTAACTCTGGTGCGGGTGTCGGTATTGATAAGATCCAGTTAGATAACGGGATGCTCGATGTTGCAATCCTTCGTGAAGACTTCAACTTAAAATACCGAGACGACAGCAACACATCACAAAAAGACAGCTTAAATACGTATACTGCTCATCTAAATTGGCATGACATTGAGCTAAGCCCCCAAAACCACCTAGCACTAACAGCCAAGTACCAATTCACTAATAAAACGCCCGATGTGAAGCAACGAGTTCGAGCTGGAACTTACGCAGCCCCCAAAGATGCGTATGTATTAACTGGCATCTTAGATCATCAATATGAAGGAGGTGGTTTTCATCAATACCAATTGCAATATGCCACCAATTCAATTGCCTCAAGCTTTGGTTTAATTTTAGAAAGCCACCCAGATTTTGGTATTCAAAACGATTACCTCGGTAAGCACACCAATGGAGATGCAGTACGCTTTATTTCCCAAGGTGAGCGTTACTTTCTAGATAAACAATATATTGTGGCCCACGCCATGATCATGACTTATGGGCAAGATATCTATAACTACGATCTGCAGAAAGCCAATACCGACCTCTTGTCCTATCGCTTTGTCGTTCGCCCCGCGTACATATGGAGTGAATTCAATCAAACCGGTTTTGAGCTAGGTTACTTCCACCAAACTGTGCGGGAAAGCGGCGACAACTACTATGAAAGTGCTTATAAGATAACGGCATTCCACACCATAAAAGTCGACACCAGTATGTTAGGTTCGCGCCCCGAGTTCCGCTTCTTTACTACCTATATTGATAACACAGAAAACGGAGTTACTGGCCATTACTTTGCAAACCACAGTAACGAGCAATTGAGTTTTGGGGTTCAAGCTGAAATTTGGTGGCGCTAACTATGTCATCTATTAGATAGTAAAAAGCAGCCAACCTTGGCTGCTTTTTTATTATTGGCGAACTCTAGTTACTTATTAAGTACTTTGATTACTAATTAAGTGTTGCGATTACTTATTAAGCAGCAATAAATCCGCTTTTTTGCCTTGAGCGATGGCAGCATTAAGCTCATGACGCGCAGCTTGTTCACTGATTGGCTTGTCACGTTTCGCAACTTTCATCATTAAAAAAGACGTCGCGTTATTTTTATTATCCTGCACACCTTTTTTTACCACAGAAAGCGTTGGATATAGAGAAGCCAGCGCGCAAGAACCAATCGCTGCCGTACCTTTTGGCATCTCACCTTGAGCGACTTTGCGTGCCGCTTCCGCAGTGCCTGCTGGAATTTCTTGCTCCGCTAACCCTTTGATGCTCTGCTTCCAACGATCAATTTGTTTCAACGCTGCAGGATGAGAGGCAATCAGAGTAATCGGCGTTTGCGACTGCACATCTTGTTTATTCATTAGTACGCACATCTCAATTGGCATAGTCACATAAGCGGTCACTTCGGTTGGCTTGTATTGCTCAAACGCCGTCACTGTTGCCTGCACAAGCTTGCCATTGATGGTGGTGTTGTCCACAGCGCTAAATGCAAACGCATGGTTTTCGCTCGCCGATTTCAATACATTCAGTGGAGTACCAGCGTAGATAGTGTCGTGCTGCAGTTGCGGTCTTTGCTCAAATAGCTTATCGATCGCTTCGTTATTGAAACTGCCTTTAGAGGCTTGAACATAAATCTCGCTGCCGGCCCAAACACTGGTAGAGAGCGCACTGCTCACGATTAACATGGCACTGAATACAGCGCGTTTCGATACGGAACTTCCCATTCTTTTTCCTTTTTGAAGGTGTCTGTCTGTTATTTAAAAGCGGTTTTAGGTAAGAGATATTCGGTGTACTGCCATCTCTTTTTGTTATAAAAATCAAAAAATAAGCCCCGAAAAATTCGGGGCTTCACCTTAATCAGATAAACGCCAAGTTACAACGTTTTTGGCGGCAGATCTTGGAGAATTTCATTCACTTGAGTATCGGAGAGATCGTAGTTAAGAAAACGGTGGTAGAACGCTTTGGTCTCTTTCGCGATATCCAGCTGTTTAAAGTGCTCTGGATGCAATGTTTTTGCAGCCCACTGAATTTGCAACGCGGTTTCAGCACCATAGCGATCCCACAGGAACGCACCATTAGGATTGATATAAAGTTGGTGATGTTTTACCGCGTTAACACTCGACCACATAGGATCGTTTTCTAATGCTTTTAAATCACTGGCGCGCGTAGCAGGATCTGGCATCGCACTGCCGCCCAAAATAATCACATCTGGGTTCCATGCCAACATCTGCTCTTTCGATGTCACTTTTAAGCTGCCATGAACGTCCTGCGCAACATTCACCCCGCCCGCAGCCTGAATCCATGCGTCAATCAATGAATGACCACCGTCGATCGTTAATGGGTTTAATTGCACAACATGAAGCACCCGCGGTTTTTGTTGTGTAGAAAGCGTATCGCTATAAGAGCGCACCATTTGCAGCTTTTCTTCCAAATAGGCATTGAAATCCGCCGCACGCTGCTGCGCTTGAGGACCGAGAATTTGCGCCGTTAGATCAAAGGTTTTTTCCAACTCAGCAAAATTCGTGAAGGTCAGTTGCACGTTGGGCACATTCAGCTCCTCAAGCTTAGTGCGCATACGCGGAGTGACGATAGAGAAAACCACATCCGGTTTATCTTTCAGCATCTCCTCAACGTTTACATCGGTTTTCGTAAACGCAGGTGAAGCGTGATGCATTTGAGGGTTTACCACCGCCAACCAAGGGCGTTTTTGCGGAGAATCCACATTCACGTAAGAGACGACCTTATCCCCCGCCCCTAACATGGCCAGCACTTCAAGATGTGCAGGCCATGCATCGCCAATCGCATTAATTTGCGAGGGAACCACCACTTGCGTACCACTGGCATCCGTTACCGTTTGAACATCAGCTGCATACGCTGTTGAAAGCATGGATAAACTCGCCAACGTCGCGAGCAGTTTTGTTGTAAAAGCCATGAGAAGTATTCCTTACTGAAAACGAGAAAATGTCATACCACAGGCGTGCAGGAGTGCACCGGTTGTCCATCCCTCTCACCGATTTGATGAATTTGAACATCCACGCCATAAGCATCACGCAGGTTAGCCTCGGTTACGACCTCCTCAACCGAGCCGAACAAACAGGGTTTATTTCGTCTAAATAACAGTACCTTAGAGGCACATAAAAAGGCTTGTTCAGGGGAGTGGGTAATCATAATGATGCCAAATCCATCCGTGGCCAGCTGACGAACTTGACGCAGCACTGCGACTTGATTACCAAAATCCAAGCTGGCTGTGGGTTCATCCATTGCCAGCAGGGCTGGAGCTTGCGCGATGGATCTGGCAATCAACACCATCTGCTTTTCTCCCCCTGAAAGTTCTGTAAAACGGCGCTCGGCTAATTGAGCAATCCCTAGCCGATGTAAAGCTTGATCAACCTGCTGCCAATCACCTTTACTCGGAAACGAAAACGCCCCCAAATGCGCAGTGCGCCCCATCGCCACCATCTCTCGTACAGAAAAAGGGAAAGGAGTCGAGCTCGCCTGAGGAACATATCCGAGCACAGTGGCTAAGCGTTTACGTGACCAACTATGAATCGACTCTGCGTTGATACAAATCTCTCCACCAAGGCTAGGAATCAAATTGAGCATCGATTTAAACAGTGTCGATTTCCCTACGCCATTTGGGCCAAGAATGCACAGCACTTCACCACTTTGCACTGAAAATGAAATATCACTGGCAATCACTTTATCTGCGTAGCCGCAGCAAAGGTGATTTACTTCAAGAGTCATCATGGGATTCATGTTTTATAAACCTTTGCGTCGAGCCATTAGATAGAGGAAAAACGGAGCGCCAATTAACGATGTTAATATGCCTATCGGTATCTCCATGGGCAGAAGAGAGCGGGCTAAATCGTCAACTATCATCAAGTAAGACCCACCGAGAAACAGGCTCGCAGGGATTAAAACGCGATGATTCGGCCCCACCAGCATACGGGCCAGATGGGGGATCAAAAGTCCGATCCAGCCAATAATGCCACTCACTGCAACTGACACCGCAGTGAGCAATGTAGCGGCCAAAATCAATACCACTCGAGTACGTTTCACGTTCACGCCGAGTGCTGATGCCTCTTCATCGCCAAGTGACAGCAAATTTAACTGCCAACGCAACAGGATGATCGGCAGCAGACCAACGATTAAAGGTGCAATCATCCATGTCATATTGGTCGAATTAGCGGAGGAAAGACTGCCCATGAGCCAAAAGGTGATCTCCGGTAGCTTCTCTTCAGGGTCACCCAGATATTTAATCAGTGAAATGATGGCCGATGCGAGCGCAGAAATGACGATCCCAGTTAAAACCAAGCTCAGTAAAGAATCGTTATTACGACTGACCGCATTACCAACAAAATAGGTAATGAGCACGGCTACCACACCAAAGGCAAACGCCATGAGTTGCACCATGACAAAGTTCAACGAACACAAAATGGCAAAAGCGGCCCCAAGCCCAGCACCTGAAGCTGCGCCCAAAATCGCAGGAGAAACCATAGGGTTACGAAATATACCTTGATAAGTCGCGCCAGAAACCGCCAAAGACGCACCAATTGCCATACCAGCAGCTATTCTCGGCAAACGCACCTTAAGTAACACCAAAGACCCAACACCATGCCCAGTCAATGCTGCCCAAAACTGTGAAAATGGAATCGTAAAGCGCCCAACAAGAAAGGAGATTACCGCAACGACGATAGAGAGAAGGACCAAGAGAGACAATGCACTGTAACCACGCCACCACGTGGTCGACGTCAATTGCGGCTTAGAAGCAGAAGAGGCAATCATTTCGTGATTCCTTTAGAAGACCGTGCCTCTAAAAGATTTCACAAAATTCGCCAGAGCCACGCGAAACACCAAGGAGAATCCGACGGCTCATCTCCCTAGCACAAATATCTATAACCAGCCCAAACTAGCACCATCAAGGATAGTGAGCAACTATAAACCCTATTATTTACATATAGATATTTATTATAAAACAATGTGTTATAGGTAGAGAAAACCATAAGCGTGCTTAATAACAGGCATTCATGCGGTGATACAGAGAGTGTTTATAAAAGCGGAAGAAAAAAAGCCCCAACGGAATCAGTTGGGGCTTGTGTGTCTATTTAAAACTTTCGAGTCTATTTAAAAATGTATTACTGAGCTTTGTTCGGCGCTGGACGACGCTTCTGCCCAGATGGCTTTTGACCGCTTCCGTTTGCTGGGCGATTACCATTCGCTGAGCGGCTACCATTTGCAGAACGGTTACCATTACCAGAAGGACGCTTATTGGATTTAGAAGCGTCTGATTTTGCAAATTGTGGCTTAGAAGATCCGGACTTAGACGAATCCGATTTAGCAGCGCCAGACTTAGCAGCGCCAGACTTAGCAGAGCCTGCTTTAGACGAGTTCGCTTGTGCTTTCTCTTTCGCAAACTGCGGCTTTTTGCCCTGTGCTGGTTTATTTCTCTTCACACCAGAGTTTGCAGGTTTATCCATCCCTTCACCGGCCACTTTTGGCTTCTTCGGCTTTTTCGGTTTATTCGCTTTGATTGGACGAGTATCCAATGCTTTTTCAGGGACTTTGTTGGTGGCTTCTAAACCTTTAAGTTCGTAACGAGGCAACAACTGTTGAATCAAACGTTCAATCGAGAACAAATGATCGGCATCTAATGCTGCAACTAATGAGATAGCCTTACCCGTTTCACCCGCACGACCAGTACGGCCAATACGGTGCACGTAATCTTCTGCTTGTTTTGGTAAATCGTAGTTCACCACTTGAGGCAATTGTGGAATATCGATACCACGGGCAGCAATATCGGTTGCTACCAATACACGAACTTCACCTGATTTGAAATTTGCTAGTGCGCTGGTACGTGCACTTTGGCTTTTGTTACCATGAATTGCCGCCGCGGTAATACCGGCATCATTGAGTAACGTTGCTAAACGGTTCGCACCATGTTTGGTTGAAGTAAACACTAGAACCTGACGCCAATCGCCCTCTTTAATCAATCGTTCAAGCAATGGTGCTTTTTTCTTCACATCAGTGGTGTAAATACACTGTTCAACGGTTTTTGCCGTTGAGTTAGGTGGAGTCACCGAAATTTCGATTGGATTGTTGACCAAGCCTTTTGCTAACTCACGAATTTCATCAGAGAAGGTCGCAGAGAAAAGTAGGTTTTGGCGCTGTTTTGGTAGCAAAGCTAAAATTTTACGAATATCGCGAATGAAGCCCATATCTAACATACGGTCTGCTTCATCCAATACCAACACTTCAAGTTGATCGAATTTCACTGCATTTTGGTTATAAAGGTCGAGCAAACGCCCCGGAGTTGCCACCAGCACATCCACACCTTTACTTAAACGCAGCATCTGCGGGTTAATTTTTACGCCACCAAACACCACTGCACTACTCAAACGCACGTAACGACTATAAGTGAATACGCTCTCTTGCACTTGAGCTGCAAGCTCACGAGTTGGGGTGAGAATTAAAGCGCGAACCTGATTACCACGTACTTTGGGGCCATCAGCCAAACGCTCTAAGATCGGCAGCGTAAAACCTGCAGTCTTACCCGTGCCAGTCTGTGCTGCTGCCATCACATCTTTGCCCTCCAATACTGCTGGAATGGCTTGCGCCTGAATTGGAGATGGTGTGGTGTATCCTTTTTCTTCAATTGCTTTAAGGATTGGAGCAGAAAGACCTAGCGAGGTAAAACCCATATTGATTCTCGATTAACTATAATAAAAACGCCGCACCTATTTTATCGGTACGAAAAGTGCGACATTCTGAGGCTTTCGCGCGGTACTCGCAACCGTTAATTACAAATCTGTAGCACTACAGGGAAAAACGTCCCCCCACTTTTGTTAAATCACCAAGTTCTCTTGTTAATAATCTCATCAGAAAAGGTTTTACAGTACCCTATTCGCAGACAAACTAGGCGCAAAATTTAATTTGAATATGAATGTGTTACCTCTTACCATCGGCAAATAATGTGTGCAGAGGTGAGTATGGTTAATACAGTGAAAGAAGAATGGCAAGAAGATGAACTCGTGCTTTATCTGGCTGACGATATTGGCATGACGTTAGGCAAAGCCATCGCACAAGTTGCCCATGCGGTCGGCGCTGCTTGGTTAGCCAGAATGGCAATCACCGCAGAAAATGACGGCCAAGTGCAACTTTCTTTAACGCCAGCAGCTCACCTAGCCTTCGCGAACCAGCAAGCAATGCTGCCGCACATTGTTCCTTGTGCCAGTGAGTTACTGCCAGAAGAAAACCTCGATTTCATCGAGATCATTGATGCTGGCAAAACCTTGTTCTCAGAGCCAACCAAAACCTGTGTAGCCTATTCTCCTTTGTTAGGCGAAGCGCTAACTCCTGAGCATAGGCTCCCGTTCAATGATGAGCTGATTGAATACAAACAAGCGTTTTTTGTTAATCGCAAAACCTGCGCTGAACTTGCTATTGCCGACCATGATTTGATCGCCGCACTTGCCTCAGCCAGTCTTGCCATCATTCTTGCTGATATGAACGATGGTGAACTGACCTTAGCTAAGCACAGCGCCCTATACCAGTGGATCACCTCCTCTTTTGGTAAAACCGTGGTCGGCACCAAAAAAGTCGGTAAGTTTCTTGAAGTACGCCAATTGCTTGCCACCTCAGGTATTCGCTTTCAAGAAGTCCATTACCAAGAGCAATTAATTGGCCTTTGCAGTGAACCGATTGCCGCAGATAAGATTCATCAGTTCACCAAGTACAAGACGTTTAATTTGCTGGGTTAGTCTTCTTAATCCGCTTAACATGCCGATAAGTTGCTGTTTTCGAAATCCTTGACCGCGAAATCAATCAGTGTTCGAACTTTCTTCGGTATCACCTTGCCGTTAAGGTAAACCGCACAAAGAGGGAACGTTTTCATTGTGTAGTCAGGAAGCAGACGTACCAATTTCCCATTTTCGCCATCGCGATATTTTTGCAACACAAAGCTTGGGCAAAGCGCAATACCTAGCCCATTTTGAGCCCAATCTTTGGCAATCCGAGCATTATTGACGGTAAAGTTTCGCGATGGATGGAACACAAACTCCTTCCCATCTTTGCAAAATACCCAGCGATTAGCTTCACGCATATTGGTATCTTGAATACAGATATGGTTTGCCAACTCTTCTGGAGTGTGGGGTTCGCCATATTGTGCCACATAGTCCTGACCTGCAATCAACACGCTGGTGATTGAGCCCAGTTTTCGCGCTTTGAGCGTATTGAGATCGGGCGAACCGATACGAAAGGCGATATCGACGCCCTCTGCCGCCAAATCCACATGAGTGTCGCTTAAACGCAAATCGATCGAAAGATTGGGATGCAGTGCGGCAAAGCGACTTAACATCTCATTGATGTACATTTCGCCAAAGGTAACCGGAGCAGATATTCGCAATAGACCAGTCAATCCCTTCGCATCTTCTGAAACACACCCTAACAGATCATCTAATTCCGCCAATAGTGCTGGAGCTCGCGCCAGCAACTCTTCTCCTTGCGGGGTTAATCCCACCTGACGAGTCGTGCGCTGTAATAATCGAGCGCCAATTTTATCTTCTAGCTGGGCAACGTATTTGGAGGTTAAGCGGTTTGATATACCTAACCGATTGGCCGCATCGGTAAACGACCCCGTTTGCGCGGTAATAACGAACGCTTTTAATCCATCAACCAGATCCATCCCGACCTCCAATTAAGAACAAAATATAGAAATTCATTCTACATAGTCTCCATTGTGTTGAAAAGCAGCGAGAGCAATACTGTCACCACAGCGAAACAACATCGCACCTAAATAAACAAGAAAATGGAGAATACATTATGAATATCGCAATCATTGGTTCAGGTAACATCGGTTCTGGTCTAGCTCTTACTTTTGGTCAAACAACCTATAACGTCACTATCGCCTCTCGTCATCAAGCATCAGCTCAAGGTGTTGCAGACAAACTGGCGAAAGCCAACGTGACAGCAGCAAGTATCGCAGATGCGGTTAAAGGCGCAGATGTGGTATTCATCGCCACTCCTTATGACGCAGTTGCTTCTTTGGCACAAGCGGCTGACTTTACTAACAAAGTGGTGGTCGACGTCACTAACCCAGTGAAAGCCGATTTCTCCGGTTTGAGCATTGGCTTTGACACCTCAGCAGCAGAAGAAATTCAAAAACTACTGCCACAAGCCTCTGTTTTGAAAGGGTTCAATACCGTGTTTGCTCAAGTATATGAACAAGGTTTGGAATTTGAAGGTCGTAAAGCACAAACCTTTATCGCTGGCGACAATGAAAGTGCCAAACAAGCGGTACTCACTTTAGCTAACGAAGCTGGGTTTGATGCGGTAGATGCTGGCGCATTGACCAACGCACGCTACCTTGAACCATTGGCTTACATGAACATTCACTTTGGATACATGCTTGGCAAAGGAACACAAATCATCCCTGCATGGTTATCTCGCTAAACCTGATGCTCATCATGCAAAAACAACCAAGGCCCGATTGGGCCTTGGTTGTTTTTTTAAAAAGGAAAGACCGTCTCTGCGGGTTTTGCCAGTAGCTCGGCCAAAATCGTTAAGCTTTTCTTTAATCCCTCTTCGGTAGCGACTGCCATCAGAGACAAACGCACATGATGATCACGTGACTCTTGCGCATGGAAATAGCTCCCGCTGCTGATCAGCACATCGCGACTTTTTGCTTCCATCACAAATCGGTCTTGTTGCCACCCTTGCGGTAACGGTAACCACAAGTGATAACCTTGAGAAACAGACGAAGTCGCCGCTTCTGCCGTTGGCAAAATATCGTGTGCGATACGTTGGCGTTTTTGGGCGATCTCTTTTTGTTTTTGCGCCAGTGCAAAGGCTTCGCCTGATTCGATCAATAAGGAGGATGCTGCGTAATTGATCGGTGATGAAAGCCAAATATTAGTGCGAATATGTGCTTCGATATGAGCAAGTTGACTGCTCGGCACTTTAACAAAACCACAGCGCAGTGCAGGGCTGATCGCCTTCGATAAGCTGGTGATATGGAAACCATACTCTGGAACAAAGTTGGTGATTGCTGGGATCGGTTCTTCATTTAAAAAGCCATAAATGTCATCTTCAACTAACCACACTTTGTGGCGAGCGATAACCTGTGCGATTTGCTCGCGACGCTCTACCGGCATAGTAATTCCTGTCGGATTTTGATGCGATGGAACAATGACAACTAAGCTCGGTTTATACTGATCAACCACCTCTGTTAGTCCAGAGACAGTCACGCCTTGCTGATCCATCGGAAGCCCCACCACATGACGATCCGCAAGTTTGGCTATCGCCATGATTCCCGGATAAGTCACCTCTTCCACTGCAATTGTATCGCCAGGTTTAGTTAGGGCATGAATCAAAAGCGATAAGCCGTGTTGAGCGCCATCGACCAACAAGGTATTTTCCGCACAGCCGCCAACTAAACCATATTGCTTAGCCCAAGCCACGCCCGCCATACGATGGCGAGCCAAACCTGAATGTTCAGTGTATCCCATCAAATCTAGTGGCAACGTCTGTGTGGCCTGTTGAAATGCACGGCTTAAGGGAGCAACGTTGTAATGTAAGCAAGGCTGCAAGATCGAGAGGTTATAACTGCCGTCCTCCTCGGTAGGATGAATCACATCGCTAAGAGAACCCGTTGAGCACACAAACGTGCCACGACCAACATGAGATGCGATTCGCTGCTTTTCGGTCAGCAGTTGATACGCTTTTGCGACGGTGGCAGGCGTGGTGTCTAACTCCAAAGCCAATTGGCGATGGGTGGGCAGCTTGGTATCAACTGGATAGTGGCCATTATCAATACGTTGCTCGATGACTCGCGCGATTTGTCTGTACTTGGTCTCGCTCACAGCGCCTACTCCAATAACTCTTTAAGGTGTTCTTTTGCTTCCTAGTGTATGAGCAAAAACGCCAAATTGAAATAATCAATTTTTATTATTGACATATGTCAATCAACAGGAATATCGTAATAGCACGCTAACCACACAATTTGATGGTTTTATTCTGCATTTTCAATCCATTATTGGTAAGAAACCTCAAATTGACATAGGTTAATTAAGTCAATTCAATAAAGGAATACACACATGACTATACACAACGTCGCATTTATTGGTCTTGGAGTAATGGGTTACCCAATGGCTGGTCATTTGTCTAAAGCTGGATTTCATACCCAAGTGTATAACCGTACGTCAGCCAAAGCAGAACAATGGGAACAAGAGTATTCAGGCTCTTACCATGTAACGCCTTTTGCGGCAGCCCAAGGCGCTCAAGTCGTTGCTATGTGTGTCGGTAACGATAACGACGTGCGTAGCGTTGTGTATGGGGAAGAAGGGGTCTTAGCTGCAATGGAGGCAGGCTCGATTCTCATCGACCATACCACCACTTCAGCAGAGCTAGCTGAAGAGCTTGCCAAAGCCTGTCATGAAAAAGGTGTGCATTTCATTGATGCCCCGGTATCCGGTGGTCAAGCGGGCGCTGTTAATGGCGTATTAACCGTGATGTGTGGCGGTGAACAAAACACATTTGAACAAGCGCTACCAGTAATGAACAGTTATGCCAAACAAGTCACTCTAATGGGCGTTAATGGCCAAGGCCAACGTTGTAAAATGGTGAACCAAATTTGTATTGCCGGTGTTTTACAAGGTCTTAGCGAAGCTCTGCTTCTTGCGCAAAAAGCCGATCTCAACATCGAGCAAGTGAAAGATGTGCTTAAATTGGGCGCGGCGGGTTCATGGCAAATGGAAAACCGCGCCGTCACTATGGCGCAAGACAAATTCGATTTTGGTTTTGCCATTGATTGGATGCGTAAAGATCTCGGCATTTGTCTTGACGAAGCCAAACGTAACGGACTGACTCTGCCAATGACAGAAGAGGTGGATCAGCGTTATGCTCAGCTCCAAGAAAAAGGTCTTGGTCGTATGGATACATCAGTACTGATTAAATCCTACCAATAACACTTATCCAATAAGACAAAGAATAAAGCGGCGACCAATGGTCACCGCTTTGTTGTTTTTTGGCCTTACGCCTTTTTACTTGTCTTAAAAGGACGAACAAAACGCAGCGCTAACAAACCTAGACCCAATATCAATAATGATGATGGCTCTGGGACATTTGTGGTCGTCACCGTCGTCAAATCAGATGATGACGTCGTCGTTACACCAATGGCATCGGTACTGACATTCAGTACAAAGGAGTTGTCGATATGACCGTAAGCGATCAAGTTGGCGTAAAAGTTACGCGCAAATGAACCCAACACTAGGATGTAATCACCCACGCTAAGGCTAACGCCGAACTCTTCCAGCAAAAAGCTATCATCATCAGCGCCCGGAGAGGCACAGCTCACAGCTGATGAATCAAAGTCATAACAGCCATCATCGACATAAATGCCGGACCAAATCAAAGCACCACTAACGCTGTAGAGTGTCAATGTCGAATCAAACGAATTGTCGACATCAAACCACCAGTTACTGCCTTCCACTGTATTAGTGAAACTATAGTAATCATAAAAATTATCACGATTGCCTGAGACAGAAACCCAAGACCAACCGATATCCGAACCAATGATGCCCTCTTCAGCACCCGTGGAGAAATAACTGTCTAAATCCAGTGCTTTTTTCTCGCTGTTGTTGCTATGCACATCAGAGATAAACGTTGCACTAGTAAATGGTGAGACTAAAGTTAACAACAGTAGTACGACTAACTTAACCATTCATATTGCCTGCTATACAAGTAAGGAGCTTTCAAATATGCCAAAAGTGTGCCAACAATTAACCATATGTATTTATTGAAATTTTAGCACTGTCTTTTACAGTTTCTCTATAACTGTAAAAAAATCAGACACTCGTAATATTGCTCTCTCATAGATATCCCATCCAAACCGCCGACAAAATCACACCTAATAGATGAATAACTTGCCCCCGAGTCGAAAACCAGACTAATCCCTATGGCATTTGAACCTTAACGCAATATGACCATCGTTTAACACTCCCGATAGATATGGTGTAAAGTTTTCAGACAAATTCGCACAAGAACAGTATAAAAACTTGTCAGAACGATAAGACTTGAAATACTAAGAGACGATAGAACTAAGGTTAAAAATAGCTAATAATCATCAAGTTAATCTCTATGAAGATGGTCTTATTCAGCGCTAAAGTTATTACTGCAGATGTAAAATTATCTGACAGATAAATCAGCAATCTGAAATCCAAATCAAACGAATGAATAATTCTGATAAACTCCACTAATCAGATAATTAGGAGAATATCTTCATGCAAGGAACGCATTTCACTGGGATCAATTTAAGTGTATTGCTCATCGCTACGGGCTGCACTTCGACCGCGCCAAAAACAACTCATGTCGACTTAATGGTGACTAATGGACAAGTGCTCACTATGGATAAAGAACATCATGTTTATCCACAAGGGGTTGTGGTGATTAATGGTGACACCATTATCGCCGTTGGTGATGCTTCTTTAGCAAAGCAATACTCAGCAAGTAAAGTCATTAACGCCAAGAACGGTATTGTTCTACCTGGCATGGTGAATACCCATAACCACTTACCCATGATTGCTTTTCGTGGTTTAGGTGAAGAAGGGATTGAAAATCGGCTGTTCGCCTATTTTTTCCCTCTAGAAAAAGAGAAGTTAAACCGAACTTTAATTCATAATGCCACCCTACTAGGCGCTAGCGAACTCGCTTTAGGCGGAGTAACGACTTATGCAGATATGTATTACCACATGGATGAAATGGCTCAAGCCACTAAACAAGTCGGGCTGCGAGCTGTACTCGGCGAAACAGTGATTAAGTATCCGGTAGTTGATGCACCTACCCCCTATGGTGGCCTTGAATATGGTGAAAATTTTGTAAAAACCTACCTGCACGACCCACTCATTACGCCTGCTTTCGCCCCTCATGCCGCTTACACAGTTGGTAGTAAAGAGTTACAACGTATCCATGAATTATCCGTCAAATACAATGTGCCAACGTTAATTCATGCCGCAGAATTCCCCCATGAAGAGCAGCGTTTGGAAGACGGTTTAGCGGCAAAATCCCCTGTCGATTATCTGTATAAATTGGGCGTATTAGATAAGCATATGGTGCTGGCTCATGGCGTCAATTTTTCAGAAGACGACCTCAAACTCATCCAGCAAGCTGATGCGGGTGTGGCTTACAATCCGATGGCCAACGCCAAAGGGGCAACGGGCATTGCCCCTGCTTGGGATATGCTTAAACAACATATTCGGATTGGTTTAGGCACCGATGGACCAATGAGTTCCAACCAAGTAGACTTATGGCGCACTCTAAGTTATGCCGCCAATATGCAGCGGCTACGCTATCACGACCGAACCATTATGATTCCTCGCCAAGTTATTGAAATGGCGACAATAGGTGGCGCCAAAGCACTGCACATGGAAGATCAAATCGGCTCGTTAGAACCAGGGAAAAAGGCCGATGTCATTGTGGTGGAAACCCATTCGATGAACATGATGCCAAACTACAACCCCTATGCTACCTTGGTGTATCAAGCCAATCCTTCGAACGTCGAGTACACCATTGTTAATGGCAAGATCGTCATGGCCAACCGAAAACTCACCAATATCGATGAAGATGAGATTCGCACCAAAACGATCGCTATCGAAAATGACATCCGTATATTTGCCCAAGAATTGGCTAAAAAGGCGATTCAGTCGAAAAGTGTTATGGATTAATGCCGCAGCAATAGTGAACATAATTAAGCTCACTTCAAATAAAGTTAAGGAGAACCTATGAGCGTTGAGCAGGTGAAATCGTTTCTGGCTGAGCGAGCACCAGAGATAAAAGTCACCGAGTTAGCAGAAAGCACAGCAACCGTTGCCGATGCCGCTCTGGCCTTTGGCGTCGAGCCAGGACAGATTGCTAAAACCTTATCGGTGCATTTAGAGCAAGGGGTAGCGCTTATTGTCATGGCTGGGGATGCTAAAATTCATAATGGTAAATTTAAGCGTTTGTTTGGTTTAAAACCTCGCATGCTTAAAGGAGAAGAGGTCGAGCCATTGACGGGGTTCTTTCCCGGTGGAGTCTGCCCTTTCACGACACAAGCGGGTGTCGCCGTATTCTGTGATGAGAGTTTAAAAGCCTACGACATCGTTCTACCTGCTGGCGGAAACGCTAACTCAGGAGTCAAAATTTCCCCGAAACGCCTAGCGGAGATTTGCACCGCCGAATGGGTTGATGTCGCGAAAGAGCCAGTCGAAGCATAGCGCAACCAAGCAGTCAGCCCTGGGTTAGGTATGCTTTGTGGTTTATCCCAGAGACAACATCTAACTTATTGAATAAAGTCACTCTAAGTAAAAGGCAGAACCATGTCTGCCTTTTTAACTAATTTCCTCGACTAAATAGCGCATTTACATCGCGTGAGCTTCGACGGTTTTGGCTTTGGCCTTTTTCTTATGACCGGCTCGGGCACTGACGATTTGGACACTCACTGCAGCCATGACCACCAGAATCATGCCAAGGTAACTCATCCAATCGAGGTGAGATTCACTGATAATATTCGACCACAAGCCAAACAGTACACATAGTTCAGTGAGCACAAACACCACCACAGGAACCATGGCGATAACAGCACTTACCTGCACCGTTTGCCAATAACGCAGTGCTTGGGTAAATGCACCATAGGCAACAATCGTGTTGATACAGCAGAACAACATAATCCAAGTATCATCACCGCTCATCGTCATTAGCTTGCTGGGAGTAGAAAATGGCGCCATCGTGACCATGGCAAACAAGTAAATCATCAGCAAGATGTTGGAAGAGCTCAATTTATGAAAGAGCGTTTTTTGCATCAGAGCATAAATACACCAACTGAACGCCGAGATAAAAATAATCACAACACCCGTAATGAGAGTATGCATATCCCCATCATATGTGCCCATTAACACCGGATGGAAAAAGATCAGCAATCCAACAATCAGTAAACCAAAGCAGACTATTTGAGGCACAGAAATCCGCTCTTTCAAAAAGAGGTAGCCACCCAGAGCCATAAAAATAGGCGACACTTGCATCGCCAACTGAGCCACCTCAGGGCGTAAATAGGTTACCCCCCAAGCAAAAAACGTATAGTTAATGATGAGAAACAGACCAGAGCCAAAAAGACGAAACCACTCATTACGATTCAGTGACCGAAATTCATAGAGTTTATGATGTTGCCATTGCCACAAAAACACCACAATGGCGGCAAAAGTAAAGCGAGCCCAAGTCAAGGTCACAGGGTCGGCAAATCCACTAGAGAGCTTCAACGCAATAGGGATCATTCCCCAAAACAATGCTGTTGTGGAACTTAACATCAAACCAATCATAAAGTTATGCTTCGAGCTTTCCATTTTTGATCTTCCCTCCCTAGATGTTCGCCTACGAACCAGAACGAGCACGATCATACCACGACATGATATGCAATTATTTCAATATTTAATATTCGGTAACATTTGGACAATAAAAAACGGCTGATTACCAATGGGAGGGTAATCAGCCGTGGAAAATGTCAGAAACGCTTTTTATAGTGAATTTATCTGGGTATAGAAACGCTAGCTTATGCTTGTGGCCAAACGTCTGCAACGATGTCATTGATCAAACGAATTTTTGCCCACTGTGCTTCAACAGTCAGTTTGTTGCCTTCTTCTGTTGATGCAAAACCACATTGAGGACTTAAGCATAGGTTTTCTAGCGGCACATATTCTTGAGCTTCTTGAATACGCGCTTTAATGAGGTCTTTATCTTCAAGGTCAGCAAATTTAGAAGTTACTAGGCCAAGCACAATGCGGCTACCGTTATTTGCCCAGTGACGTAGCGGTGCAAAATCTCCTGCACGATCGTTGTCGTACTCTAGGAAATAGCCGTCATAGTTAGTCGCAAACAACTGTTCAGCCACTGGCTCATAACCACCTGAGAACA
The DNA here is from genome assembly GCF_024347055.1 of Vibrio porteresiae DSM 19223. Lineage (NCBI taxonomy): Bacteria > Pseudomonadati > Pseudomonadota > Gammaproteobacteria > Vibrionales > Vibrionaceae > Vibrio > Vibrio porteresiae. The sequence goes on from NZ_AP024896.1 coordinate 1,746,972, forward strand.
ACCATGAAGAAGCATGGTTACCACGACAAATGTGAGTGGTCACTACCATATCTTCTGGCTTACCTTCGAGTGCACCATTGATGATATCTGAACACACTTTGGCGATGTCGTTAACGTCGATGCCTTTTTCTTTCAATTCGGCACGTTTGTTTGCGTCAGCCAAAAATGCCCAGTTTGTGTCATCGAATTGAAGGTAACGACAGCCCGCAGCATAGAATGCTTGTACCGCGTCGCGATAAGCTTTCGCCAAATCGGCATAGAAATCATCAAGGTTTGGGTAAACTTCAAGCAGTTTAGACGTATCGTTGTTAGCCAGTACTTCTTGACGCAAAATCATGGTTGGCGCTGGAATCGTTGCTTTCGCGACAAACGAGTCGTCGGTTTCTGCCACTTTTTTCAGAAAATCGAAGTGACCAAGGAATGGGTGATCTGCATTGAAAGAAACTCGGTCAATCACACGGATGTTGTATGAAGGCGCTGCTTTACCATGGAATTTTTGGTTGTAACCTTGGTCTGGTACGTAACCTTCAATACCATTTAGGTTTTCTAGAAAATCGATATGCCAGAAACCACGGCGAAATTCACCGTCAGTGATCACTTTTAGGCCAGCCGCTTTTTGCTGTTCAACTAACTCAGTAATCGCACGGTTTTCCACCTCGGTCAGATCACCTTGAGAAATCTTACCCGCTTTAAAATCAGCACGAGCTTGATGTAAATAGTCTGGACGTAAGTAGCTACCTACAACATCTGAACGGAAAGGAGGGCGAATTGCCATGAAAGTTACCTCGTGTATTTATAGTTATCCTGTGATTATGAGACCATCTTAATGGATGGCTAGATGGCTGTTAATCCAATTTTTCTCATGTTGATCATGAAGAAAATTCAAATTCAACATGCAGATTATTTTCTAATTAACAATAAAAATTAAATATATTATATGGTTATAAAAACAGCCGTCTCATTACTATTCCACGTTCCAATAGAGAGGATCACCATAGACTTCAACAAAGTAATCAATCACAGCTCGTATATTGATCGAAGGATGACGAGCATAAGGATAGATAGCCGCAATATGTTGCGGTTCCATATTCGATGCCGCTTGATAGTCAGGTAACAAACGAACCAATTGCCCAGATTGCAAATATTCGCCAATCAACCAATCCGGGAACAAGACTATTCCCATGCCTTGCAAGGCACAACTCACTATGGTTTGTGCATTATTGGAGGTAAGTAAAGAGGTCACTTCAGACTGTAGCCACTCTTCTCCCATTTGACGAAACAACCAACGATTTTGTCCAGAAGAGCCTTTATAAACCAAGCTCTTGTGCCTTTTTAGTTCTGCTGGCGTTGTCGGAATACCGTACTTTTTGACGTAACTTGGTGCAGCCGCTAGGTAATACTTCTGCATGCCAAAAATGCGGGCATGAAAGGAAGAATCGACTAAGGTCCCGATTCGAAAAAGAACATCCGCTGCATCTTTATGTGGATCAATAAAATCATCCGTTTGAAGCAACTCTATCGTTAAATTCGGATATCGTTCGGTCAATCCAAAGAGCCAAGGCGCAATGTGTTTCTGCCCAAAATAAACCGGAGCATTAATTCGCACTAAACCGGTCGGCTCTTCTTGGCGTTCAAGCAACTCCTTCTGTGCTTCGTCCAATTGCTGTAATACATTACGCGCATAACCAGCGAATAACCTTCCCGCCTCAGTAGGAATAACCGCACGAGTGTTTCGGTAGAAAAGCTGCTGGCCTAGTGAATCTTCCAGTTGCTTGATGATTCTCGACACCATGGACGCAGAGACCCCTTCACGTCGAGCAACAATCGAAAAGCTCTGTGAATCAAACACACCAATAAAAAACTGCAATGAGCGGACATTCACCGCACTGATATCCTGCATTTGTGCAAATCCTGCAAAAGTGATTGCTAAATTATACCGTTTTTTAACACTGTGCCTTACTGTACTCTCCCCCACTTCAATTTTGGAGTGGACAAAACATGCAATTATTATTGATTTTACTGGTGATACTCGGGGGAATGAGCTTGTCGGTTGAAGCTGGTTTACTGGGACCACTAGGTGCGGCAGTCGGTGGTTTGTGGGCAACCTTTAGTATTTTTGGTGTCGGAGCGGCCCTTACTTTTCTGTTAATGTTGTTTTTCAGCCCTCGCAACAGTCCCTCATTTTTTTCACAACCGAGTTGGACATTAATCGGTGGTGTTCTCGGTCCAATTTATGTTGTTATTTTGACCTTTTCGACCCCAAGTATTGGTATCGCGCTCACCATGGTAGGCATTTTGGCAGGACAAATTTTTAAAAGTCTGCTCATCGACCACTATGGTTGGTTTGGCGTACCGCACCGCGAAGTTGATAAAAAGCGCATTATTGCTCTGCTATTTATTATTGCTGCACTCATTTTGATGGCTAAGGGGTAAGCATCATGACATTAATTATGATTTTATTAGCCATTATTGGCGGCGCTGTTCTGAGTATTCAAGCTGCCTGCAATGGCCAATTAGGAAGTAAAGTTGGCGTTTTTCGCAGTGCTTTCTTAACCTTTTCGGTTGGAGCCATCGTCACCGCCTTACTCATTTTCTTCTTTGAGCCAAAACACGCTTTAACGTTACTTGATGTGCCTAAATGGCAACTACTTGGCGCGCTATGTGGTGTCCCTTATATCTTGATTATGGTACTCGCCGTACAACGGATTGGCACAGCCGTTGCGACCGTCGCTGTTATTTTTGGCCAGCTTGCGATGAGTATGTTGATCGATAATTTCGGTTGGTTAGGAAACGAAAGTATTCCATTTTCAACCACACGCTTGGCAGCAATCGCGTGCTTAGGAGCCGCACTCTACTTTATTCATTCCAGCAATAAAAAGACCATGGATTGACCTGGTATAACGTTAATGGCAAAAAAGCCCCAGTTGCGACGCAAACTGCATCTGCATAAGCAGCAAACTGTAAAATGCCTGCAGCAGCATTTCCCCAGTGATGTGCTAATTCACGTCAACGCTGGCGGCTACTTTGTTTGGGTTGAACTGCCCAAGCAAGTCGATACGCTCAAGCTCTATCACGATGCGTTAGCTAAGATGATCACCATCGCGCCAGGGAAAATGTTTTCCTCCATGGAAGAGTTCCGTCACTGCTTTCGCATCAATACCTCATTTGAACTGACTGAACCGCGCATTCGAGCGATCAAAATGTTGTCTTCGCTGATTAAGGCGCAGTTCAATCACGCTTAACGAGATGGGGTGTAAATTGGGCTGGGGAATTGTGTCACTTTATCACCAAGATCAACAATTTTTGCCGAGCCTTGTTCTGCCACTTGATCGATACGCAGCACACTGTGCAATGGGATATAGGTTCGTTCCACTTTCGCAAACTCGTTTTTTAGCCGTTCATGACTTGGGTCGACGACTATGGTGGTGTGATTGTCCCACACAAAATCACCCAGTTCGATAAAACCAAACAAGCTACTGGTCACTACTTCATGGACGTACACTTCATACCTTTGACCAGCTTGAATAAAAGAGACTTTATACAGAGGATTCTTTGCACTCATAACTCGCTCCTACACCGACTCAACAATAAGAATAATGTTGAATATTTAATCGCTACCAAGGTTCTCAATACTTTGGTCTTAATATGCATATAAGCGTCTATCGATTGATATATGGGAGCTGAGGCTATTTTTCAAGCGCTTCTTAGCCATAACTAACTGGAATAAAAATAGTGATTGCAACTTTCGATTTGATCCGTACCATGGGCGTTTAGATGTCCATACGTCTCAATACTCAGGAAGGAAGTCATGAAAGGAATAAAAGTCATCAGCCAATTTTGTTTAGCAGCGGCCTTAATCACAGGTCTAACCGCGTGTGGACAAGAAGATACTCAAGAAATTAAAGTCGGTGCAACGGTAGGACCACACGCTCAAGTGGTTGAAGCAGTAGCAAAAGAAGCAGCCAAACAAGGGCTTAAAGTGAAAGTTGTCGAATTTAACGACTACGTGACACCCGATGCCGCCCTTGCTGATGGCAGCATTGATTTAAACAGCTACCAACACCTACCGTTCCTTCAAAACTACAATGCTAACCATAACAGTAACTTGGTTTCTGTAGGTCAATCAATCTTAATGCGTATGGGTGTTTATTCTAAAAAATACAAATCGTTAGAAGAACTACCAGACAATGCGCGTATCGCGATTCCTAACGATCCTACCAATGGTGGTCGTGGCCTACTGTTACTGCAAAGTGCCAAACTGATCCGTCTAAAAACAGGGGTTGGTTATAACGCTACAGTTAACGACGTGATTGATAATCCAAAACATTTTGAATTACTTGAAATCGATGCTGCTCAGTTACCTCGCACATTAGACGATGTTGATGCCGCCGCCATTACCATGAACTACGTGATGTCTGCAGGGCTTGATCCGAAACAAACCGGTATCTACATGGAACCTAAAGACGCGCCACTTGCTGTGATGGTGGTTGCAGCTCGCGCCGAAGATAAAGACAACGCTAACTACAAAAAATTTATGCAAATTTTCCAATCTGAAGCGACTAAGCAATATTTGGAACAAGCCTTCAAAGGCACCATAGAACCTGCATTCTAAGTCTTAAGTTACTTCGATTGTTCTATAATGTGAAAAACGCCCCGAGGGGCGTTTTTTTTATTTTCTTTAGCACGTGATGATAAAACGTCATCGATAAAGCCAAATACTATTTGTACTTTAGTTCGTTAACTAAAGTGGTTCAAATGAAACCGATGACTTCGTTATCGCACGCGATTTGCGGCTCAATAAGCCATCATCTCTAAAGGCCGAAACCCACTTTAGGCAACTTACGTACTGAGCGAACACCCCATTGAGCTAAATCAGGCTTAGGTTGTCCGACATGATCACCGAGGCAGATATACCCTCTAGATAAATAACGATAGAGGAAGTTACCGCCATCAAGAGAGCCCGTTCTATCGTCACCAAATGGCAGTTTAATCCGCTCAACTCGCAGATCAGAGGCAGCTTTAAACGCTGGATAGGCCGTTGAGTTAACTTGGTATGACCCCAGATCATTAAGCAGAGCTTTATCCGGCATTTTGGCAGTGGTACGACTAAAGATCATGACTAGACGCTTCTGTTGCTCAGATGAAACGATGATCATTTCCATTTTGGCTTTCCTTTGAAAAAGGCAAGTATATCGGAACCAAGCAGCGTACCCAACTTAAAACTGAAACAATGCGCTTCAAGAAACGATAAGAGTAAGAATACCCATCTAGAACAGAATCCATGTGGAACACATGTTGAATGAAAAATGGCCGCATCCATTAGAACGCCGCCATTTTTGCTCGGTTTCAATATGGGTTAAGGCTTTATTAAGCGCAACCCCATTCCCTTATTGGCACACATCACCAGTCACTGCAGAAGCGTTGCCATTACCGTTACCAATAAATCCGATTTCCACCGTTGCGTTTGGTGCGATGCTGCCATTCCAATCCAAATTGGTTGCACTGTAAGATCCGCTTAATGTTGCTCCCCAGCTTTGGGTAATTGTGGTGCCATCGGTATATGACCAATTCACATTCCAACCATTGATGGTGCTATCACTGGTGTTAGTGATGCGAATTGCGCCTTGGAAACCGCCAGACCAGCTTGAAGTAATCACATGCTGACAAGAAGCCGTTGATGTACCGCTATCGCTGCTGTTTGAATCATCTCCAGTCGACGTACCCGAGTCACTTCCTGTGTCACTGCTGGAGTCTGAAGAATCAGAGGAACTATCAGAACTGCTGTCACTATCACTGCTCGCTACTTCGGTTCCCCAGTTTGAGATGATGTTTTTCACATAGGTGCCTGAAGCCGTCAGATCGCTCGCCGACCAATTTCCTTCTGCACTGGCACCGGAATTGATAATAGAAGCCCCTTCACTCTTATCACTCACCGCCCAGTTGAGGTTAGTAATGTTGTTGGTCTTCAAAAAATCCATCCAAGCATCCACACTTGACTCAGCAACACTGCCGTTACCATCGGAATTCACCGCTCCCCATTCTGTCACCATAATCGGGATACCGTTGTTGAGTGCCGTGGTGGCTTTATCACGCAACGATTGACCATGAGTACCCGCATAAAAATGGAGAGAATAGGCAATATTCGTCCCTTCAAGTGGATCTTGAGACGCCACGTCGACATCCTGAGACCAATTTGGTGTACCGACGACAATCAAGTTGTCAGCATCAATGGCACGAATGGCAGCGATCACATCTTCAGCGTAAGGCTTGATCACATTTGACCAACTCACTGACAGAGGTTCGTTGTAAATCTCATAAATGACGTTGTTTTGATCGCCATAAAGGGTTGCCATCTTTTGGAAGAAAGCAATTGCAGACGCCTCTTTGTCTTCACCGTGATGGGTGTGAAAATCGATAATCACGTACATATCATTGGCAATGGCTGCGTCGATGACTTTTTCTGCGCGCGCAAGGTTGCCCGATGGGTCTTCAAGGTAAGAACCACTTTCGTCGCCACCGACCGCGACTCGAACAATGGATGATTTCCAGTCGTCTTTGAGCCATTTGACCACACTGGCGTTGTACATTTTTTCCTGACCCCAGCCAGTGTTGCTCCAAAAGAAGCTATTACCCGCGAAGCTTGTCACTTCTCCGCCGCTAAGAATTTGATTACCACTGACCGTTAAAGCGGGGACATCTGCCAGCGCACTTCCACTGATAAGTGCCATAGCGAGCGCAAGCGCAGAGGGGGTCATTCCTGTTACTTTTTTCATTTCTGTTTCCCTATATCCACACATTGGATATGCACATAGTAAAATATAAAGTCACTCGCTATGATTCACACTGCTAATGATTGGAATGGGAAAAGCATAAATGAACTAAGGCAATTTCATCGATGGGATCAAAAATCCAGTTTAACGAGAAATGACATGCACCTTGTTGCAAATCTGACAGTAGTATCAAGGAAATTATCGAGATGCGAGAACCTCTTTAAGCATGAACATGCCGTTAAGTGCCGCAGGAAAGCCAGCATACCCCGCCATCTGGATGATAATTTCTTTTAGCTCGTTTTCTGTGACGCCTACATTCAGGGCGGCATTTAGATGTACTTTCAATTGAGGAAGACAACTTCCCATCGCGGTAAGAGCGGCTACCGTCGCAATCTCTCTAGATCTCAAATCGAGACCTTCTCGAGAATAAATATCACCAAATGGGAAAGCGATTGTCATTTCTGCTAGATCTGGGCAGATATCTTGTAAGCTGTTTATGACTTGATGCCCTGCTTCACCATCGATGGTATTAAGAAGTTCTAAGCCCTTTTCAAAACGTAAGTCTTTCATTGTTGGTTCCTTTCGATTAAAGAACCACTAGGTTACTAGTTAGAGTTCACTCTAAGTCAAGCCACTTTATTTTCTCGATATAAATCGATCTTCTGATCCAAAGCGGCCAGTAATATCTTTTGCCGTTCTATGTGTAACAACAAGGCTTCACGATGCTCTTCTAACAGCGATTGGCGAGCATGAACGGTTTGGCTTCCTTCGGCACGAAGGGTGGCATAACGCAAAATCCCCTCTAATGGCATTCCTGTTTCTTTAAGCTTAAGGACAAATTCAACCCATGCTAAATCTCGTTCCGTGTAAACACGATGCCCGCTCTTGCTACGTTGAACATTACGGAGCAAGCCGATTTTTTCATAATAGCGAAGCGTATGAGCACTAAGGCCAGTGACGGAAGAAAACTGCTGCATATTCATAAGAAAGCCAAATCCTGTATTGGGAATTGTTCGTAGATCAATTTCAATGTCATCGCTAACGTGACCGTGATAAATACGGGGCGAACCAAGCGATGTCCATGGGACATCACCAAGCGACTTCCGGCAAGAGAGCCAATGATCTGTCCGATGCCCATTACGATACCAAGAACATAGTCTACATGTCCCAAATAGATGAAAAGAACCAACGAGATAACATTGCCAGTTAAGTTAAGCGGCTTAGTCATCATCGAAGCGCCTTTGGCGGTATAACCAAGCAAAGCAATAAAGGCAACCATCCAAAGAGAACCTGTGCCTGGACCAAAGAAGCCATTATAAAAACCCAAGAGCAATCCCCCCAAACACATAAAGAGGCTGAGCGACATTTTGGGTTCACTGGCTTGATTCTTCTTAAGTTGCCCAGAAAAGATGGAGTAGATGGTGATTAAAATCATCAGTGCTGGAATCAATGCTTCGAGTAACGCCTTGTCCAAAGCATCCACGGCAAAGGTACCTATGATTGCGCCAAGGCTAGTAAAGGCTATCCCTAAGCCCAATTTTTGCGGATTGATTTGTTGATGAAGTAGAAAAGAGAGCGACGTAGTGGATTCCCCAATCACCGCCTGAAATCGGTTGGTTCCAAGTGCCAACATCGGTGGCAATCCACAAAATAACAGACAAGGCACAGTCAATAGACCACCGCCACCAGCAATGGCGTCAATAATGGCTGCGATGACCGCCACAATAAAAAGAAAGGCATAGATATCAAAAGATAAGGTAAACAGCTCGCTCACGTGATTCATCCCAAGGTCAGTAAAGTGAGCCATTTGTAACATGGGCTAACATGTAGTTAAATTAAGCATAATTAACTTATACATTAAGGAAATGGTTAATGCTTAACTCACAGGAAGTGGCATTTTTTATTACCATAGCTTCTAGCTCATCCCTAGCGGCAGCGGCGCGAAAAATGAATGTGACCCCGCCGAGCGTTTCACAGCGCCTACAACATATTGAGCAAAAACTTGGGGTAACGTTAGTCGAGCGCAGCGCTCGCTCCATCGCCTTAACCGCTGAAGGAGAACTGCTCGCCACGCGAGGAAAAACTCTATTAGCAGGGTTTGATGCTCTTTATGACGACCTTGCTCATCATAAAGAATCCCTTTCCGGTAAGTTAAGAATTGATGGACCGTTTGGTTTAGGTATGAAGCACGTTGGCTTGATTATCGGCGAATTCCAACAGCTTTATCCTGAACTGGAAATCGAGCTGAATTTATCCGAGTCACCGCGATGGGATGCGATCAATAGCCCCGACATTTTGCTCTACATCGGCCATTTAAAAGATTCGTCATTAAGGCGAGTGGTGTTAGTGAAAAACCGGCGTCTATTGTTGGCGGCACCTCACTATTTGGCCTCAGCGCCGCCCCTCAATCATCCGGAAGATCTGACCAACCATCGCTGTATTGCGCTTAGAGAAAATCAGGAAGATGCCACTTTATGGCGTTTTACCCACCATGCCACAGGTGAAGAGAGCAATATTCGTATTCGACCCTGCTTAGCCAGTAATGTGGGACACATCATTCGTGAATGGGCGGTTCAGGGACTAGGCATTATTCAACGTTCGCGCTGGGATGTGACCGAAGAGCTACGTCAAGAGTCGTTGGTTGAACTGCTTCCTGAGTATCAATTTGCAAGCGCCGACATTGTTGCGCTCTTAGCTAATGAAGAAAAATTACGTCCGCAGAAAGTGAATTTGTTTCTCGACTATCTCAAAACTCGCCTTAACCAACTGATCACGGCAAAATAAAAGTTTAGCGTATGCTCTTTAGGTAACTGGCTTATTTGCCAAGATTTTTTGTTCAACAAAGTCAAATTTTTGAGCGTGTTACCCACTTAGGTTTATGCAATACTCACGGGTAATACACCCTATTCGAGGTTTTTATGTACGATAACGCCCTCTCTGACTATATCGACCACCAAACCATTGGTGTGGTCAGTAGCTATCAACAAGATGATATCGCGCTGCATATCGCGTTAGTGGATGTGTTGGATGACCACAGGCTTAAGCTTACTTTTCACCACGGCCATCAGCTCACACCCGATCATTTAGTCACCATCCATTTGGACAATCGTACTGGTATTTCCGAATACGATGCAGAACTGAAAGTGTATCGTACCTCATTTAAAGGCAAGGTGATTCACTGTGCCGATAACAGTGTCTGGGTTGAAGCATTAGAATACCAAGTGTTTTATGGCATCTCGGTGGTCAAAGAGTATCGTCATCCTAACTATCAATATCCTGAAGATGACCGACCTGAGCGTCCTTTACCGGTAACCCCGCTGACCTCTTTGGCAGATATCGATCTGGAAGAGAAAGAGAATAAATTGGGCGTGTTGGTCACGAGAGCGCCGAATCAACCACACACCACCGTGATGGCGTTTCTCTCAAGTGTCGAAGATGACGTGTTTTTCATTACCTTTAAAGGCACCTTCAAACAGAAGTTGCTTGCCAGAGACAGACAATGTCACTTCGCGATTGACAGTCGCGCGACGTTTACCTTCGATAATGCGATTGAGTGGAACTACAGCTTGTTAGCCGGTGATGTCTACCAAGTGCCTCACGCACATCCTCTTTTTCAACCAATCAAAGAGTTGTTCATCGCAAAAAATCCTTGGGAGATGGGCTTTTTTAGCCATCCTGCAGTGGAAATGTTCCACTTCAAATCACGCCACCTAGTGTGCCCGAAACAAGGCTTAGTTTGATAACAGTAGTTTGATAGCAGTAGTGATGTGTAAGCGAGGCTACTGGCCGCATAGCAAAGAGACATGGAACACAAGATAAAAAAAGCTCGGTGACAAAGAGGTCACCGAGCGATGTATCAATATTCGTTTCACTGAAGATACGGGAAAGATATTCTTATTAACGAGTTAAAGAGTCAATTAGATCAATAGCAAAACCTGTTGCATATTTAAGACTCTTATATAAGTTTATGCTCAATAAGCCTCCGCTTAAAAATGCGTTGCATTCACATCCGTTTAAGCGGCTTAACGACACTGTCTAACCCTTCAATTTTTAGCGCCAAACAGAGCTGCAACAACTCGCCAAGCTCCCCCTCAGGAAACCCTTTTTTATCGAACCAAAGCAAATACGCCTCAGGTAAATCAATTAAGTAGCGCCCTGCATATTTACCAAATGGCATCTGCATGCGCGCTAATTTCAGTATGTGTTCTTTATCTAACATAATTTATCTCAGCAGCACACCAACGTGGTCGTTAAGCATGCACATGATCATTGACCCATTCGAGTATTTCAATCAAGTCGTGATCGGTCATGGTCAAGAGTCGGTCACCAACATACCACTCAATAAAACTGCGATCCGGCTGCGGCGCACTTTGTGGATGTCCTAACCAGATACCTAAATCCGTTGCCATTTTATCGCGCAGCAAATTCGCTTTTTCAACACTTACTGGCAGATACCAATGCAGCATATTCGCTTGTGGCTGTTTAGGGTTTAACTCAAAGTCCTCATAATCATTGAAGATCTGATAGATATGTTGAGTACGTTCAAACAATGCCGGCATCTGCGCCAGCCTTTGATCAAACTGCATCGCGGCGGAAATGACATAAGGAGTGCGATGGAACACATTACCCCCTTGGCGACGAAACCACATTTTGGCCTTATTAATCAGCGCTTGACTGCCCACCAGCACAGAACCACCCAGGCCATTTACACCTTTATAAAGTGAGACATAAACCGAATCAAAACCACGCGCAATTTCAGCATAACTACGCTGATAAAATGCAGCCGCTTCCCACAGGCGAGCGCCATCCATATGCAGATGGATATTGTGATCATGACAATGCTGTTTAATCTCTTGCAATCCCGTCCAGCCAGGGAGCTGACCACCCAGTTCGCGCATCGGTAACTCATAAACCGCTGCTGCAATTTCATCTGGCCACGCTTTCAAATCTTGCACTTTCCACGGACGATGGCGATCTCCAACGGGCAATACGTTAAATCGATTTTGTAACTGATAACCTTGACCTTCATGGCGAGTGATATGACAGGTATCGTGCAAAGCGACATTGCGGCAACGTCGCTCATCACAGGCAATTTGCAATACCGTGGGCTGCGTCATCGTGCCAGAAATAACAAAGACTGCCGCTTCGAATCCGAGTAAATCCGCAATCTTTTTCTCAAACTGGGCAATGGTCTCACCTTCGCCATAACTGTCATGATCGGCATGATGCAACTCACTCCACTTCGCCATTTGCGTAAATAGCTCTGCGGGGGTTAACTCACGGTTACCAGAGAGAAAAGTGTGGCAATGCTTACGTAAATCTGTCGCCATTTTCATTATCCTTTGCGGCCTATTTTTCGTTATTTGAGTCAGCGTTGAGCTCGAGACTCTTAGTTTTTTATCATCTAAATGGAATTATAGTCGCTTGTTTTTTAGTAGATTACTACTCACAATCTTGCAAACTAAGTCTTGAAAGCGATGACATCGATAGCCCTTTGCATCATTGATTGCTACTATACGCGCTCAAAACCTGACTAATTCAATAAGATATTGTTCTCAAGTTAACATTGGTGCGGCTCTCAAGCATAGATAACAAAGCAAAAAGCCAATCACACTGACAACAATAGAAACACTTTACACTGGCAATAGAACCTGAATGCAAACATCTTCCTCACCACTCTCTCTTGGCCGACAACTGTTTAACATGACTTGGCCAATGATGTTCGGCGTGCTCTCTTTAATGAGCTTCCAGCTCGTAGACAGTGCGTTTATCGGACAACTCGGTATTCTTCCCTTGGCGGCTCAAGGATTTACCATGCCAATTCAAATGATCATTATTGGTCTGCAAGTTGGATTGGGTATCGCCACCACAGCTGTGATTGCGAAAGCGATCGGCGCGGGTAAAACCGAATACGCCAAGCAACTGGGTGGTTTAGTCATTGTCATGGGCAGTGTCGGGGTCGCGCTGTTTGGCGTGCTTATCTATCTGTTACGTCACGTGATTTTGAACTTACTTGATGCTCCCGCATCAGTATTGCCGATCATCGACACTTACTGGATATGGTGGCTGGCGAGCTCTTGGGTTGGCGCATTGTTGTACTTTTTGTACAGCGTCTGTCGTGCTAACGGCAATACCATGTTACCCGGTTCGATGATGATGGTAACCAGTGTACTCAACCTTATCCTTGATCCCCTGTTTATTTTTACCTTTGATATGGGGATTAATGGTGCCGCGATTGCTACCGCTATCGCTTTTGGTTTGGGAGTGCTTTATGTCGCCCCGAAAGTCTCGGCGCGCCATTGGATGAGTTTTGACTGGCGTGACCTCAATATCGCTCACAGCATCGCGGACATCGCCCATATTATGGGGCCAGCGATGCTGAGCCAGTTGTTGCCACCTGTGTCATCGATGTTGGCGACTAAACTGCTCGCCTCTTTTGGTACTGAAGCCGTCGCAGCATGGGCACTTGGCTCCCGTTATGAGTTTTTCTCAATTGTGGCCGTATTAGCCCTCACGATGTCGATGCCCCCTATGGTGGGACGCCTGCTTGGTGGTCGTAAACTCGATGACATTCGTGCCTTAGTGACCATCGCGGTGAAATTCATTTTCGTCTTTCAGTTAGTGATTGCCCTACTCTCTTTCTTATTGGCAACACCACTAACCCATCTGATGGCAAGCGAAACAGAAGTACGTAAAATCCTCTACACACATCTCACCATTGTGCCATTTAGCTTGGGCTTACTGGGTATTTGTATGTTGATGGTTTCCGTCAATAACGCTTTAGGTAAATCCTATGTCGCCTTGCTTATTTCTGCATTGCGTTTATTTGCCTTCTTCCTTCCTTGCTTATGGTTAGGCGCAGAAATCGGTGGGTTGCATGGCCTGTTTGTTGGCGCTTTAGGCGGTAACGTGCTCGCCGGTATTTGCGCTTACGCCATTTATCGTCGGACATTACACGGCATTATCCAGCGTGAAGAAAACGCAACAGAATAGTCTTACTCGTGAACATTCCAGTAATAACAAGTAATCGCAAGGAATAACAAAAGGGCTTAGCCACGAAATGGCTAAGCCCTTTTACTTGGAGTTCAATTTACTTACACAAGATTAGCGATTGCGGCGCGCTTCAACAGCATCGGCTAATTGACGTAGCACTTTATCAGTGTCATCCCAACCAATACATGCATCAGTAATCGATTGACCGTAAGTCAGCTCTTTGCCTTCTTCCAAATCTTGGCGGCCTTCAACAAGGTGAGATTCAATCATCACACCGAAGATAGCATCTTCACCCGCTTTTAGTTGGTCGGCGATATCTTGTGCCACCACCATTTGGCGTTGGTACTGTTTAGAACTGTTAGCGTGGCTGAAATCGATCATCACTTTTTGTGGCAGATTGATCTCTTCCAATTTTTGCTTCACATGGGATACATGTTCGGCACTGTAGTTTGGCTCTTTACCGCCGCGCAAAATGATGTGGCAGTATGGGTTACCATTGGTTTGCACAATCGCTGAATGACCATATTTGGTAACAGATAGGAAATGGTGTGAAGCGCCAGCTGAGCGAATCGCATCCGCAGCAATTTTAATGTTGCCGTCCGTACCGTTTTTGAAACCAACAGGGCAAGATAGGCCAGAAGCCAATTCACGGTGCACTTGTGACTCGGTAGTGCGAGCACCAATAGCGCCCCAACTGATGAGATCTGCAACGTACTGCGGAGTAATCATATCCAAAAATTCGCTCGCAGTAGGAATACCCATATCAGTCAAATCAAGTAGCAATTTACGACCAATACGTAAACCATCATTGATTTCATAAGTGTCATTCATGTACGGGTCGTTAATCAGACCTTTCCAACCGACGGTGGTACGAGGTTTTTCGAAGTAAACGCGCATCACGATTTCGAGTTTGTCACCCAGTTCATCACGCAGCACTTTCAAACGTTTACCATACTCGATGGCCGCTTTGGTATCGTGAATAGAACAAGGACCGATGATCACTAACAGGCGGTCATCTTTTCCTTCAAGAATATTGTGGATAGCTTCGCGCGCTTGAAAAGTAGTAGAAGCAGCAACATCGGTAGCTGGGTATTTCTCCAATACCGCTACTGGAGGTAATAATTCTTTAATTTGCTTAATTTTTACATCATCGTTCTGGTACATCGCTTACTTCATCCTGTTGTGCGCTACGAATTCTCGTTTATTAGCTATGAATCACTTCGTGCAGTTTGTCTGCTTTCCCTGTAAGTTATCGGCTTAACCAAAATATCGCAAGCATTATTTTTTACAAAACGCAACATTACACCTTTCTTTACGATTTATTTTAGTTGTACACTTTATTTTACATACAATAAGAGTGGATAAGAATGATAACAATATTAAACATAACTAATTGATTAATAATCTTTAAAAAACCAAAACCAAGAGTAACCAATCCTAACGTAAACCCAAAACCGCCACTCTCTTTTGGCTATGAGTATCGCCAACTCCACACTCGAAAATGAGATAACATCCCATTTCAGATCACAAATTTATGCGACTTTCTCTCACGACAAAACGCAAATTTGTGGGTGCAACTCAGTTTTAGCTCACTTAAGATGTGTGCTTACAAAACGTTTATCGATTGCGCGCGCATTATTGGTAAACGATATCACTTAGACTGATACAATCCTTTAACAAAGCAAGGTGACACTTATGATGCGTTATGTCACTCAGTGGCTACAGAAAGACCCTGATCCCAAAACTCGTGAAGAATTGCAGTATCTCGTTGAAGAACAGATGACTGCTGAACTAGAAGATCGTTTCAATACGCGCCTTCAATTTGGTACCGCTGGTCTACGTGGTAAAGTGGGATGCGGTCCTAACCGTATGAACCGCCTAGTTATTCAAGAAACCTCTGCTGGGTTAGCGGATTATTTGATTAAACAAGTAAGCAACGCCAAAGAACGCGGTGTCGTCATTGGCTATGACGGTCGTCCTGATTCACAACAATTTGCTCAAGATGCAGCAGCGGTGTTGGCAGCTCATGGCATTAAAGTCTATCTGACCCACAAAGTCGCGCCGACGCCAGTCGTCGCATTTGGTGTAAAACACTTCCACGCGGCAGCAGCTATTGTGGTTACGGCAAGCCATAACCCACCAGAATACAATGGCTTTAAAGTCTATTGGGAAAATGGTGCACAGATCATTCCTCCTCATGATGCTGGCATTGCCGCTGCGATTGATATCGCCGCAACTCAACCTGTCACGCAAATCAGTTTGGAACAGGCTGAGCAGCAAGGGCTATTGGTGTGGCTTAAAGAGGAATATTACCAAGCGTATCGCCAAGCAACTCATCAGCAACCATTACTGAACAATCACTCCAAACCAGAAGACCTAGTGATTGCCTACACCGCCATGCATGGCGTGGGCGCTGACATGGCAGAAACCCTATTAGCCGATGCAGGGTTCACTCAGGTTCACAGCGTTGCGGAGCAAAGAGAGCCTGACGGCACCTTCCCAACCGTGAACTTCCCGAACCCAGAAGAAGCTGGAGCGATGGATTTGGTGATGGCATTAGGTAAAAGCACTCAAGCCGATATCGCCTGTGCTAATGACCCAGACGCCGACCGTTTTGCGGTCGCTGCACGTAAAGCTGATGGTTTATACCAAATGCTCACTGGTGACCAAGTGGGGTCTCTATTTGGCGAATACTTGCTAAATAACTGCGATGCTAAGACCAAATTGGTCGGCAATACCATCGTCTCTTCCAGCTTACTTGGCAAAATTGCTCAAGCGAAAGGCGCTCGTTACTACCAAACCTTAACCGGTTTTAAATGGCTAACTAACGTCGCCATGGAACAGCAAACAGCTGATCATGAGTTTTTATTCGCTTATGAAGAAGCACTGGGTTACACCATTGGTACAACAGTTTGGGATAAAGATGGTTTAACCGCACTGGTTGCTTTTGCCCAATTGGCAGCGCAGCTAAAACAGCAAGGCAAAACGGTTTGGGATGCGTTAGAAGATCTCTATCGTCAGCACGGCTTGTATGTTACCGCGCAGCGCAGCATCGCTTTAGATCCAAAATCGCCACCTGTGGGTGATACTCTGCGTCGCCAGCCTCCCAAGGAGATTGCCGGTCGTCTCGTTCAAGTTACTGAAGACTACAAACTGTGTGAACGTCAGTTCGCTAATGGTGACAAAGAGCTGATCGCTCTACCAGCCAGTGATGTTTTGATCTACCACTTGGAAGGTGGGGCACGTGTGATTGTTCGCCCTTCAGGTACTGAACCGAAACTCAAGTGTTACTACGAAGTGGTCGGTGAATTTGGTGCAGAACTCAGTTTTGAGCAAGCTCAACAGCAAGCGGAAGAGCAAATGGCAATGCTTATTGCCGAGCATCAACACAGCTTAGCCTAATAGAGTATCCTATTGTTAGTTAAATAGTTTTACTCTATAGAACGAAGAAAAGCCTCCTTGCGGAGGCTTTTTATTACGTAGAGAAGCATTACTCTCTTAACCGCTGCAATCCCTTTTCAGCCGTGGAGGTTATCGAGACTGACCAGCAATAATCTCTTTGATAGGTTATCTCAGCGGTTAAGCGAATAATTCGGACGATAGTCCGCTACGCACAGCGACCTTAGATCAGCTCATCTAACATTGCTGCGTCGTATTCTTTGAGTGGTTCGCCTTGTTTAACGCGAGCCACGTAATCTGGGTTTGCAATAAATGGACGACCAATGGCAATCAGATCAAACTTGCCAGCAGCAATGGCTTTCGCACCAGTTTCTGCTGAATAACCACCAACAGCGATTAACGTTTTGGAGTATTGGCTGCGCATGTACTCAGACACTCGTCCGCCGAGGAAATCAAATTCCATCGAGTCATCAAACATCCCTTCATGCAGGTATGCCAGCGGACGCTGTTCTAGTTCGGCTAGCAAATAATCAAATACGGCACGGTCGCGAGGATCGGCTGTCATATGAGCATAACCACCAGGAGAGAGACGCAGGCCAGTGCGATCACCGCCAATTTTGGCAATCACAGCATCAACCACTTGCAAAGGGAAACGCGCCATGTTGGCTGGCGTTTCACCAAATTCATCTTGACGATGGTTGGTATCAAAGTGCAGGAACTGATCAAGTAGATAGCCGTTCGCACCATGGATTTCCACACCATCAAAACCTGCATCAATCGCGTTTTGCGCAGCTTGTGCATAGTCTTGAACCAATTGAGCAATCTCTGCACTCGTAGCCGCTTTAGGTGTGGTGTACACCAAATCACGACGACGAGGAACCGTACCATCAAATGCAATCGCCGATGGTGCTAACACATATTCACCATCAAAAAAGGCAGGATGAGCAACGCGTCCGGTATGCCACAACTGAGCAAAAATTTTGCCGCCTTTGCTGTGCACTGCTGAAGTCACTTTCTTCCAACCGTCGATTTGTGGTTGGGTAAATAACCCAGGAGTGTTTGGATAACCTTGACCATCAGGGCGGATGATGGTGGCTTCAGAAATAATCAAACCCGCATCGGCACGACGTTCGTAATAATCAGCCATCGCCTGCGTAGGAACCAAGTCATCGTCTGCCATACAGCGAGTCAATGGTGCCATTACAATGCGGTTTTTCAGGGTTAACGTGCCATTAAGCGGCACGGATTCAAACAATACTTTAGTCATGATGTTGCCTATCCAACTCAGTTGATGCAAAACATGCTACCCTATTATTGAATGAACGTTCAAGATATTTTTTGAATGACCATTCAAAATAGATTCACATCTCACTTTGTCACTCCCTGTGAATCAAGGTAATATGAGCGCCACCAGAAATGAGGAGCAGCGTATAAAGTGCGAGTAGCTGAATTTAATCGAGAACAAGTGTTGCAATCAGCGATGAATGAATTCATTGCCAAGGGCTATAACAAAACCAGTATGCAAGACTTAAAACGTGTTACCGGCTTGCACCCTGGCTCGATCTACTGCGCTTTTGAAAATAAGCGTGGCTTATTACTGGCAGCATTAGAGCAATATGCCAAAGATAGAGAAGATGAATTTGCGAGCATTTTTGCGAAAGAAGCGACCATTCTCGCGGGATTTCGTCGCTATTTGGAACACATCATTAGTGAATGCGAGTGCGAACAGATCAAAGATTGCCTGCTGCAAAAATCCTTGAGCGAATTTTCACAACAAGATGATGAAGTGGAACAAGCCGTCGTAGCGATCATTCAGATCTGGAAAAAAGGCATTCAAACCCAGCTTGAACTGGCTCAGCAGCGACAAGAAATCGCTGCAGACAAAAACTGTCTGCAACTGGGTGAGTTTTTTATCATGGGAATTTACGGACTGCGCTCATACGCTCATACCAAACCAGCGCCCGGCGTACTGCAACGACTCGCTGCTCAGCTATATCAAACGTTAGCCAATTAAGAGCGATATACATGGTATCGCTCTTAAGATCATGGCATGAGCAGACGTCTAATTAGAGCAATCCTGACAGTAACCAGATCGCCAAGGTAAAAAAGACCGCCCCCATCACTTTGTATTGATAACGCCTAAAGGTTGCGTTGTGCAACAGCCCTTTACCCAGCGAGCCTACCAGAGCCACCAATATCAAGTTAAAGCTCAAACCCAACACATTCAAAATGATCCCCAACGCAAACATCTGTTGCGCGGAAGAGCTGCTGATATGAGCAGAAACAAACTGCGGCAAGAACATCACAAAGAATAACAGCGCCTTAGGGTTGAGTAGGTTACTCAACATAGCCCGCCGATAAAACTGGCTTGCCAGCCCTTGTGAAGATGTCACGGATGGCGCAGCACTCACTTCGGCATGATAGCAATCCCAGCCCATTTTTAATAAATACAGTCCACCAATAGCATGCAAAAGCTCTAGTGCTAGAGGACTGACGGCCACTAATGCTGATACTCCGACCGCTGCCAAACAAGTCAAGATAAGACCCGACGTTGCATTCCCTAAACTGGCAAATATCCCTACTCGACGACCAAAGCTCAGACTAGCGCTCAAAATTAATAACATGTCCGGACCAGGCACTAATAACAGTGCTAGTACCGCTACCAAATACATTGGCAAAATAGCGTAGTCGATCATAGTCTGTGGTATTGAGAAAAAACGGCGCATCCTATCGCAAACCCACGCAATAAATCAAAATTAAATTCTGTATTAATTAACTATTATGAGAATTTATAGTGAATTTAATTTAAATGACAGAATAAGACACAAGTTGCATTTTCTATTTATTTAGCAGATGCCAGTTCTCATCATTGACTCAAATATCTTATTGAAATTTCTTCCGTTCACCCCCATTTATGCTCAACAGAACGCACATAAACAAGGACGCTTATGACTTCCCAACCTGAAGTGAAGAGCAATGACGCATCACCCTTTAAACAGTTTCTAAATGGCACTATTGCAATTTCACCACTGAGCATCGCCGTACTTCCGTGGGGGTTGTTGGCAGGATCTTACGCGGTTGATTCAGGCTTAAGCCCTTTTGATAGCCAAATGCTTTCTGTCATCCTTTATGCGGGGGCTGCGCAACTGGTTGCTATCGGCATGCTCAAAAGTGGTGTCGGTCTTTTCACCATGTTACTGACCACCTTTTTCATTACCTCACGTCACTTCCTGTATGGTGTATCGATGCGCAGCAAAATCAGTCCATTACCCAAAAGATGGCGCTGGCCACTGGGATTTTTGCTTACTGATGAACTGTTCGCTATTTGCGGGCAGCAAAAAGATGAGCAGTTCAATCGCTGGTACGCCCTCGGAGCGGGACTGAGTTTCTATATCGTGTGGAATATCGCCTCACTGGTCGGTATCTTGGCTGGGCACTATATTCCGAATCTGAATCAACTCGGCTTGGATTTTGCGGTGGCAGCGACCTTCATCGCCATCGTGATTCCCAACACCAAAACCTTTCCAGTGTTGGTGTGTGTCCTCGTCTCAATGGTGCTTGCTGTGGTGCTAGAAACCTATCAAGTTCAAGGCAGCTTGATGATCGCAAGCCTAGTAGCGATGGTTGCGGGCTACCTTTGCGAAACTTGGGTAGGAGAAAAATAACATGGTTCTGCTTTCCATTTTTGCCATGGCTGCTCTGGTCTTTATTAGCCGTTACTTGTTCCTAGAACCTAAATTGCCGCTCAAAATGAGTGCAAAACTACAGCGCCTACTCACTTATTCCAGCCCAGCTGTGCTTACCGCTATTTGGGCACCGATCGTCTTTACCAACGATCATAAGTTGCAACTGCATACGCAAAACCCCTACCTCTGGGCCGCCATCTTAGCCGCGCTCATCGCCTGGAAAACACGTAACGTGTTACTCACCACAGTTATCAGTATGGTGGTGTTTTTGGTGCTCAACTTGTGGGTGTTTGCATAAAGAAGAGAAGAAGATTTGTCGATATAGCCAAATAAAAATATCTATTGGTGATGAGGATGAAGTGGTGGTTCTGGGTTGGTTCACAATGCTTGATCGTACCCATAAAAAAGTCCCTCAAATGGGACTTTTTTATTTGGATTCAAGGCATAATCCTAGTAGGTAATCGAACAATCAGATGCTTGTATCCAGCTCAACGCCGACCTACTCAGCAACCCATTCAATTTCGATAAGTGTTTCATCACCCGCTTTTAAGCGTCCTAAGAAGACATCGCCTTTATGAACCTCACCCACTCCTTTGGGAGTGCCGGTCATGACAATATCACCATCTTCGAGGGTGGTGTAGGAGGCAAGGTCGGCAAGGATGACATCCGGTTTGTAAATCATCTGTGGCACACCGCCACACTGGATGCGCACGCTATTGATATAGAGTTCCAGCTGCAAAGAGGTTAGTTCCAGCTCACCTAATGGGACAAACTTACTAAACACAGCAGAGCCTGTGAACGCTTTCGCTCTTTCCCAAGGCAATCCTTTCGCCTTCAAATAGGATTGTAGCTCGCGCTTAGTTAAATCAAGGCCTAAGCCAACGCCATAGTATGTGCCATCTTTGATCAAGAAGCTGATTTCGGTTTCGTAGTGCAGTGTCTCTTCATGGACGGCATGTAAGGTGCTGCTAATCGAGCTGTTGGGCTTATGAAACACCACCATTTGCTCAGGGACTGCATTATTAAGCTCTTGAATATGCTCAACATAATTGCGACCAACACAGAGAATTTTTGATGGGGTAATCAACTGCTCTTCAAATCGAATGGCATTCATAATTAGGCTCTTCCTTGAACAAAGTTTGAGTGCCAAGTGTAACTTATTGCGTCAATTCAACAAGTACCCTACCCACTGATTTCGAAAAATTCCTTATGTATTTCAAAGTACCTATGTTCTAAGTACCTAAGTTCGAGGTAGGTCACTAGCCTAGTGTAGCAAGCACTTTTTCACACAGTTGCTTCAAGGTGACTAACTCTTCGACTTCAAGTTTAAATTTGCACAACATCTCATTCGGGACGGCCAACGCTTTGGCACGCAGATCGATACCTTTTGCTGTCAGATACAGTTCACGGACACGTTCGTCTGATTCACTGCGACGACGCTCAACCAACCCTTTACTTTCTAGACGCTTAAGCAATGGCGTTAATGTTCCTGAATCAAGATAAAGCTTTTCTCCCAACGTTTTTACGCTAATGCCATTACTTTGCCATAGCACCATCATTACCAGATATTGAACGTAGGTAAGATCGAGCTCTTCCAACAGAGGTCGATAAGCGCGGACAACGGCATTGGCTGCACTATAAAGCGGAAAGCAGAGTTGGTTTTCCAGTAACAATAACTCATCGGAGTGATTGTCTGGTTGATGGTCTGAAACTTGGCACTGGGTCATGGTGTTAGATAACTCGCAATTAAATTGTGCACAATATACTTGCTTTCGTGGTAAAGATCGATATAAGATTGTTCGCAATTAGATTGTACACAACTTAAATAAGGAATCGAATATGAAAACTCTGTACACAACAAAAGCTACCGCTCTTGCAGGTCGTAATGGTCAAGTTTCAACTGAAGATGGTTTGCTCTCTGTTAACCTAGCCTATCCTAAAGAGATGGGTGGTAATGGCAATGCGACTAACCCAGAACAGCTCTTTGCAGCAGGTTATGCAGCGTGTTTCTCTAACGCTGTTTTGCATGTGGCTCGTGAATCCAAAATCGCTTTAAAATCTGCGCCAGTCACTGCAGAAGTTGGCATTGGTATGAACCAACAAGGCGGATTCCAACTTGCTGTAACACTCGCAGCGCAACTCGAACTCGCAGATGATCAGGCAATTGAACTCGTGAAAACAGCGCACCAAGTTTGCCCTTACTCAAACGCGACCCGTGGCAACATTGATGTTCAGCTTTCGGTCAATGGCCACACTATTGCCTAGTACTGCCTAATATCGTCCATTTTTCACTGAAACCCCATCAGTAAGTTAGCTTACTGATGGGGTTTTCTTTTTTAACCATGTTGCTGTTTAGCAATTGTTCGCATGCGCATTTATTACACAAGATCCATAAAAACAACATGGAAACGTCAAGAACGAGTCATGAAATCGTCATTTAATCCCACTAATTTTGAGCCTACCAAAACGTTAGAGCATTGATGCTCATCTACTAATAAATAAGGTAATAAAATGAAAAAGGCAGTTCTCGCAAGCGCTATCTTCGCCGCACTAGTGTCCGGCTCAACTCTAGCAGCAACTGTGTACGATGCAGATGGTACTCAACTAAAAATTGGTGGTCGTGTTGAATTCCGTGGCGACTTCAACGCAAAAACAGACGGCACTGAAATTGAAGGCACAATGGTAGATAACACTCGTGCTCGTCTAAATATCGAAGGCAAAAGCGAAATCTCTGAAGGCGTTAATGGTTTTGCTCGCTACGAAAATGAACAAAAAGACGGTTCTGACGGTTCAACATTTACTCAACGCTACATGTTCGCTGGTATCGACTTTAACGGTCACGCGCTATCCTTCGGTGCGCAAGATACTGCTGCTGTTCAAGTATCAAAATTCTCTGATATCGGTGAATTCACTGGCATCCAGAAGAAACTGACTGCTTCAGGTGACCACAAACAAAACGTGATTGCTTACCGTGGTCAAATCACTGACGAACTTAACCTGCAAGCAACTTACCAAGTACTGTCTAGCGACCGCGATAACGCTGACGGTTACGGTATTTCTGCAGTGTACAAACTGCCAATGGGTCTAAAACTTGGTGCATCATACACGGGTGAACAAGAAGACGCAGAAGGCACAACGGATAACCAAAAAGCAAATCAATTCTTGCTAGGTTTGGGATACTCAATCGATGCTCTATATCTTGGTGCTACTTACTCTACTGGTGATACAGCCACTAACGACCAAGACTTCGATGTTATTGAAATCGCAGCATCTTACAAAATCAACGACCAAACTAAAGTTCAAGCTATCTACGGTAAAGATACCGACAAACCAGACGGTGCTTCTGATGTAGATAACGAAGACTTCGTTGAGCTAGGCGGTTACTACAGCTTTAACTCTAACCTATCAACTTACCTTGCTCTTAAATTGAACCAAGTTGATAACGCTGATGATACATACCGTGTTGGTCTGAAATACGAGTTCTAATCCCTACCCGTCCAATATGTCCTTTTCTTATGGCCTGACTGCTATCAGGCCATTTTTTATTTCTATTGCACCAAGTTACGCCATCTACGCCCCAACACAAGGCAGGGTCCACCTTGTTACTATGGTATCAAATCACCATAACATCATGTTTTTAAACAAAAATAAAAGTTGGCACAGTTACTGCTTTAATAGAATTACAAATGCAGGCAGCGTTTGTGCTTCTTTTCAGTGATAAGGCAGAAATCACTGGTCACTTCATGTTCTTGACCTCCCTTTTGGGAGGTTTTTTTTTAACTGCCTCACCACCATCATTTATTCTCTTCGTTACTCAATAAATTTGAACAAGTTAACAGGCAAAAGGTGGTTGGCGCTGATATTGAAGCAGAGTAATATTCAATCAGTTTTCTACTCTGAGCAAATATTATGCAAAAAACCCATCAGCCCATTCATGGCGCAGCGTGGATGTTAACCGCAGGACTTGCCTTCTCTGTCGTTAACAGCGTGACACAAATTGCAAGTATCCGTTTCGGCCTGCCGTCAACAACCGTGGCTTTGATTCAATATGGCATCGCGATTGTCGTCATGATTCCCTATTTACGCTCTTTAGGCTTTAAACAATCTCTGCGTACCCATCACTTTGGTCTCCATGTTTTTCGCGTCTTTTTGGCCGTGATTGGTATTCAACTTTGGTTATGGGCGCTTGCCTACCCTGTGCCTATTTGGCAAGGCATTGCACTGCTAATGACCTCGCCTCTCTTCGCCACTATAGGTTCAGGACTCTTTCTTAAAGAGAAGGTCAGCATGGCTCGCTGGGGAGCAACACTCAGTGGCTTTATCGGCGCGATGATTATTCTCCAACCTTGGTCAGACACCTTCTCTTGGGCATCATTGCTTCCCGTCGGTGCAGCGTTCTTCTGGGCATGTTATTCCCTAATGGTGAAAAAGCTCTCTAGTGATGATTCACCCTCTACGATGGTGATTTACCTTTTAGTGCTTATGACCCCATTCAATTTGGTGTTAGCGATTCCTGAATGGCAAACACCTACCGATGGTTCTTTGTGGTTGATACTCATTGCGGCGGGAGTGTTAACGGCCTTGGCACAATGGGCGATTGTGAAAGCCTATTCGATTGCTGATGCCTCTTTCGTGCAACCTTTTGACCATGCAAAACTGCCAATGAATGTCATTGCAGGCTGGGTAGTATTTGGCTGGGTGCCACCAGGGAGATTGTGGTTAGGCGCGGCGATCATCGTACTATCTGTCGCGTTTATTACTCAGTGGGAAAATAAACAAGCTCAGCTGTCCGTCAAAACAGTGTGATGTTTTCAGGAATTCTTCGCATAAAAATAGGGCCTTGAATGAATCAAGGCCCTATTTTTTCAAAGCTTATCGAGTCAACGCGTTCCAAAGAATGGTGAACAGAGACATTTTTGCAGGACGTTGTGCCTGTGTCATTGGTTGAACCATCTCTTTAGCTAAAGCAAGCCCTAATAAAGATGAACCCATATTGTTATCCATTTGGCGCTCCTCACATTGTTGTTAATTAATAACCAAACAATGTGATCTTAGCAGCAAAACCGCCAAAAACAAGACGTAGGTCACATTTATTTTTCGTAATGTTACGAATTAGCTACGTTTAGGTTGTTTGTATGTTTTGCCCGCAGCTTGATACACGTCTTTGTGCTTCATTTCGAAAAAGGTATCAAAGAACCAAGCCACAAACTTGATGACATCGTCACCTTCATTCATTACGTGCTCAAGGTACTCTTGTTCAACACCTTGTTCATCCGCTTCTACTGTCATGTGGTAGATACGTTGTTCGCCTTCCACCTCCGCTAAGACAAACTGGCCAGTGAGAGATTGAGCCGCTTCAGCGAACTCTTCATCTTCACTCTGTTTCAGTTGTTCAAGTGCCTTAGGCAGTGACCCAAGTTCACATAAGCTTTTTACTAAATCTTCAAACTCTTTTGGTTGCATGAAAGTTCCTCAGTCAGTTCGGCGCGGATTATACCCTGAAATAAGCTGAGCTTGCTATCAGCAAACCACTGGAGAGAAACAATCGATTAGGACGTTGCCGTTGCTGGAGTAGACACTTGTTGATAACGAAACGTTGCCGAGAAAATAATCCCTGTGATCACC
Organism: Vibrio porteresiae DSM 19223; assembly: GCF_024347055.1. Classification (NCBI taxonomy): domain Bacteria; kingdom Pseudomonadati; phylum Pseudomonadota; class Gammaproteobacteria; order Vibrionales; family Vibrionaceae; genus Vibrio; species Vibrio porteresiae. The sequence goes on from NZ_AP024896.1 coordinate 1,773,445, forward strand.
GCAACGAGTAAATAGAACACTCCTAAGGAATATTGGCTCTTCACCCAATGTTCGACTAAATAGCCGCCGAAAAGACCCGCTAAACACATCTGTACCGAGCCAGATAAAGCGGCAACGGCTCCCGCTTGTTTTTTATGTGGCGAAAGCAACATAGTTGTCGCCATTGGAAAAGAGATACCTTGGGCAAACGAGAGAACCGTAAAAGCAGTAATAAGGCCAACCACAGAGAAAGGCGCTAATAACAACACGATTGCGGCAACAAAAACCAGACCAATCGACATTAGGAAAATCGGCTTGATGCCGTAGTAACGGTGCAAGACATTGACAGCGATACTGCCCGTTAATAAACCGATCGAAGGGACGATCATTAAGGTGCCATAATCGGCAACTGTCATTCCTAATTGAATTTGCATCATAAATGGCAAAACCGAGAGGGTAACCATCGCTGATAGATAACTGATCCAGTTGTAACTAGCACTGCTGATCACCTGCACATTGGTCAGTAGACTCAGGTAATTTTTAACTACGGTCCCAACTGCAAAGCGATGTTTCGCATAAGGCAGTGTTTCCGGAAGAATGAAGAAGCCCAAAACAAAAATGGCACTGATATAGAACAACACAAAAACGAACACCGCATGCCAGCTCAGCTGATAGGCCAGCCATCCACCTAAAACTGGCGACACAATTGGCATAATCGAAGCGGTCACTGACATATAAGAGAGCGCTTTGGTTAAATACTGTCCATCATAGCAATCGCGCAAAACACTACGGCCTAATACCGAAGCACTCCCGGCACCAATACCTTGTAATAAGCGACCCAATTCCAACGTGGAAAATTGATCCGCTAACAGCACACAAATAACCGTTCCGAGCAGATAAATACCTTGCCCTAAGAGAAATACAGGGCGTCGCCCAATCGCATCCGACAAAGCACCATAGAAGAGCTGGGAGCCACCAAAACCGAGCAAAAAGAGCGTCACTAGCATTTGCACACGCGCTTGATCCACCAGCAAATCTTGGCTGATGAGCGGCAGTGACGGTAAGTAGATACTGACTCCGACTTGACCAGTTGCAATAATCATCATGGCAAGTAAAAGCGGTGTTTTATGGAAACGATCAGTACTCAATAAATTCATGTGCATTCTTAACAGGAAAGAGAGAGATACCAAACCAAGGAAATGGCACGGCATAGGTTTATCAACAGGCGTGGCGTATAGTATATTGGAGCGTGAATTTTGATAATCACTGATTTTGGAAATGAATTAATTCCTTAAGGGAATCATTAGGAGAGAAGATGGATTGGCTACAAAGTGCCCATACTTACATTCGTGTTGTTGAAGAGGGCAGCTTTAATGGCGCAGCTCGGAAACTCAATACCACCAGCTCTGCAGTGAGTAAACGTATTCATTGGCTTGAAGAGCGTATTGGTGTGCAGTTACTGAAAAGAACAACGCGCTCGGTCACTCAAACTGAAGCAGGAGTTCTATTTTATGAGCGAGCGAAAGCACAAATGGAAAGCTGGCAATCTGTTCTCGATGAAACCCGTTCGGTCAATCTTAATCCCGCTGGCTTACTCAAAATTGGCGCAACTCTGGCCGTAGGTTCTAAGTTTTTGATGCAGTATCTCGATGGTTTTCTAAAACGCTACCCAGACATTCGTATTCAGTTGATTACAACCACGCCAGGACAACTTCCTGAGCTGCATCTTGATCTGTTTATCAGTCGCGAAATCGAACAACTTAACTCCCTGAGTTTTAAATCGTCTCCGCTGTTTGTCCATAAAGCGGGCTTTTATGCCTCACCTCTTTATCTTGCCGAGCACGGCACACCAGAGACATTAGAAGAGCTAACGCAGCACAATGTGCTGTGTTGGGGTGAACGACCACATACTGAAGTGAAAACAAGCCGAGGTAAACGGATCATTCTCAGTGGTAATTTTGCGACCACCAACCCTGAAGCACTCTATTACGCAGGTAAAAGTGGTTTAGGGATCTTTGTAACCAATGATGTGATGCTCAAAGATGAAATTCGCCAAGGCAACTTAGTGCGCATTCTGCCAGATGTCACTTTAGATCAAGCCACTGTGTACGCTTACTACCCTAAACTGGATTATCAACATACACGCACACAGCTGTTTCTTGATTACCTAAGAGAGCAGCTGTCACACGACAATCCAAGTAACAAATAACCCTTACAATCAATATGGGATCAATGTCACATGTGAGCAAATTGATCCCTATTTCTCTGCTTACCGATCAATATGAAAATCATTGCCTTATCCCGTGGCACCTACTCTAACCCCATCTAGCAGGTGGAAAATCACCACACCTTGTTTCATAGTAAATGGGTACATATAAAAGGCATCTTCATCATTCAACATGACATCATCAATAACTCACTATGAGCAAATTGATACAGAATGCTCTCCTTATCCGTCGATGATCGGATGATTTCACAGCGAAATCGAATAATAAGGACGTCGGATAAGGTAGACAAAAACGGATATGACAACAGCACCAAACCATTTCCCCACCATTAGCATCCAAACCTTGAGTCATCTCACCGGATGCAGTGGTAAAGAGATACTAGAGCAAGCCACTCTCACGCTACATAAGGCATGCCACAGCCTTTATAGTGAGTTGGTCGAGTTTGATCGAATCGGTGTCATGGGACACTCTCTAGCACTTGCGCAAGATCATACACTCGCGTCCTCTCTCTATGCCTATCCACTGTTAGGTTCACCGCTGGAAATAGCTTTGTCCTCACCTCACAGCGAATACATGTGGGTCTCGGATACGGAGTTAACCATCTCGTCAGACAAAACGGTGGTGAACTATCTCGTGATGCCACTGCGCTCAGCGTCAAAGGAAATCATCGGCGCACTTATCTCCGTCTTCGCCAAGCACATTAAGCTTGATGATGAACGTTTAGCTTTTCACCGCGTCATATCATGTTTGCTGTCGCATCGACTTGAACATCAACGTCTCATGGACCGCTCTGATTCATTAATGCACCAACTCAGTTACGAAGTCTCTCACGACAACTTAACGGGGCTGATGAACCGCAACTACATGGAAGACAAGCTAGAACGACTGATCGAATCCAAGATTGCCACGTTTACTTTGGTGATTCTCGATATCGATCATTTTCAAGAGATCAATGATCTACACGGGCACTATGTTGGGGATAAAGTTCTAAGGTGTATTGCTCAAGAGATCAGCCATATTGTGCCTGATGAACACGAGCGTTTTCGCTTATCTGGAGACGAATTCGCCTTTATTCTGACAGACGAAGATCCATCGATGATCTGTTATGAACTGCACGACAAACTTGAGCGCGGCTTTCATATTGGTTCGCACCGAATATCTCTCAGTGCTCGCATGGGGCTAGCAACTTATTCACACGAGGTTCATGGTGCAGAGCAACTCGTCGCCAACGCAGGCATCGCACTCAACGACAGTAAAATTCATCGTGTAGAAGTGATTCGCTGTTTCGATACTCATCTAAGCCAGCAGTACATGCGTAGAACTCAACTTATTGAGTTACTTAAAGAAGAGCTGAATAAACCGCTGAGCCAAACCAAAGATCTGTATGTCGTTGTCCAGCCTATCGTTAGGCGAGATCAAACCGACTGGAATTATTTCGAAGTGTTGGCTCGATGGCATCATCCTTTACTCGGTGAGGTTAGCCCACTTGAATTTATCGAAGCTGCCGAACAATCAGGATTGATCATTTCACTTGGTGAAAAAATCATAGAACTTGCTTGTTTAGCCAAACGAGAATTGGAAAATTCCTTGGGTTATTCCGTTAAGCTCGGCATTAACTGCTCTGCGGAACAACTCTCTCATGCGCCTAATTATATTGAGTTTTTAACCACAACATTAGCCCGCTATCAATATAGTCCAAGCGCCTTTACTATTGAGCTGACTGAATCCGTTTTGCTCTCGCCCACCACCGATATCATTTACCGCTTAGACACGCTGCGCCGCCTTGGCTTTACCATCGCCCTTGACGATTTTGGTACTGGCTATTCCAGTCTCAACTACATCCACAGCTATCCTATCGACTGCATCAAAATCGACGCAACCTTTGTACGCAATATGCTGACGAATCAAACCTCAGAGCATGTTATCTCGCTGATTATTCAATTAGCTAAACAGTTGTCGGTGGACTTAATTGCTGAAGGTGTTGAAACTAAGCAAGCTCTGGATAAGCTCTACCAAATGGGGTGTGATCAAATCCAAGGCTTCTATTTTTCACGGCCGATGAAACCACAGGATATGCCTAACAAGGTTCCAATCATGGCGACTTTTATTCAAAAGTAGAAAGTCACAAAGAAAAAACCCACCTTGCGGTGGGTTTACTTAGCCTGCGTTGGCTTGATCTTTATCGTTAGCAGCGAGTAACTCTTCTTGATTGCTCAACATCTTATCCAACTCATCACGACGTTTGATAAACTGCTTCATATCACCTTTAGGCACAGAGCTTGCCATTGGGATTTTCGCCGTCATCGCATTCACTGGATGACCACGGACAATTAACTCGTAATGTAGGTGCGGACCAGTGACACGCCCAGTAGAGCCAGAGAGCGCAATCTTTTCACCACGTTTAACGTGTTGTCCTTTATGCACCAAGATTTTACTCAAGTGCAAGTAACGCGTGGTGTAGGTATTATCATGTTTGATCACCACGTAATTACCCGCATAAGGGTGTTTACGGGTCAAAATCACTACGCCATCACCAGTAGAAAGCACTGGAGTACCCACTGGAGTTGCAAAATCAGTTCCGTTGTGAGGCATCAAACGCCCTGTCACAGGGTGAATTCGGCGCGGATTAAATGGCGATGAAATACGAAAACGCTGGGTCGTTGGATAACGACGAAACGCTTTTTGTAAACTTTCACCACGTCCATCATAATACTGTCCATCTTTATTGAGGTAGGCAGTAATAACGCCTTGATGGCTAAAGATTTTAATCGCTTCAATTTCACGATCGCCAGTCAACTCTTCGCCAATAAATTGACGTGACTGCACCACTTCAAAACGGTCGCCCGCACGTAAATCACGCGTGAAATTGAGTTTGTCTTTTAACAAAGTCACGATCTGATCAATTTCAGCACTGTTTAAACCGAGTTCGTAAGCAGACTGAGAGAAAGTTCCTTGAATTTCTCCCAACAGCGGGCGTTCTTTCCACGTACCAGGGATTTTGATATCGTCGAAATCATAACCACCATCGCTGTTTAAGCTATACACTGCCTTGTGTGCAATACCAAACACCAACTCCATCTTCTGCAAAGATTTACCGTCATCGGTACGCCAGAAACGCAAAACGTTGCCCGGCTGCAAGGTATCCAATGCAAGATAGTTTAAGTCAGTCTCCATGATTTTCATCAGCTCTTGGTAGCTAAAACCAAGGTGCGTGAAAATGGTACTCAAGTTATCACCCGCTTTAATCTCATATTCAAAAGCTGGGATATCTTGTTTTACTTCATTTGTTGTATTGCTAAGAATCGATTCAACGATCTGATTTTCAGGAATGGTTATCTGAACGCTTTTCTGCAATCCATTATCATTAAGAGCGGAAGATATAATTGCCAATCCGAGCAATGGAAAGCCGATGACTGATGCCTTCTTTCGCGCAGAAAGCTCAGCAAATCGGAGCATTAGAGATTTTGTTTGCACTATCCGACCCGTGTATTCAATATAAAACTGCGACAAGAGTACGGGTTTCTCAGAAAAATGTCACCTAGCTGGTGTCACCAAATGCCTAAAAAAGGCACAATTAGTGCCTTTTTTGTCAGTATCAATGTGAACAAATAAGCATAAACATCATGCTTATCTATCTACTCACCCGTACCAATAAAACAGACTCATTAGTTACGTCATTCAAAACATTAATGAAGCGACCACATGCACACTATTCGTGCGTAGAAACTAAACAATTGTCTTGGCCAAAACCATTGGGAATATAGCTGTCCGCTTTAGGATCGTTAAGCCATTGAATCTCATCGATTAAATAACGAAACTGAAACTCTGCATCTTTAGGAAGGCGAGTCTTAAATTTGAAGGTTTGTGATTTGCCAGCTTTCTTCATCGGCTCTGGCTGCCAATCAAGAAAATCTGCAACGATATCGACGTGAGAGGTGGTCTCTGGTGCATCTACTTCGAAAGTAACTTCAACTTCATCTTTAGTTTTAAAAAAGCGCTTGTTGATCATGACAAACTCCGTTTCTGTATAGAAAATATCCAACCAACTTAATCATAAGTAATTTACCCAATATGCACAATATTGAAGTGCTTACTGGTGAATTTCTCTGTGAATAGACGCTATTTTTTCTCAACCTTGAAGCATGAACTTTGCGCTAAGTCGCACACTGCCACACTTTGTCGAGGAATATTTTCTTCGGGCACGTTGATTTTGTGCTGTACTCAAAGCTAGTGAGCACTAACCTCTTAGCCACTATTTTGATTAACATCAACAGATCTTACCTGAGGGCCATATCCCACTTTACAGGGGGTCCAATGAGCGTAGAATCCGCGTTTTCTTTCCTTCTTTATGAATAAGGTAATCAACTATGCTTGCCATTTATGAATCACACCGTGCCGGGCTACTAAAACGCTCTAATTGGCTGATAAACCTCAGCTCAGGTGTGATTGTTGGTGTGGTTGCCCTCCCTCTGGCGATGGCGTTCGCTATCGCCTCTGGTGTGAAACCCGAACAGGGCATTTATACCTCCATTTTTGCCGGTATCATCGTCTCCCTATTTGGCGGCTCTCGCATCCAAATCGCAGGGCCTACGGGTGCTTTCATCGTCATCCTTGCTGGAATTGTGGGTCAGTACGGCATAACAGGATTACAAATTGCCACCATGATGGCTGGAGTCATCCTGCTACTATTGGGTATCACTAAGTTAGGTACCATCATTCGTTTTATCCCAGATCCTGTCATCATCGGTTTTACCAGCGGTATCGGGGTGATCATTTGGGTTGGTCAATGGCGCGACTTCTTTGGCTTACCAGCAATTGCTGGTGAACATTTCCACCAGAAATTATTGGCACTGATCCAGGTATTCCCGCAACTTCATCTCACTACCACTCTGCTGGCGGCACTGTCGCTATTTTTGGTGTTGATGGGGCCGAAAGTGCCTGGGTTGAAAAAAGTACCTGGTCCACTACTCGCATTAGTGGTGGTAACGTCGCTGCAATACGTGATGCACTTTGATGGTGTTAGAACCATTGGTTCTGCATTTGGTGGGATTCCAGAAGGCTTGCCTCAATTTAGTGTTCCACAAGTCTCTTTCTCCGATGTTATTCAGCTTATTGGACCAGCCTTTGCTATTGCGATGCTTGGGGCGATTGAATCACTGCTTTCAGCCGTAGTGGCTGACGGTATGGCAGGAACCAAACACGACTCCAACCAAGAACTGATTGGCCAAGGGATCGCGAACATGGTCACACCACTGTTTGGTGGTATTGCCGCAACAGGTGCCATTGCGCGTACAGCAACCAACATTCGTAACGGTGGCAATAGCCCGATTTCAGGCGTCGTACACTCACTGACCTTAGTGGTGATTCTGTTAGTGCTTGCGCCTCTTGCCGTCAATATCCCGCTTGCCACACTGAGCGCAATCTTGTTTGTTGTGGCATGGAACATGAGTGAAGCGCGCCATTTCGTTAAACTGATTCGTCGCGCTCCACGCGCTGACGTCGTGATTTTGCTCACTACCTTCTTATTAACCGTGTTTGCTGACTTAGTCGTCGCAGTGAATATCGGTGTGGTGATAGCGATTCTGCAATTTGTGCGTCGCATGGCGACCAGTGTAGAAGTGAAAGTGGATGCTTCTGAAGAGATGTCTCACGTGCTTGCGAAAAATGGCCATACTCAACTGCCGCGTGAAGTAGCCGTTTATGCTCTCGAAGGGCCCTTCTTCTTTGGCGCAGCGGAAACATTCGAACGTGTGATGAACTCGATTCAAGAAACACCTAAGGTTTTGATCATTCGCTTGAAATGGGTTCCTTTTATGGACATTACCGGTCTGCAATCTCTGGAAGACATTATCCATAGCTTCCATAAAAAAGGCGTTGTGGTGTGCATTTCAGGAGCCAATAACCGCGTTGACCATAAACTGCATCGCGCCGGGATTGTCGAACTGATTGGCGAAGAGCACTATTTTGCCCAATTTGAGTCGGCATTGCGTTATGCCTGCGATAATAATCAAGCCCAGTGATTGTTAGTGAAGCGTTAATAAATACGCTTTAATTCCTTTCCTCTGAGTTCGGTTTGGTGCGCTAAACCGAACTCATCTTTTTGAAATCCCTCAACACTTTTTAACTTATAGTTATGCGCAATCAAGTAATCGATTGCATAAAAACGCGTTCTGTTAGCAAAGTGTAATAAAACACATCTTCTTTACTTTTATCATTTTAAAGACAATTAGTTTGAATAGTTAAGGTTGTATGGTGAATAGTATTGCATCCTAATATAAAAGTGGCTATCCTTGCGCTCCGATTAAATACGGACATTAAGTGAATGAATATTCCATGGAGGGAAAATACAATAGTCACATGAGATAAACGATGCAAGATAACGCCCAAGCTCTAACGAATACGGAGCAAAATCATACCTCAGCTACCGTATGGCGCTTTTTAATCCCTTCTATTATTGGGATTCTTTTGTTTATGGCACCAATTCACTACCAAGGTTCTTACACCATTCCGGTAGCCGTATTGGCCAAATCTCTTCAAACACTACTTGGTAGTGCTCTCGTACCAATGATCACCATCATTGTGGCTTTTATGGCCGGCGCTTCCCTATTAGTAAAACTTTTCCAACCTAAAGCTGTGCTTGAAAAACCGTTTTTAAATGGTTTATTCAACCCGTCGTGGATCTGGCTTGTCGTTCGCCTGTTTGGTGGTGTTGCCGTAGTCATGACACATTACAGTGTTGGCCCAAATATGATTTGGGAAGAAAACACCGGCGGATTGGTATTGGGTGATCTGCTCCCTACGCTATTTTCTGTGTTTGTTTTCGCGGGTCTGTTGCTTCCGCTACTGCTTAACTTTGGCTTATTGGAACTGTTTGGCAGCTTGCTCAGCAAAATTATGCGTCCAGTATTCAATCTACCAGGCCGCAGTGCTATCGACTGTATGGCATCTTGGCTTGGCGACGGTAGCGTTGGCATTCTGTTAACCAGCAAACAGTATGAAGACCGTTTTTACACTCAGCGCGAAGCGGCTGTCGTGGCGACAACGTTCTCTGCAGTTTCAATTACCTTTAGCCTTGTGGTGATTGCCCAAGTCGGCCTTGAGCAGATGTTTCTACCCTTTTATGGTGCCATCTGTTTAGCAGGTGTTGTAGCAGCGATCATCATTCCGCGTTTACCTCCACTACGTTGGAAGAAAGACGTGTATATCGATGGCTCGAAACCACATCCTGATGCGGATGCTATTCCTGCAGGCGAAACTGCGTTTTCTTGGGGTCTTAAACTTGCGTTGAACAAAGCATCGCAAACCAAATCCATGAGCGCGATTTTTGCTGAAGGCATTCGCAACGTGATTGATATGGTGTTTGGTGTACTGCCAGTGGTAATGGGCCTAGGGACTGCAGCATTAATGATTGCAGAACATACCTCGGTATTTTCTATCCTTGGTCAGCCTTTCATTCCTTATTTGAAATTGCTAGGCGTTCCAGAAGCGGTTGAAGCGTCTCGTACTATCGTTGTAGGCTTTGCCGATATGTTTATCCCTGCAATTCTTGCAACGTCAATTCACAGCGAAATGACCCGCTTTATCGTTGCCGCCATGTCGGTAACTCAGTTGATTTACATGTCTGAAGTCGGTGCATTAATGCTCGGTAGTAAGATTCCAGTTAACATCTTTGAACTGTTCTTTATCTTTATCGTGCGTACCTTAATCACCTTGCCGATTATCGTATTGATTGCCAACTTATTGTTCTAACGAACGTGAGTTGACGTAAACAAAAGCCCTCAAGTTTCCTTGAGGGCTTTTTTGTTTTCACAACTGCCAATGTCGCCTGCCGTGCTAAGCCACTTCCTCTGATTCCACCGCATCCAGTTCTTGATGTTTAATCGTCGCTTCAAACGCTTTCAAACGTTTACGAATCGACTGCAACTCAACGATGGTAGTCCATGAGTTCACCAGATATTGGAAAGAGTCTTCTACTTTACCGAAAGCGTTCAAAATCCGTTGCATAATGCCCAGAGTAAACACACCACCCACGATTGAAGGTGCAAGGATGATGAGCGGGATAAAGTTACCAAACTGCAAATACCCGTAACGCACTATGTTGAAGTACACGTAGTGCAAATAGAGGCGGAAGTAGTTCTGGCGTACGTGATTAAACAGTTCGTTTAAGGTAGCTGGTTGCGCCCGGTTTTCGTTATCTTCACCAAACACCAACTCTTTACGATACGCGGCTTCAACCTTCTGATTTTTAAACTCTAACCCCGGCAATTTAATCCCAGCAACGGCAAGCAATAACGTGCCAAAGATAGACCAAATAATCGCGACAAACACCAAACCTTGCGATACTGCACCAATGATAGGCAGTTCTTTAACGTAACTTGATAACGTCCACAAAATTGGCAAGAAGGCGATCAGTGTCATGATCGAGTTAAGAAAACTCACACCTAAGCTTTCCATAATGGAAGCAAAGCGCATGGTATCTTCTTGAATACGCTGTGAAGCCCCTTCGATATGACGTACATGTTGCCATTTCGAGGTGTAGTACTCGGTCATGGCGATACGCCAACGGAACACATAGTGACTCACAAAGAACGCATTGCACACCGCAACAGTAATCGCAATCATCAAGATAGTGCCAACGGTCATCAGTTCACTGTAGAACTTAGCTAGGGTAATGGTGTTCGGCTTGGCCAATGCCTCTTGAATCAAGTTGTAGAAATCGCCATACCATTCGTTAAGAATGACGCTGACTTCCACTTGGAACCAAGTAATAAACACAATTAACGCAGAACCCAATACCGACCATTTAGCCCACTTGTTGTCACTGATTTTCATCCAAACAACTAAAAACAAGGCATAGCAGACGGCCATGTATTGATATAACCATACATCCAACGCTTTCTGTTGTTGCTCACCAAAGGCAGCTTGCATCTCTGGTGTGGCACCACTTTTTAACGCTTGCGGAAAATCGAACCCAAACCAACCACCCAAGCTCAACTTAGGTCCAAAACCTTGGATCACACCATACCAAGCAACAACACAGATGAGAGCCCATAATATAAAAGAAAGGAAGAACCACTTAGGTTTTGGGAAAAAAGATTCAAACACGTTATCAATCTCTTAATGGTTAAATAACAGAACTTCAGAAAGAGTCCATTCCTGAACGCATCCACTCAACACCATCGGTTGTTAGGCCATAAATGACCTTAAGTGACATGAGATGTTGCTACGTTTGCACAGCCTACCATGGCATAGAGGCGTATTAATAATATATAGACCAAATCCACGGTACAAAATTCCCTAACGCCTTTATTTATCTAAAAATCCTTTAGGGAAACAAAAAAGCCCCTCACATCGGAGGGGCAAATTTACCATCGCATTATAGTTATAATTCGTTCTATTAACCGAAATCACCGTTCACATAACCACGAGTACGTTCATCTTTCGGATCATTGAATATTTGTGCGGTCTCACCGTGCTCAACCAACTCACCCATAAGGAAAAAGGCGGTACGGTCGGAAATACGTCGTGCCTGTTGCATCGAGTGTGTCACGATGACGATGGTGTAGTTTTTCTTCAACTCTTCCATCAAATCTTCGATTTTGTTGGTCGCAATCGGGTCAAGTGCTGAGGTCGGTTCGTCCATCAAAATAACATCAGGTTCCATCGCGATAGTGCGCGCGATACACAAACGTTGCTGTTGACCACCAGACAAGCCAAAGGCATGTGATTTAAGGCGATCTTTGACTTCATCCCACAGCGCAGCACCACGAAGTGAGCGCTCAACCACTTCATCAATGTGTTTTTTATCTTTGATGCCTTGAGCACGTAAACCATAGGCTACGTTTTCATAAATGCTCATAGGAAATGGGTTTGGCTTTTGGAATACCATGCCGACTTTAATACGAAGGTCAGCGACATCGACATCACCATAGATGTCTTCACCGTCCATCGTCACTTTACCTGTGATACGAACGCCTTCAATGAGATCGTTCATACGGTTTAGACAGCGCAGCAGCGTCGATTTGCCACAACCTGATGGACCAATCAACGCGGTGACTTGTTGAGTAGGAATCGCCAGCTCAATCGATTTAAGAGCCTGATTCTCACCATAAAATAGATTCAATTTTTCGATGCTAAATTTGTTCATTGTTTTTATCTCTAAATTCGGTCTAGTACGCAGCGCGATTAGTAAGTTGCTGAATTAAAACGACTGGCGATGAATTTGGTGATCATATTAATCAAAAGGACCACCACAATCAGCACTGTTGCCGTACCATAAGCTTGGTTCCACTCTTCCACGGTAAACAATTCAGTGGTCAGTTTATATAAATGAACCGTGAGTGTACGACCTGAATCCATTAAAGAATCTGGAATACGTGCCACCATACCTGCGGTCAAAAAGACCGGAGCCGATTCGCCAATAACGCGACCGATACTCAAAATAACAGAAGTCAGAATCCCTGGCATCGCACTTGGCAGAATCAAGCGCCAAATTGTATAGATTTTTGAAGCACCTAAACCGTATGAACCTTCACGATAGGTTTGCGGAACGGACATCAGCGCTTCTTCTGTAGTACGAATAATGACCGGAAGAATCAAAATACTCAGAGTCAACGCCCCCGACAAAATCGAGAAGCCAAACCCTAAGATAACCACAAAGAAGGTCATACCAAACAGACCAAAAATGATCGAAGGAATACCGGCAAGGGACTCAGTACAAAAACGAATCACCTTAACCAATTTACTGCCGACTTTTGCATATTCAGTCAGATAAATCGCTGTCATGATCCCCAGAGGAGCCGCCACCGCAATCGACGCGATCACCATGTAGATGGTTGAAATGATCATCGGGAAAATACCGTGTTCATCACCAGTACGGGTATAGTTATCGCTAATAAAGTGCCAATCTACAAAGCGCAGACCATTGGATAGAATGTACCAAATAATCCAGAACAGAAAACCGACCGTCAGGGCCGCTGACAACCAAATAAGGCCATTGAGTACGGCATCTTTATTCTTACGAGCTTGTTTTAGTTTTGCGCGATCCATAGCCATTACCTCGCCTTCTCACGGTTCAAATACAACAGCGCTGCGTTCAACATCATGATAAATACCAGCAGCACAACCCCGGTCGCATAAAGTGCGTTTGCGTGTACACCGCTCGCATACGACATTTCAATCGCAATATTGGCGGTTAAGGTACGAGCTGAATCTAAAATTCCTTGCGGCATGGCGGGCGCGTTGCCCATCACCATAATGATCGCCATCGTTTCTCCGAGAGCACGACCAATCCCAAGAATAACGGCAGTCATGATCCCCGAGCGAGCTGCAGGCACGAGCAATTTGAAAATGGTGTAGATTTTTGATGCGCCTAACGCAAGAGAGCCCTCACGATACGCTGCAGGAACGGCTCGAATCGACGTTTCAGACACTGTAATCACCGTTGGCAAAATCATCACACCAAGGACGATGATACCCGCCAAAATGGTGTTACCTGCAGGCACATCGAATACTTGCTGAATCAAAGGCACAATGATGACCAAGCCAAAGAAGCCGTATACCACCGAGGGAATCCCTGCAAGCAGTTCAACCGCTGGACGGATAATATCAGCCACTCGTTTCGGTGCAATTTCAGCAATGAATACCGCAGTCAGTACACCAATCGGCACGCCCAAAATAACCGCACCAAGGGTAGAAACGACTGACGCCACAATCATGGTTGCAACGCCATATAAGGCAGGTGGAAGCCACTCTTCACCAAACACGATTCCGGTGATACCCGCTTCTTTAAAAGCAGGCAGGCTTTCACGAATAATAAAGTAGGCAATAACGGCCAGGGAAACGATACCGATGACGGCACTGGTTAGAAACAAACCGTGGAAAATACGTTCTTTCCAATCAATGCGCTTTTTCGCTCGTAGGCCAGATTGAACACTAGGTGCTTTTTCGCCGTTCATAAGCTTTTCACTATTGTTTGCGATGGTCATATCCAATACTCAACTATAGATAAAATAGTGAGAACAAAAAGCTCAGCCCAAAAACGGGCTGAGCAAAAGAGAATTTAAATTAGTGAATGTCGATGTAGCCATGCTGTTTAACGATCGCTTGTGCGTCGTGAGTTAGCATCCAATCAAGAAACTTCTGAGCTTCTGCTGAAGGTTTGCCTTTCTTGTAAAGAACAAGGAAAGGACGAGCCACTTTGTAAGAGTCATTTTTCACGTTTGCCACGTTAGCTTCTACGCCATCCACAGACAGAGCATGAACTGAATTGTCCACTGAACCGAGAGAGATATAGCCAATCGCATAAGGGTTAGACGCCACCATGGTTTTTAGACCACCGTTACCATTCGCCACTTGAGCACGTTGAGAAATAGCAGACACTGTGATGCCATTAACTTGACGTTTCAGTTCGAGAATTTCTTCGAATGCACCACGAGTACCAGAAGCCGTATCACGAGTGATAGCCACGATCGGTTTGTTTTCACCGCCCACTTGGCTCCAGTTAGAGATTTTACCTTTGTAGATTTCAGAGATTTGTTCCGCAGTTAACCCTTTCACTTTATTGCTTGGGTGTACCACAACTGCGATACCATCACGAGCGATGGTCTCTTCAACAAGGTTAGGTTCTTTTTCAGATGCTTTTAGACCGCGAGATGACATACCAATATCAGCACTTTCATTTTTAGCTGCTTTGATACCCGCAGAAGAACCAGGACCCTGTACTTCAATAAACACATTAGGATGAGATTTCATGTACGTTTCCGCAAAGTACTCCATCAGAGGAGTCACACTGCTAGAACCGACTGCAGAGATAGTTTCGTTTGCTGAAGCAGGGTTAAAAGCAAGTGCGCCCAATAGAGCAATAGCACCGAATACCGTTTTTTTCATCACATGTTTCCTTTAAGAGGCTCTACGCCGTTGTCTTAATCAACGAAGCTCACTTTAGGTGGGAAATATGACAGTTATGTTTCAGAAAATTGAAGCCTATATGACAATGTGAATTTTATTTATCAACTGCACACAGCGACAAAATGCACCCCATCATATGAACAAAATCACCTATAAAATCCAACTCACATCATCATTAGCTAATATAACTATTTTTTTAATCGCCTGATAAATAGAGATTTTGTGAACCAAGTTAGAGTATATAATCTATTGTTATAACGAGTTGTAAATTAGCGTTGAAATCCGGTTAAGAACCGTTATTATTTAGCGCTATTTTCACTATTAAGATTCATTTTCATTACAGTTCCATGTTAGAGGGAAAAGGACCACTTTATGCGCCAGTTACTCAGTAACTTGTCTATCAAGTTACAAGTCGTAGTACCGGTATTTATCACTATGTTGTTACTCATAGTCGGTATTACATACAGTACTTCGACGCTAAAGGAAGCGTTTCATGACGTATCAAAATCAACACAAGATCTGATTCGTCATAAGGAAGAAGTCATTAAAATTATAGACAATACTTACGGCATGCGAATCAAAGCGATATACAGCTTGTTTCGTCCGCAAGATGTTGCCGAGTTAAAGTCTTCATTATTGGAAAAACAAACCCAGAGCAATCAATATCTTAATTCACTTGATTCGGTTTCTGAGTTATCTCCAGAAGTGAAAGCACTGCGCAGCGCAATGAGCGAATATGTGACCTATTCCATAGAAACTATGATTCCTCTATTGCAATACAAGCATCAAAACACCACCGATGCCGCTTTTGATCAACGCTATGAGCAAGCATCTGCTCTCTATCGTAAAGAGGGGCAAGATATGGTGGTGGCAATCAATGCGCTATCGAGCAAACTCAATAACATTGCTC
Source organism: Vibrio porteresiae DSM 19223 (assembly GCF_024347055.1). Lineage (NCBI taxonomy): Bacteria > Pseudomonadati > Pseudomonadota > Gammaproteobacteria > Vibrionales > Vibrionaceae > Vibrio > Vibrio porteresiae. The sequence continues at coordinate 1,789,471 of NZ_AP024896.1, forward strand.
TCGACAACATGGAGCGTAACGGTGCACGTCACTCTGCAGTCATGCAAAGTAGCATTATTGGCTTAGTCGTCATTTTAGCGTTGGCCGCGATTGCGAGCTGGATTTTGGCCGGAGTTATCGTTAAGCCAATTCGCCAATTGCAGCAAACCATGCGAAACGTAGCATCGGGCAATTTGCTGGTGAAAGCCGAAGTACACGGAGATAACGAAGTGGCCGATCTGGCGCGTGATGTAAACACTACCGTTGATCAACTTCGTACGACTGTGGGGTCATTAGTACGTATTAGTGTTGATGTGGCTTCGGCTGCTACTGAGCTGGCGGCAGTGATGACTCAATCGACAGTGAACTCTGACCAAGAGCGACAAGAAGTGGAACAAGTTGCTTCTGCGATTAACCAGCTTGAAGGCGCTGCAACAACTGTGACACAGAATGCGCATCAAGCCGACCAAGCCGCGCAGCAGGCAAAACAGCTAACGGTCCAAAGTCTTGCTATGTTTGAACAGAGCCACCGTGCGAACGGTAAGATGGTTGAGCAGTTGAGTGTCGCTGCGGATGTGGTCAATAGCTTGAAAGTCCAATCAGAAAAGATTGGCCAAGTCATTGAAGTGATCCAAGGTATCTCAGAACAGACTAACCTTCTGGCGCTAAACGCTGCGATTGAAGCGGCTCGCGCTGGTGAAACGGGTCGTGGTTTTGCGGTGGTTGCCGATGAAGTACGTATGTTAGCAGCACGCACTCAAGATTCGACTAAAGAGATTCAAGCCATCATTGAAGAATTGCAGTCTCAATCTGGCGCGGCCAATGAGAGCGTAATGTCGAGCTTGAACACATTGCAAGACAACCAAGATCTTGCGACGCAACTCAGCCAATCTTTGGATTCCATTAATCAGTCAATCCAAGCGCTGAGCATAATGAATACGGAAGTGGCAAGTGCAGCCGAAGAGCAGAGCCAAGTGACGGGCGACATTAATCGTAACTTGAGCAACATGTACGAACTCGTTAGCCAAAACGTGACTGGTATTACTCAGTCTGCAGCAGCAAGCCAAGAGCTATCTAGCCTAGCTGAGCAGCAAAAACACGAACTGAGCTACTTTAAGGTTTAAGTACCTAATAAGTGAAAACAGAAATAGAAAAGGCAGCGTTAGCTGCCTTTTTTGTCTTTTCGATTTGTATTTCGCGTTGGTCTAGATACAAACCAAAACAATGCTTACTCGTCGTCCACTTTTGGCGCAACTTTCTTCTTAGGAATAAAGACGCTATCGCCCACGGCCACGTTTTGGTAAAAGCTCTTATCACGCTTGACCTGCTTCGGTGCCGATTTTTGAGCTTTAGGTTTTGCATTTGGCTTGGCTTTAGAACGTTGATTAACAGGCTTACGCGGTTGTATCCCTTTGAATTTACCTTCCAATCCTTCCAGCACGCTAAAACGCATATCTTGCTGTAAGTAGCGTTCAACACGTTTAAAGCTGTCCCAGTCTTTTGGGCCAACCAGAGAAATCGCATCACCTTTCGCACCTGCACGACCGGTACGACCAACACGGTGAACGTACTCTTCTGTGTGTTTTGGCATATCGAAGTTAATCACGTGAGTCACGTTGGAGATGTCTAGACCGCGCGAAGCAACATCCGTAGTGACAAGCACTTTGAATACCATACGTTCAAATTGACTCATGATGGTATTACGTTGAGTTTGGTTTAGGTCACCGCTTAGTGCCACCACTTTTAGTTTACGTTCATTCAACTTCTTCGTTAAACGTTCTGTGTCTGCACGAGTTGCAGTAAAGATGATCAATTGACGATATTCTTCCTGCTCTAGCAGGCGATCCAAAATCGCTTCTTTGTGATCTAAATGGTCACACAGATAAAAACGTTGGGTGATGTCCGAGTGAACCTCATTAGATACACCCACAGAGATGCTGCGTGGATCACTTAACATTTCTGAAGCAATATCATTCACTTGATTATGGTCTAGTGTTGCAGAGAACATCAATGTTTGACGACGACGGTGCTTCGCTGCATTGTGAATACGGCGCAGCTGAGGTGCAAAACCCAAATCCAACATACGGTCGGCTTCATCCAAGACTAGAGTCTCTAAGCCATCTAAAAATAAGGAACGATGATCAAGGTGATCAGCCAAACGTCCAGGCGTCGCAACGATGAAACGTGGGTAACGACGCAGCGCTTTCACTTGGTCGTTGAAGTTTTCACCACCGGTGATTAAAGCTGCACTGTAGCTAAAACCAGCCAACATAGAACGCAATTCACCATACACTTGCTTCGCCAGTTCGCGGGTAGGAACTAAGATCAAGCCGCGTGGATCTTTCGCTGATAGCGCCTTATTTTTTAATGACTTGTGCAGCATAGGTAACAAGAAAGCCAGCGTTTTACCTGACCCCGTTTTTGAAGATGCCAACAAATCTTTACCCAAAATCGCGTACGGGACAGCTTGGCGCTGAATATCAGTCGCTTCTTTGAAATTGTAGTGGGCTAAGTTCTTCAATAGACGGTTATCTAAGCCTAATTCATTAAACTGCAAAGGATTCTCCAATTACGTATTTCTGCCATTATTTGTAAGGCAGAGAGGGGTTACGATCAAAAACAGCGTATATTACCGCGATTTGCCTTTTTAAGCATAGAAAAGATCGGAAATATTCCAATGCAGGTGGAAATGTCTCCACCAGCTTGATTCATTACTTATGTCAGATTTTTTGCGCGTGATGCACGACAATTAATTGTTTTATTGATAAAATTTTTGGGTTATTTTGACTTATCCCTTAGCGGGTCACTTAAAATAGGCACTACACTTAATTCGTCACTATATTGCGATAAGAAAGATATAGGGCTTTTGGAAAAAAACCACCTATCAAGGAGTTCAATATGAACAAGATGTTACTGGCAGCTGCAACGTCATCGGTTCTTCTACTGGCCGGTTGTGCGTCTGGTCCAGATTCAGCAACCACTGCAAAATTGGACGAGCTGAGTACTCAAGTAAGCCAGCTTAATGATGAAGTGGCGTCATTGAAAAGTGAACATGCCGCTTTAGCTTCCAAAGCAAACCAAGCTTCTGATGCTGCAACCGCAGCCCAAGAAGAAGCTGCTCGTGCTAACGAACGCATTGACAACATCGCTCAGTCTTACACCAAGTAAGGTCTAGATTAGTTTTATAAAAAAGAGTCAGCAATGCTGACTCTTTTTTATTGGTTTTTCGTAGGGTTACTCGGCCTAGCTTTCCGTCGCCGCAACCATCACTGGCACACCATTTTGCGCCTTGATCACCGCTTCTGCTTTCGCATCCGATAGCCCATACTCATCAAGCCACCAGCCAAGTTCGATTGGCATTTCTAGCGGTTTTTTATCCCCATTACTGCGCGTTAGTGGCTCATGCGCCTCGACATAAACACTGCGATCAGGTTCTAAGGTCACTTTGACAGGCTCATTGATGATCTTCACTTTCAAACCTGTATTGACATGGTGAAATAGCCAATCAATGTCTTTAGGTTCCATTCGAATACACCCAGAGCTCACGCGTAACCCAATGCCAAAATCTTTGTTGGTCCCATGAATAAGGTATTCACCATTACCGTACGCCAACCGCAAAGCGTAATCGCCCAATGGGTTATCGGGACCAGCTGGCACCACAGCAGGAAGTTCTTCCCCTTTCGCTTTATGTTCGTCTCGAATCGACTGCGGAGGTGTCCAAGTAGGATGAGGACGCTTTTGACTGATTGAGGTTTCCATTTCCGGCGTATCTCGACCGATACGACCGATCCCGACTGGGAATATATGTACAATGTTGCTATCAGGAACAAAATAGTACAAACGCAGCTCGGCAAGGTTCACCACGATTCCCTCGTAGGGAACATTCGGCAAGATGATCTGCGAAGGAATGGTTAAGACGTAACCCTCTTGTGGCAAAAAGGGATCGACCCCTTTGTTAGCGGCCATAAGCGCCAGAAAACCCACATCGTACTGTTTGGCAATTTCTGCCATGGTTTCATGTGGCTTAACCACATGATACTGCAAACCACCCACCATCCGACTGCCTTTGGGCGGCAAATGGAAAGTAGCAGCCCACAAAGATGAGGCGTCATTCCACAGCAGTAAACAGACCAATACCAATAATTTACGTCGCATCAATGGTTCTATCCTAGGCATTTTACACAGAGATTAGGTTACTGTGCTTTTGACCTTTGAATCAACACTCCTTCGCGTGTTTATAACTGGCTAATGCTACTTCTCGTTCCGCTTTATGATCTACGATCGGTTTAGGATAGCCGCACAACGCAAAGTTAGGAGCCAGCCACGGCTGATGTAGCCATTTTGAGCCGATCTCATTAAGTTCAGGAATCCAGTGACGAATAAAATGTCCATCCGCATCAAACTTCTCCCCCTGACTAGTTGGATTAAAAATCCGAAAATAGGGCTGACCATCACATCCAGTTGACGCACACCACTGCCAGCCACCATTGTTAGCGGCAAAATCCCCATCGATTAATTGACTCATGAAGTACTTTTCCCCCCAGCGCCAGTCGATATGCAGATCTTTGGTTAAAAAGCTCGCCACTATCATGCGCAGCCGATTGTGCATCCAGCCAGTTGAGTTAAGTTGTCGCATAGCCGCATCAACAATCGGATAGCCAGTTCGCCCTTCACACCATGCTTGAAATAACGATTCGTCGTTTGACCAAGCTACATATTTCCCCCATTCACTGAAATCGCGATGGCGACACAGTTTGGGTTCAAAGTGTAATAGATGCTGATAAAACTCACGCCAAATCAATTCACTAAGCCAGGTTTCTGCTCCTGCGGTTAACCCTGTTGGTGGCGCTTCAGCATACAAACGGGCCAGACATTGCCTAACTGAAAGAAACCCCAAAGCCAAATAGGGAGAAAGCCGACTGGTTGACTCGAGTGCGGGAAAATCGCGCTCCTGCTGATAAGAGACGGCATGGTCTCGGCAAAAATCGCGCAGTTGCTGGCGAATATCATCAAACTCAACCGACCATGCACTACTATCTACGCGCGGATAGTCAAAAGATTGACTTGTCGACCATAAATATGACTGCAGGTGCTCCTGCGATTGGCTCCACAGCGGTGCAGCCGTCGTCTTTTCGATCGTCACGTGGGTGATCTGCGTTAGCCAAGCACGCTTAAAGGGAGTAAACACTTTGAAATACTCACCTTGTTTGTTTCGAACACTTCCCGGAGCTAACACACACTTATCTTCCAGAGTGAGCCATTCAATCTGTTTCGCTTGGAGTAATTGTGCGCAGAGCTCATCCCGGTGAATTTCATTAATCTCATACTCGTTGTTGACCAACACTCGCGACGCGCCAAGCAGATGCGCGAAATCGGTAATCCAGTGTGCCGCTTGAGTAAAATCCGATGTTTGACCGTAACAAAGCGGAATATTGAGTTGCAGCAGCTCCTTTTGCAGCTCAAACAGGCGGCGATAAATCAAATCCGCTTGAATCGGAGCCATATCATGTGAAGCCCACTGTTCAGGGGTTGCAACATAAACAGCGACCACAGGTTCATTAGTGGCAAGCGCACGGTTTAGTGCACTGTTATCTATGGTTCTCAGATCTCGACGTAGCCAAACAATTTGCATTCTCTACCCCTCATGAAAAAAGGTGTGCAAGGCACCACAAATGTGCCCATGGTCATTAAATCGTTGCATCAGTTGCGCGATGTACCCTAGCTGTGCATCGGATACCGGACGATTTGCAAACAGCACCAATGAACTCACCTCTTCCAGCACTGGATGTTCAATCAATGCCGACAAATCATCGACACCATCAAGTAACGTGACATTCCACCCCTCACTGCTTACCCGCACCGCATTGAACCAAGCAAAGAGATTGCCTATCGAATCCAAGTTGACCAACAAGCATCGACCTTTTTTCGCGGCCTTGTTTTCCGACTCTAAAATCGCACTGAGGCGACTTAGCATAACGCTTTGAAACAGCGACTTTTGCAAGGTTTTCAGCGGTGCTTTCACCTGCTCTAAAGCAGCCATAACCGGTTCAACCAACTGACTCTCCGCAATATCTAAAGGGTACTCTTTTAATACCGAAGAGAGCGTCTGCTGAACTTTCTGGCGCTGCAACTGAGCCAGGCTGGCTAAGAGGGTTTCGCACTCTGCCAGTACCTGTTTGGGTGCTTCATCCAACGCATCAATGCGTTCGCCAGCCAAGAGCTGCGGTACTTTACCTATCGCAACACCTTTGGCTAACCAGTTTTGAATTTGCCGAATGGATTCCACATCCTCTTGTGAATAAAGACGATGGCCTTTTTCTGTACGCTGCGGCTTGATCAAGTTATAACGACGTTGCCACGCTCGTAACGTCACCGGCTTCACGCCAGTTAACTCAGCCACTTCACGAATGGCATACCACTTCAATTCACAGCCCATAACGTAACTTCAGCTCCTGCGGATAAGGGGTTAAATATCTCTGTTGGCTCAAATAGGCATCAGGATAAAGAGAAAGATAATGCTTGATTAAGGTGATAGGCGCTAATAGCGGCAACACCCCTTCGCGGTAGTCATGTATCACTTGGGTAAATTGGGCCTTTTGCTGTTTATCCAACGCACGTTTGAAATAGCCCTGAATGTGCATCAACACATTGGTGTTGTTTTTACGTGTCGCTTTGTTGGTCAGCGCTTGCATCAACCCTAAACGATAGAGTTCAACAAATTCTTGCGTTTCATATTGCTTAATATTGGCGACCAACTTCCCCAAAGAACGGTAAGAATCAGGATGATGCGCCATGAGCGTCAGCTTATAACGGCTATGAAAGTCTACAATTTTGCCCGCCGTTGGAGTCGCCCCCATCGACCGATGGAAATCGTGCAAGCAAAACACTCGAGTCACAAAATTTTCGCGTAAAACCGGATCATTTAGGCGGCCATCTTCTTCAATCGGTAACCAAGGCATCTGATCTTTAAGCACTTGCGTATAAAGACCAACCCCCTCTTTCTCCGCATTGTTTTCACGATAGACTTTCACTTTTTCCATCCCACACGTTGGCGATTTAGCACAAACCACGTACCCACACAGTGGTTGTTTGGCCAATTGCGCTACTTTGTCACGTGAAAAAGCCAGTAATGCCGCAGTATGATCTTTACTGGCATCTTTGGTTTCAACCAGCGCAATGCTGTCGCCTGAGTGAATCAGGCGTATCGCAGGACGTGGAATGGTCATGCCCATGCCAACTTCAGGACAGACAGGAACGTAACGCACATACTGCCCAAGATCTTGAGATACAAAATGATTACTTTTGTGCCCACCATCAAAGCGAACTTTTTCACCCACGACACAGGCACTGACACCAATAAGAATAGAATCTGCTTCCATGACACCACCATTGTACAATTTCTTAACTTGTATAACATATAGCACAGACTGAAATGGTTATACAAAATTTTTCTTTGTACAATAAAACTAATCTTCACCAACGCGTTCTAAAAGCCAGTATCTTGACGAATAAGTAGCTATACCTTGCTCTATAAAGGGATAAAGACTGTCAACTGTTTGTCGAACAAATATTCTATTTGATGCATAAATATCTGCAGCACATTGGGCAAAAATCAGTATATAATGATTCAACTCTATGAGAATTCAGTATTTTTCCTGTCGAATAACGCCTAGTTTTGCTTGGCATATTTTGTGCTAAACACTGAATATCCATGGGTACAAACATAAAAGAGGAACGCTTTTATGTGGTCGATAGCAATCGATAGAACGACAGAGCCCAAACTAAACGCCATCAAGCGGGCCTGCGAATCCCTAGTGTATGCATGGAACGCATAAACAACTACACCATAGGATGTTGAAGTTTGAGTAATTGCAGTCTCTCGCTAGAGCAACAAATCCAACAGCTGAATGATCAGTTGGCTACAGAACCTGCAACTGTGTTAGCAAATGTTCAAAGCTGCTTACTCACGGCTAAAGAACAGCATGCGCCAAACATGGTGTTGCAGTGCCTCATTCTTGCCGCTCGCGCAGCGCTGCTGCTTGACGATCTCAAGCTCAGCTTTAAACACATTAAAGCCGCACTTAAATTTCAACAAACGTTAGATAATGACGAAAACCTTGCGGAAATCCTGCATATTCATGCCTTAATTTACTGGCAACAGGCACAATATTACTCAGCACAGCATTTTTGGATTCTATCCCTCGAACAATCAGCGTGGGCTGAGGGCGCCAATATTCAAATTGAATCTCTTATCGGCCTTGGAAATGTTTGGCGTGAAACTGAAGAGTATGGTTTGGCAAAAATTGCCCATGAACTTGCGGTAAGAGTGGCCAACGCCACTCGCGATGCCGATCAGGAAATTCAAGCGCGTATTTTGCTCTCTTGGGATCTCTATTTGCTCGAATCGTTTGCCGAGATGTTGACCGTGCTCCAAGGCGCCGAAGATTTACTGAAACACTCGCCCAGTGATACCCAAGAAGCGCAACTATGGGATTTTAGGGCGGTGGCGTTACTCGGCTTAAAACACATTGAAGAAGCGGAATACGCCGCGGACAAAGCCTATGTGTTAGCCGATAAACATCAGCATATCTGGATGAAAACACTGGCTCTGATGAGTAAAGCTCGTATTGAGTTATTACGTGAACAACCACAATGTGCCATCGCGTATTTACAGGAAGCGGAAATCTCTGCCAAAGCTTGCAATGCCAATTATGCGCATTTGCTGGCTCGAATTTATTTCAAACAGTCACTCGCCCATGAAAGCAGCGGTCAATTAGAGTTAGCGCTGCAAGCATTTAAACTTTATCGCCACCACTCCATTGAACACATTCGTGCCCGAACTCTTCAACTAGGCTCAGACAAAGCCCGCTTGTCTAAACATCAGTTAGAAAAGAAAGCGCGTAAGCTAATTAACCGGATTCGAGCCCAACATGCCCACGAATCAGGTAAACACTTCAATCGAATTATTTCAGAAACCCTTTGGTGGGAACAGTTGGTGCAATTGAAAACACAGCTACAAAAAGCCAATTATTCGATTATCACCGTGCGCCACCCGACCCCAGAATACATCGATGTGTGTGCAGAAATTGCCCATACTCTCTGCACAAAAAATGATTATTTGGCCCGCATCAGCAGTGATCGTATTGGCTGGTTAGTCGCCGAGCAAGGGGAAGCTGCCGAGCAGCTTTATCGTACGTTAAGTCAAATGACCACCATTTATCCGTGGCAGCGCAAAGGGTTGGCACCTCACTTACCAACAATCATGATTCAAGATCTGTTGACCTTCCCTTTTACCCTTGAACAGCTTGAGCTGGAAGATGACATAATGGGAGATCGCTAATGGAAGCGCTGTTAAACAAAGTGCAAGAAGCGGGATACGACATTACAACGGTCGCAGGTGATGACGCGATTGAGATGTGGAGTGAGATTCGCGTTAAGGTAGCAACCGAACCGCATGAACAGGCGTTGTGTTATGTCATCAGTTCAGAACATCAGTTAAGCCTACACAGACTTTCGCAAAGTATTACAGAGCTCAACCAAGCGCTACGTCTATTAACTAACGCAGGACCCAATCATGCCGAACGTTCTGACCTGGTGCTGATGACGAAAAGCACTCTCAGCGAGCGTTATTTGACGAGCGGTGACTACAGTCGTGCACTGCAAGAATTTATTAGCATCACCCAATATGCTATCGAACATGGCGACATTGATACTTACGCCAGTGCCATTTTGGGTATGGGCAAACTGTGCGAAAGTTTTGGTGATGCCAATCGAGCGCTGCGTTACTACCAAAAAATCGATCATGTTGATCACGCGCTATCGAGTCGCAGCTTACGTTTGCATTACAAATTGCACAAATTGAGCTGTTACGTTGCACTGAACAAATTGACAGCAGCGCGCGAGATACTAAAAGAGTGTGAAGAACTGTCGATTTTGGTGAGCGACAAATTGCTCACTGGGCAAATCATGTTGTATCAATCTCAGTTGTATCGACAGCAAGGTCGTCAGACTGACGCCCTGCGTATTTTGGCTAACATTCCCTATGCCGTCGGTAACATCCGTTCTAACTGGTTTGCGTGTAAAAGTCGGATTGAACAAGCCCGCTGCTTGATTCCTGATCGCCCGGCATTAGCCAATTATTTACTCGATAATGCCAAACGCCGTTTACAACACCACAGTAAGCCTGAGCTAAAAATTCAGCTTTATCGCGCTTACAGCGAAATCTATGCAGAACAAGGCTTATTTAAAGAGTCACTGTTTTACGAAAAATTGGGCTTTGAAACCGAATCAAACTTAATCTCCCAAATTCCTATTGCGGAACTGGGAGCGAACCAACTGCGTCGTTTAGCTCGATTTGATCTGCAGTTAAAACTCATTCTCTCTGAAATGGAAAACCGAGAGCTCAAAGAGACCACAGAAAGCCAGAAACACGCGGTGGCACAACTGCAGCAGGACGTGTTTACCGACCCGTTGACCAAATTGAAAAACCGTCGATGGATGGAAAGCTGCTTAAAAGACCTCTTGATTCATGAGACAGAATTCGCGTTCTTGGTTGTCGACATTGACCACTTTAAATCGATTAACGATGAGTTAAGCCACCTTGCAGGGGATAAAGCGATTGTGAATGTCTCCGCACAAATTTTGCAGTTATTCAACCAAGCCACTCATCATTGCGTGCGTTTTGGTGGCGAAGAATTCTTGGTGATCATTGAAAAAGTCGATCTAGACCAAGCACTGAGTCAGGCAGAAGAGCTGCGTAACAACATTGAGCAATTTGATTGGCGAGAGGTGCTCGGCTCAAGACGCTTAACCGTCAGTATTGGGGTAACACTGCATCGCTTAGGTGAGAACACTCAACGCACTTTTTATCGCGCTGATAAAGCGCTATACCGAGCCAAAGCAAACGGGCGCAACCAAGTGTGTTCGGAATAGGTTTGACCTAGAGTCGTTACGATTAGCCCACACCACAGTGACTTAATACGCAACGGATTGCTTTAAATAAGGTTAACCTTTCTCGTTTGCACAGTTAGAGCCGCAAAGTTGCCGTTAAGTGGGGAAATTTCATACAGGAAATCCCGTGAACAAATAGCATCTTGAGCAAAGTTGAGTATATAATGCGCCCCCTAATTTTACAGTCAGCAAATATATCGATTGTAATAATCGTTCTTTAAACAAAGGATCCGTTATGAATCTCTCCGCGAAAACTGTTGTAGTGATTGCGATTGGTGCCGCTCTTTATGGTATTGGTGGACTGCCGATGTTTGGTATTCCTGTTTTTGCTAATACCACACTCAAACCAGCGATGGCTGTGCTGGCTCTATTTTCGGTTATGTTTGGTCCACTCGTTGGTTTCCTAGTCGGATTTATTGGCCACTGGGTAACGGATCTTTTTGCTGGATGGGGCGTATGGCTCACTTGGGTATTAGGCTCAGGTATCGTTGGTTTCGTCATGGGAATGTTCCCATCGATCACGCAACGTAACTTGGAAAAAGGTCTATTCCCGATTCGCGATTTCATTTTGTTCGTAGGTCTTGCGCTTGCTGGCAATGTGATCGGTTACGGCTGTTCAGCCTTCCTTGATAGCATTCTCTACGGCGAACCTGATGCCAAAGTGTACACACAAATGGCGATCGTCTCTGTAGGCAACACCGTGCTTATTGCTATTGTGGGTTATTTCATTCTGAAAGCCCTAGCAAAACGCAACAAACAAAGCCGCAATTTGACCGAGGCATAATCGGGCATGACCATCGAGTTTTCTAACTTCTCTTTTCGTTACGCGTCACTGGATAAACCGACGCTGAAAAACATCAATCTAAGGATAGAGCAAGGCGAGAAAATCGTGATCATTGGACCTAGTGGCAGTGGTAAATCGACACTAGGTCAATGTTTAAACGGGTTAATTCCACACAGCATTAAAGGTGAGATACAAGGGTGTCTCACCTTTAATGGTCAAGCCACTACCGACTTTTCCATGGATCAGTTTACTGAGCAAGTGGGTACAGTATTACAAGACACCGACAACCAGTTTGTGGGTCTTACGGTGGGTGAAGACATTGCCTTCGCGCTAGAAAACCAGAATTTGAGCCCAGCTCAAATGTACCCGCTGGTAAAAGCAACTGCGCAGCTGGTCGACCTTGAACAACTGCTGCATCAAGCTCCGGATGATTTGTCTGGTGGCCAAAAGCAACGCGTTTCGCTAGCCGGTATTCTAGTGGATGATGTTGAAACGCTGCTGTTTGATGAACCGCTCGCCTCACTTGATCCCGTATCCGGTAAACGCACGATTGAAATCATTGATGAACTGCATCAAAAATCTGGCAAAACGATCATCATTATCGAGCATCGTCTTGAAGATGTACTGCATCGTTTAGTCGACCGCATTATCTTGATGGATCAAGGTGAAATCATTGCTGATATGACCCCTGCTCAGCTACTCACTTCCGATCTGTTAGCCAAACATGGTATTCGCGAGCCACTTTATTTATCTGCGTTAAAAGCGGCAGGCTGTGAGATCCGAGCAGAACATCATCCTGAATCTTTGGCTAAATTGGTACTTGAGCCTTATCAATCAGCGTTGACCCAATGGGCACAACAGCCTTTGAAGCAACAGGTATCAGAGCCTAAATCGCCCCTGTTATCGGTGCGTGGTTTAAGTTACTCCTACGATGGACAACGCCAAGCGTTGGATGATCTCTCCTTTGATGTTTTCCACGGCGAGTTTCTCTCAGTATTGGGCAAAAATGGCTCGGGCAAATCCACTATCACCAAATTGCTTATGGGGGTTATCGAACCCGATGCGGGCAGTATGGTATTGAATGGTGTTGATTTATCGACCCTCTCTATTTTTGAGCGTAGCCAGAAGATTGGCGTCGTAATGCAAAACCCCAATCATATGATCTCCCATCATATGATTTTTGATGAAGTGGCGTTTGGCCTGCGTAATCGCGGCGATGATGAAGCAAGTATTGAACAAAAAGTCGAGCAGATGCTTGCTCTGTGTGGTTTGAGCAAATATCGCCATTGGCCAATCGAAGCATTAAGTTACGGACAGAAAAAGCGCGTTACTATCGCCTCTATATTGGTAATGGAGCCTCAACTGCTCATCTTGGATGAACCCACCGCTGGGCAAGACTATCGCAATTACACCGCGATGCTGACCTTTATTGAAAAACTCAATAAAGAGCTGGGTATCACCGTAATGATCATTTCTCATGACATGCATTTAGTATTGGAGTACACCACTCGTTCAGTCGTGATTGCAGACAGCCGTTTGTTGGCAGATCAAGCCATGGTGGAAGTCTTTACTCAACCGTCATTGTTGGCTAAAGCCAATCTCAGCACCACCAGTCTTTACGAGCTCTCTTGTCGATTAGGTAACACCGACCCTCTGAACTTTATGACTCACTTCATTCAATATGAGAAAGCGGCACTATGAAAAGCGATAAGATGAAGTTCGGTATCAGCTATATCGATACCGGTTCGCCACTGCATGCCCTCAATGGCATCACAAAATTCGTGCTGTTTATGGCTTGGATTACCGTGGTGTTGACCACATTTGATCTGCGCTTAATTGGCTCATTACTGGCAGTAGGACTCATTTTACTTAAAGTGACCAAAGTGCCAATGTCGGTTTATCGCCCTTTACTGCTTGGTACTGGCACGGTGCTGTTAATGAACGCCCTCTTTATGTTTTTGTTAGCACCACAGCAAGGCTCGGTGTATCTAAAAGGTGCACATGTTCTGCTCACGCTTCCTGGTCAGTACAGCCTAACGCAAGAGACACTGTTTTATTTGATTACGGTGACGCTCAAATACTTTTCGATGTTTCCTATTGCGTTGGTGTTTGTCTTTACCACTCACCCAACAGAATTTGCAGCCAGCCTCAATCGATTAGGTATCCCGTACAAAATTGCTTATGCGGTAAGCTTAACCCTACGTTATCTGCCGGAAGTGAAGAAAGATTTCGTCAATATCATGCATGCGCAGCAAGCACGTGGCGTGGATCTCTCAGCCAATACCCCCTTTTTCACCCGGATGAAAAATGTCTCTAAGGTACTTGGTCCGCTGATTTTTTCTAGCCTTGATCGCGCAGAAGATATCTCCAATGCAATGACTTTGCGTGGATTTGGTCGTCAGAAAAGTCGTACGTGGTATAGCCTCAAGCCAATGACCCAAACCGATTATATCTGGTTAATCTTATTGGCTTTGGTTGTAGTATTTGCGATCACCAAACGGGTTTTGCAAACCGAGCTGTTTTGGTATCCTTTCGCATCTTAAGAAAAAAGGTCGCATTGCGACCTTTTTTCATTATTGATGGATTAATGGCTACACTTCTGAGTAAGAAAGCTCTTTCGCCGCTCTTGATTGTCACACGTTTCTCTCCATAGGATTTATTCATGAACTTCACTTTTGCAACGCTGAATTTGCTCAACTACGTTGCACCACCTAATGCGTGCTATGAGTTTCACAACATCTATGAAGAGCACCAATGGCTTAAGAAGCAGCAATGGATTGCCAAACAAATTGAACAGTTACAACCGGACGTGATTGCCTTCCAAGAAGTGTTTAGTCGTGAAGAGCTTGAGCAACAAATGTTGGAATTGGGCTTTCCCCATTTTGCCACGATAGCCGCTCCGACCGTTGAAGAGGGTTATCTCTATACCGCACCAGTTGTCGCGCTAGCCAGCCGTTTTCCTTTCGACGAAATCAGCGCCGTTGACTATCCCCAAAGACTCACACAAGAGCAACCCGATTATCGCCGTCAGCCGTTACGCGCCACCGTCACACTGCCAGAGCTGGGCACAATTGATGTGTATGTCGTTCATTTCAAATCCCAACGTCCCATCGATAACGCTTTAGATCTTGATGAGAAGGAAACCAACAGCCCACTAGACCTTTGGCAACAAGACTGTTTGGGCAACTGGTTATCGACTATCCAGCGAGGTTGGGAATGCCACCTATTGCATCATGCCATCGTTGAGCGTAAGAAACAGACCGCCCATCCTATTGTGCTCATGGGAGATTTCAATCAACACTTAGCCAACAGTGAATTGGCCGCGTTGAATATTCATGCTCATCCTAAAACTGATGAACCACGCCAAATCGCCCCTTACCAACTGATTGATGCAGGTTCGACTTGGTATCATGAAGAGCCTTGGTCGCGTCCAGCAACTCACTATTATGGCGCTAAAGGCAGTGTCTTAGATTACATCTTACTTTCCTGGGAATTGAATAACTTATCGGACTTTCCTCGCGCTGAACTTTTCCACTATCAAGTACTGGACAAGCATCTCATCAACCCAAGTTTCGAAGAAGATGCCCAAGCCAGTGACCATGCTGTCGTAAGCCTGACCTTAAAGACCTGCCGTTAAGCACACATTCATTAACAAAATAGCACTTTGAACTAACAATTTTGTAACTATACTGAGTGTAATCCTATCCTATGCGGTGGGAAGCCAAACCCAGAGATGGGAGTTAGCGAACAAAATAAGTTAGGGTGACCATGATGAAGGATTTTGTTGAAACAATGAAACTACGTGGCCAAGCTGCTGAAAACATCTATTTTTCGCAAAGAGATAGGGATTTGATCGAAAAAATTCACCGCCATCCTGAGGTGCTTGAACAACATAAACCACCTCAGGACATGAATCGGTCTGGACAACCTGAGTCACTAGAACACTAAGTGTTGCCACTCTGCATGTCGGTCAAGGTAGTGCTTAACGTAACTGCACTTAGGCACTATCTTCCACTTTAATCGGTCAAATTCTGGCAACACCGCTTCCATCATTACCTTGCCATAGCCCTTACCTTGCAACTCATCAGGCACGCGAGTCGAGGTTACATAAGCGACCCCGTCGACCAACTGATATTGCACAATCGCCTCATAGCCAGGCTCTAGCGCAACGCGAAAACGCTGCAATTCTTGATCATGTACCCAATTATGTGACATGAATTTTTCCTTTCATAAATTAATCAGAACGTTATGATATATATTCAGTGACCGTAACCAACAACAACGTCATCTCACCACTGGTACTTTCCATCACGACGAGTTTTGTGGTTGCATTTTATTTGGCATTCGACTCAAGTAGCACTGCATTAAACCAAGGAAAATGAATCAATGGATTCCCAGCTGACTGATTTGGCTGATAGCACACACTCTCCAACCGAAGAAGCGACTTTACACAGTAGCGAAGCTCTTGAGCTTATTGAACATAGTAGTGACATTACGCTCAATATTACTACGCCTGTGGGTCGAAAATTTTACTGTCATGCACAGTTTATCGGACCACACTCATCTTCTGTGATTTTCATCGAACCACCGCAAATCTCTTATGACGACTGGCATGATTATTTTCAAGAAGGATTTTGGCTCAACGCGAAAGCCATTGGTCAAAGAGGTTTTGGCGCCATAATTCATTTTCGAAGCCAAATTAAGTTTATTCAACGTGAGCCTTTTCCTCTCGTCGCCTTATCCATTCCTCAATCAATGAAGGTACGTCAACTGCGCAAAGAACCGCGCTATGACGTCAAAATCGCCGCACGGATCATCAGTTCAGCGACCCAGCGCGAATGCGAAATTCGTAACCTGTCGAAAAATGGCTGCCAATTTTCCACTCCTAAACTCGGCCATCAATTTTATCTTGGCGAACCGTTAACTCTGCAAGTGAGTGATGCTGCTGCAAGCAAATTCGATTTACCGCCTCTTGATGGATTGATTTGTAATATAGGACACTCTGGTCGCAACCTACTCTATGGGCTGCGCTTTAATGAGGAAGGACGTAAAAGCGTTCAGATGTTACTGAAAAAACTCAAGTTTAATGGTAGCAAACTCTCTTTCGGCTAACCTAAAACCCAAATTTCAGATAAAAAAATGCCAATCGTAAATAATGCACGATTGGCTTAGATATTTTGTGAACAATGCTATTCACTAACAACGTCAGTTGGCTAGGTGACCCTCGGCTTTAATAAGGGTCATATTTATATATGCAGTATGCGTGCCAACTTTTTAATACCTCTTTTAGATTATTTTTTGTTCACAAAAGCGCAATTCAATCTTAATACTTCCTTTATTATTGCAAAACGCAAAAGCAAAATTTGCATTTTGCAATAACTCGCTTTGCTGTTTCGCAAATTCTTTGCAAAGCCGTCATGACAAAGCAGTCACTGCAGGAAAAGTTCGCTATACTGCTGCTCTCAGTTTGGCATGTTTAAGGTATTCAATGAATTACTTAAGTACTTACCTAAAAGGCATCGCAATGGGAGCAGCCGATGTTGTCCCAGGCGTGTCTGGTGGCACTATCGCTTTTATTACTGGGGTTTATGACACGCTGCTAGAAAGCATTCGTCGGATTAACCCAAGTTTGATTCGCCTTTGGAAACAACAAGGGTTTAAAGCAGTTTGCTCCCACATCAATCTCTTTTTCTTGTTATCACTGTTTGCAGGCATCCTGACCAGTATTCTCACCCTGGCTAAACTCATTTCTTGGCTGCTGGTCACCCACCCGATTCCAATTTGGTCCTTCTTCTTCGGCCTGATAGTGGTCTCTGTGTACCATATGCTCAAGCAGGTAGAACACAAACAGTGGGCTCAATGGGGCTTTTTGTTTATCGGTGTTGCTTTGGCTTACAGCATCACTGTGCTAAAACCTATTTCGATGGAACCCACCAGCATTAATATTCTTATCTGCGGTGCAGTGGCTATTTGTGCCATGATTCTTCCTGGTATCTCAGGCAGTTTCATTCTCCTATTATTAGGCATGTACGCACCGATTCTTGGTGCCGTCAAAGCGATGCAAGTAAGCACCTTGGCGCTCTTTGCGAGCGGATGTGTGCTTGGACTGTTAAGCTTCTCTCATTTGCTATCATGGCTACTCAAACGTCATCGCGACACCACCTTAATGTTTCTGACTGGATTAATGCTTGGCACCTTGCCAAAAATCTGGCCATGGAAAGAAACCATTAGCTGGCGCACCAATTCACACGGTGAACAAGTTCCACTACTACAACACAACTTGTCTCCGTTTGAATTTGAATCCATCACTTCCCAACCATCACAGTTGTTCATTGCCATCATTTTGATGCTGTGTGCCATTGGCCTAGTGCTTGGCTTAGAGAAGTTTGCTGCAAAATCTTCCAAATAATGCGTAACAATTAAGGCAGGGAAATTCCCTGCCTTTTGCTGTACGCTCTCTCACACAAATGTCTGCTCGCTCATGCTATGCTTTTGGCGTTTTAGACTCTTACCGTCCTGTGGTGGATACCGACTATGCTGTTACGCCTTAATCGAACCTTGGTACTAATGACCGTACTCTTTTGCACATCAACATTTGCTGCAGAAATTAAGGTTATCCAACCTTATGTGAATGCTACCAGAGCGAACGATTTGAGCGCATCGGTCTACGCACAGTTGATCAACAATACCCAAGAAGAGCGCTATCTCGTTGCCGCTCAAACTGATGCGGCCTCTAAAGTGGAATTACGTACCGCGGTCAACCGTGGTCAAGCGAATGAAATGCGTAATGCTCCTTTTTTTAGGATCGCACCACAAAGCACATTAGAACTTTCACCCAGTGGCGATCAAATTGTCCTGCTTGGGCTTATCAAACCGTTAGAAACCAATACCCATATCAATGTCACTTTGCTATTTAAAAATGGTGAGCAAGTCGCTGTTCGCGTCCCTGTAACTACCTTAGTTACCGACTTTATGCACATGAAAGCCAAAAGCGCTGAGTGACTTTTTATTCATCTCTCTCTTCTGTGACACTTCACTATTTACCCTCATTATCGTTCGCTCACGAACGCATAACTTAGCGTCATTCTTACTTTTGCCACACCAGCGTTCCAACCACATTTCATTAACATTTCACTAAAAAGATGTTTCGCCAATCTATATAGGCAATTTTTTTTGCTGTGGAGCAATAAAACCTAGACACAATGTCTGGTAACGTTAATATTGACCACTTTTAGTGGCAGGCACTAAAAAGAAAGACAGACAATTGATTCAATACAGGGATAACTATGCAAAGCAACAATATACTAAGTCGTTTTGCGCAAGGTAATCTCGTGCTTCAGATTCTGGCAGGTATCATTCTTGGTATCCTCGCTGCGAACGTAGCACCGGACTTTGCGAAAAGCGTAGGCTTACTTGGTAGTCTATTCGTCGGAGCGTTAAAAGCCGTAGCTCCAATCCTCGTTTTTATTCTGGTCGCAGCATCTATCGCAAATCAAAATAAAAACAAAAGCACCTATATGCGACCTATCGTCGTTTTGTATCTTTTGGGCACTTTCGCTGCAGCGGTAACTGCAGTCGCGCTAAGTTTCCTATTCCCAACAGAGCTAACGCTGGTATCAGGTGCTGAAGGCACAACGCCGCCACAAGGTATTTTGGAAGTTATCCAAACACTGCTGTTCAAACTGGTTGATAACCCAGTAAGTGCACTAATGAATGCAAACTACATCGGCATTCTTGCGTGGGCAGTCGGTCTTGGTTTGGCTCTGAACCATGCATCAGAGAGCACCAAAGGCTTGTTTGAAGACTTAAGCCACGGCGTATCTCAGATCGTTCGCTTCATCATTCGTCTAGCACCGTTTGGTATTTTCGGTTTGGTCTCTTCGACCTTTGCTAGCACTGGTTTCGAAGCTCTCTCAGGCTATCTACACCTACTCGCTGTGCTATTGGGTGCGATGGGTATCATTGCTCTGATCGTCAATCCTCTGATTGTTTACGTTAAAACCGGTTCAAACCCTTATCCATTGGTATTCCAATGTTTGCGTGAAAGTGGCGTTACTGCGTTCTTCACTCGCTCAAGCGCAGCAAACATTCCAGTGAATATGAACCTATGCCGTAAATTGAACTTGGATGAAGATACTTACTCTGTTTCTATTCCTTTAGGCGCAACCATTAACATGGGTGGTGCAGCTATTACGATTACAGTTCTAACGTTAGCTGCAGTCAACACCTTAGGCATTCATGTGGATCTGATGACCGCATTACTGCTAAGCCTAGTGGCTGCGATTTCAGCATGTGGTGCATCCGGTGTTGCCGGTGGTTCACTGCTACTGATTCCTCTTGCTTGTGGTCTGTTTGGTATTTCTAACGACATCGCAATGCAAGTCGTCGCAGTAGGCTTCATCATTGGTGTCATTCAAGACTCAGCGGAAACTGCGCTTAACAGTTCAACCGACGTAGTATTCACTGCAGCGGTATGCCAAAGTCAGCAAAAAAAAGAGTATGAGTTAGCGGAAGACTAATCACGGCTGAATTTGGTTCTAGGACAGACAAAAAAACCCGAGCTCGACTCGGGTTTTTTGCGTATTGAGGAAATGATTAGCGTGGCGTGTAATCAAAAGTAACCGATTTTTGTGGTTGAAAACTCTCTTCATAGTGATCTTTTTCCAAAGAAGCCACCTCGTTGATATTGCCTTGTTCACTCTCTTGTTTATACGCTTCCATATCTTCATCTAACGATTCAAAGATATCCTTAGAGGGGCTTTCCACAATTTCACCATCATCCACCTCTTCCCCTTTATGCGGAATCGGGATAGGCCTTTTATAAAGCTTGTTAAGTGCGCGAATGATCGAATGGGGGTGTACCGCACCTGAGGCAATTTTCTTTTGGAGTGGTTTGGCTAAGGATTGCAAGCCCACCACAGAATCTACCCCAATTTTGGTCCCGACGTTATCACGCATCAATTTAGCCGGTTCGAAACCAAAGTATGCCGATAAAAAGAGCCAAATGTATGAAATCGCATTACCGTTTACACCGTAATCCATCCAAGCATCACCAGCGTAATACATCGCTTCAGCATTGCCTCGCTCAGAAGCACGCTCAAGCCAATAACACGCTTTACGATGGTCGATAGAGACACCAACGCCTTTCAAATAGTTGAGGCCCAGCTTCATCATGCCGACCTTATCATCCATTTTCGCAGCTTTGTAATACCAGTAGGTAGAGTCGGTTGGTGATTGAGAAATATTGTCTTTCGATACACTCCAATCGCCCATAAAGATGATCGCTTCCATCATATTGTGGTCGGCCGCTTCATGAATCAGTGATAAGCCTTTCACCACATTGACGTCGGTACCACGACCATAGATTAATGCTTTACCTGCATCTAACTTAGCGTGTAAATCACCTTCAATGGCACGAATATACGTTTCCCAGAAATGGAGTTTTTCTTTTAAGATCAAGTCGTCTTTCATGCGCCGACAAATTCTTACCACTCCATACATCCCATTTAAATTATCCATTTGGGCGGCTTTTTCGTACCAGAAAAAAGCTTCTTTGTAGTTGGTGCGCTCAGCCTCTTTGGCTAGATAAAGCATGGTAGGAATGTGACCAGACTCAGCTTTAAACAGCCGCTCTTTACGTTCTTGATCCCGCATTCGCTGTAGTGCCCGGCGATAGGCTTCTTCTTTCGCTATTTTTTCATCTTCCATCCGGCGGCGACGCATTGATAGCGTAATCATCCAAACAAAAATTAAAATAAGCGAAAGACCAAGTACCCCGATGGCGATCCCAATGGTATTCATCTGCTTGTATTCTTTCTCTATTCAATAAGAACCATTTGCTTACAACGTTCTCACTGACTGTGTATTTATCGGCCCGCTCTATACTACCTTAGTATTGATTAAAGTGGCAGAAGCGAATGGTTATCAATTTAGGTTTCACTCTTGGTTTTGCTGGTTATGGTAAAAAAAATCCGTAACAAACTATTTTTTGTCACTCTCCGATTCACTTTTACCATTTTAAGTATCAATAGATTGCAAATGAATTGGGTCCATCGCATTCATAAACGGTCGCTCCACTATTCCAGCCTAGTAAACCAAGCATCTAAGGTAAAATTCACCTTAATCATTACGGACACTATGTTATCGATGTTTCATTGTTGAGAAAACATCAATTTGATCGGTAGAAACACCTTCGGCTATTTATTCGTGTCCCATGCTAAAAAGATGGATAAACGAGGATAGACAAAATCTCTCTGTGATTAGGCTATATTAGTTTCATATTTATTATAGAACTCACTGTGCATTCGTCATTGGCTCGCATCATCAATAATGAGATTTATAGCCGCTTCATTACGATAAAACTGCCATTGTGCTAGGCCAAACAATCTATTGCTCGCATGTCATTTTTTAGACAACGAGCTTGACCTATTAAAAACAAAGCCTTTTACTAGAAGTGACAGTTGGCGTTAGTGACAAACACGGAATAACAACATCGAATAAGCGTATGAATGATATGGTTTCTCGTCCTTACCCTCTGGGTGCGACTCTCTCTAAAACCGGGTGCAACTTTTCGATTTACGCTCCAGCGAACCCCAAGATTCAGTTGGTGTTATTTAATGAAGATGACAGTTACCGCACCGTTGAACTCAAGCATCATTATGCTGGGGTCGTACATACTTTTGTCCCTGAAATTCGTGCGGGCCAACGTTACGGCTACCTGATCAAGCATAATGAAGAGTCGCACTACATCGCTGATCCCTATGCAAAATCGCTATCAGGCCCATTGAGTTACCATCCCCCTTTTGATTCAAAGCAAAGCTTCTCACTCCCCAAATGTGTGGTGATTGATGAACAAGAATTTGATTGGGAAGGCGTTCAAAAGCCTTATCGTCCACTTGATGAAATGGTGTTGTTTGAAACCCATGTCAAAGGCGCGACCAAACTGCACCCTGATGTTGCCCCAAAAGATCAAGGCACCTATCTGGGACTGATTAGCGAGGCAATGCTCACCTTCTATAAAGATGAGCAGATCAATACCTTGCAATTGCTACCAATCGCCGCCTGCATGCACGAACCTCATTTGCTAGAAATGAACAAAGTGAATTATTGGGGTTATAACCCATATGTATTTATGGCTCCCGATCCCCGATACGCTCATCATGATGCGGTTAACGAGTTAAAAACCGTGATTCGCGAGTTACATCGAGCGGGTATCGAGGTAATTCTGGATGTGGTTTATAACCACACGGCAGAAGGGGGAGAAAATGGTCCAATTTTCAATCTCAAAGCGTTAGACCCCAATTACTACCTGATTCATGGGACTCACTTTGCCAACTTCACGGGTTGCGGTAATACTGTCAACCTGTCATCGCAGTCATCACTCAACTTGGTTATGGATACCCTACGTTACTGGGTACAAGCCTATCACATTGATGGTTTTCGTTTTGACCTAGCGGCAACCTTAGGTCGTAATGGGGATAACTTCAGTCGCGATGCCGCTTTCTTTAAAGCGGTCGCTCAAGATCCTATTTTAAAACAGGTTAAACTCATTGCCGAACCTTGGGATATTGGTCCTAACGGTTATCAGGTTGGGAATTTTCCGTTTGGCTGGAATGAAACCAACGATAAATTGCGCGATATTGCCCGTAGCTTTTGGCGTGGAGACAGTGGTTATTTGAAAGAGCTGGCAACACGTCTGATGGGATCTCGCGATCTCTATAGCGCCGCGAATTGGCCATTTAAATTAACCGTCAACTACATCACTTATCATGACGGTTTCACGTTGCAAGACTTGGTGTCTTATAAGCACAAACATAACGAAGCTAATGGTGAGCAGAACCGTGACGGTCATGGCGATAACCGCTCGGAGAACTACGGTGAAGAGGGAGAAACCTTTAACGTCACGATCAAGAGCAAGCGTGAACGACAAAAACGCAACCTGTTAGCCACTCTGCTCTTTTCATTCGGGATTCCGCATGTCCTGTTTGCTGACATTTTGTCACACTCGCAGCAAGGGAATAACAACGCCTACTGCCAAGATAACGATATCAGTTGGATCAACTGGGAAGAGACCCTAGCTAAAAATGCGTTTCGACGTTGGTTAAGTAAACTCATTCAAGCCAGACAAACCTACATGGTGCCTTTTATTCGCGCATTCAGTGGCGAAAGACGTAACCACAACCGCGTTTTTTGGCGCCGAGTTGATGGCGAGATGATGCAACAAGAGGACTGGAACCGACTCTCAAGTGTGGCACTGCATTTAGGTATTGGTGAACATGGTGAGGAACTGCTTTATCTCATTAACCAAACCCGTGCACCAGCTCGGTTTAGCTTGCCAAGCGATCGCAATCAACGTTGGCAGCTGCTGTGCGATACCAACGATATGCATAATCATCTGAGTAAAGATATTGAAAAAGAGCGGATGCAATTACCCGTTTCTATGTCAATTCTCTATTTTAACCCTAAAGCTGAAACGAAAGACGGTTCACACAAAGCATAGAGAGTAAAACACCATTTATATGGCGACTTAGCACAAACTCGGAAATTCAAGCTAAGTCGCTGTTATGGATGAAATAACACGCACCATAACAGGCCGAAAAAGTGACCTGGTTACCCTACCTATCTATTCATTTCTGATTATCTCAATTCAATAATCAACAAGTTACATAAAAAACAAACCGACAGCTAAGTTGTGGCAGATTATTTACATAACGCTGTTTTTCCCCTGATATTAAATTGCTCAAATAGGCTGGTAGTTTCTGGCTGAATGAATAAATATTTCTTTATTGTTTGTATAAATAATTCGCAACAAGCTTTGACAACAAATAGACAATCGTCAACCAGAAAGTGAAAAATAACAGGTATAACTCTTTGTTTTTACTGTTCAAAAGCTTGTTTAGCAAGTTATTATTTAGCATCCCGATTGGGAAATGATGTAGGTAACGAATATGCAAAAAACGGTTTCAGTCGTCATCCCTTGCTACAACGAAAGTGAAGTGATTGACTACACAGTAGAAGAACTCCTTAATGTCACTAACAGTATCGAAGGATATCAGTTCGAGCTGATTTTCGTGAACGATGGCAGCGCGGATGATACAGAAGCAAAGCTTCTTAACTACAGCAAACAACATGAAATTGTGCGCTTAATTTCATTTTCCCGAAATTTCGGTCACCAGCCAGCCGTCAGTGCGGGTATTGAAGCAGCCACCGGTGATGCCGTAGTGCTTATCGATGCCGACCTACAAGATCCACCCCACTTAATCAAAGACATGATTGAACTGTGGGAAAAAGGCTACGACGTTGTTTATGGTACTCGTGAGAACCGTGAAGGCGAATCGCGCTTTAAACTGGCATCAGCAAAATGGTTCTACCGTATCCTGAACTATTTATCAGAGGTTTCGATTCCTCTCGATACTGGCGACTTCCGTTTAATGGACCGCCAAGTGGTCAACCAACTTAATGCGATGCCAGAGAAAAACCGCTTTATTCGCGGCATGGTGAGCTGGATTGGTTTCAATCAAACGTCAATCCGTTATCAGCGTAATGCTCGTTTCGCAGGTGAAACCAAATACCCTCTGCGTAAAATGCTGAAATTTGGCTTAGACGGAATTCTCTCGTTCTCAGTTAAGCCATTGAAGCTCTCGATCATTATGGGATTTATCTCTTCTGGTATTGCTCTGTTGATGTTGCTTTATACCGTCTACGTGCGTTTAGCCACAGACCATTGGCAATCTGGTTGGGCATCTATGCTGGTGGCAATGCTCTTTATTGGTGGCGTGCAGTTAATTTCAATCGGTATTTTGGGAGAGTACATAGCCCGAATTTACAATGAGTCGAAAAACCGTCCACTGTATATTGTGAAGAAAAACTTAGGGCAGAAAAACGATGATGAAACGTCTCGCTCAAGTTAATCAATTCATCTGTACCAACTTGCAAGAAAAAATGAGATTTCTTATTGTCGGCGGTTTTAATACCGCCGTCTCTTACCTCTCTTTTGTTGCAATATATCAACAGTTGCATAATTATCTTCTCGCATCTGTCTTGGCATACTGCATCGGCGTTTTATGCAGTTTCTTACTCAACCGAGGATTCGTCTTTAATAGCAAGCGTAAGTCGGGACAATTTTTACCGTTTTTATTGGTGAATTTGTCTTCACTAGGCGCAAGTACTCTCACCTTATACTTATTGGTGACAGGGCTACATTTGAACGCTTATATTGGACAATTCTTCAGCATATTTGTGTCAATGATTATGAATTATCTAGGCTATCAACGAATATTCAAAAAGGGTTTCAACCTAAGCAGTCTATTTGGCTTAGCAATGGATGAAAACCGTTCGATCAACGCTTTTAGTGTGTTACGTGCGGTGGTGATGCTCCTTTGCATCGCAGTCACAGCACATAATATGTATATCTCTGTTTTAGTTAACATTGCTCATGACGCCTTGCCTTATATGGCGAGTTACACCGGTAAATTCACCTCTGAAGGTCGCTGGATTAACTTTGCGTTATTTGAATTCAGTCGTGATCTAAACGCACAGCTTGCCAACACCTTGTGTTACCTATTCATCGGTATGTTTGGCTACAACGTGTCTATGGCACTGAAAAAGGATAAGTGGCTGGCACTGTTCTTTGCGATGACCGTGATGAACGTTCCTTACTTCACTATGCTGTTCAAATGGCCAATGACGTTGCTACCAGGCTGTTTCATGCTGGCAGTGTTCAGTTACTACCGTGAACGCATTTCTATTCCTAAAATGCTGTTGCTTTCTGGCGTATTACTTTTCGCCACTTACCCAGCATTCTACTTTGTTATGCCACTGATTTACCTAGCAGATATACGTAAAGGCACCTACAAAGAGCTATTGGTCTTCATGCTTTGGTGGGCTGCAGGCTACGTATTAGGTTATGCCGTCGGTAATGGTTTGGTGTATCTCTACACTTGGCTGATTGAAGGCAATGCGCACTTTATGCAAATGGCAACATGGCGTAAAGAGAGCCCATTACATGATGTGGCTTCACTGTGGGCAAACATTGATAAAAGCGCTGGCGATTTTACGCGTAACGCCAACTATATTGCTGAACTTAGTGCGTGGTTCTACCTACCAGCATTAGGTATTGCGCTAATCACATTCAAAGAAAACATTAAATATTACCTAGTGCTCCTTGCCGTTATTATCTCTATCTATGCCAGTGTGGTGGTCTTGGGTGTACACGTTCCGTTGCGCTCTGGCATTACGCTCCCACTGGGTATCATGATGGTGATCTATTTGGTGAAAACACCGTGGCTACGCTATGTGAATATCATCCTACTGATGATTCCACTGGCATTCCAAACCCACAGTTACAACACCAAATACAACGCAACACGCACCTTTATGGCAGAGGTGATTGCGGGCAATGATGCTCATGACTATATCGATGCGAAAGGCCAATACGACCACATTGTGGCAACCGTCGATAAGAAGAAAATGAGTGACTGGCTGTACAAAAAAACCGGCTCAAAAACTTTCGATAACTTGGCGAATTTGGAATATCACATGATCCGTCCATACTTCTACAAGTTAGGCTGGCCTGATTCAGCCATTACGGTGAACTACAAACAGCAGGAAACACCGATTGAAGGTAAAACGGATGTGACGATTAAAGATCGAACCTTATATCTCGACTTTAACTAATCGCCCCCAACGTAACGAAAAAAGAGCATTGATATCAATGCTCTTTTTTATTGTCTATCCATTCACTACACCCAGAATTAAGGCTGAGAAAACTTTAACACCGCCTCTACTGGCGCTTTTTCTTGTGCAAAAAGCCCATGTAATTGAGCAAGATAAAGCTCCGCAGTTCCAACCGCATCCACCAATGCATGGTGAGCCATGTATTCGGGCAATCCGTAACGCTTTCTGACCGCCGCTAAACGAAAATCGGGACGGTCTTTACGCAGAGCTTGCCGCTTCTGCTCAATCTTTAACGTATCTACCCAGAGTATAGGCAAACGCTCTATCCCATAATGGCGGAGTAAATAGTGCTGGATAAAGGACTTCTCTATGACACATCCATGAGCCACCACCACCTTGCCTTGCATCGCTAGGAGCAGTTCACTAAAAGCCAAAGCCATATCAACACCTTGCTGACTAAGTCTTTCTGGCAATAAATGGTGTACCTTGGCTGCTTCAGGATTGACCTTATGATGATTGGCAATCAACAGGTGCTGCGCAGTTTTAAGCTGCACCTGACCATGGCGAATCGCCACCCAGCCCATACTGAGAACTTGATCGACCTGACTATCAAATCCTGAGGTTTCAAAATCGAGAACCAAGGTGTCACAGAGGCGAATATCTTGGTCTCGTTCTGGCAATGGCAAATCAAAAAAAGGCGTCAATAACGGATCGGTTACCGTCTGTGACCGTAACATTTCGAGTTGGCGATATTCATCCGGTTTAAACCAATGCCACATGAGTTCTAGCTCCCAAACTTCATTTTTATTGCGTCTTGAAACCCTGAAATAATACGAAATGCATCTTTAAGATGTTGGCGATCAAAACTACTAAAATGGTCAGGCATCAGATAGTTACTAATGGCCTCCCCTTTACGTAGACATTCCAAGTGATGTCGATAACGCAGTTGGTTAACAAAGTGATAAGTACCAATAAGATCCTGATAGGAGTGTTCGTTGACGACTCCTTTTTCCCAAGCATCGTGAAAACGCTCCTCGGTATTAAGGCTAGCAGCACCTTCGTGCAACGCATAAATGCGTGCCAAATCAACTAAGCAATTCACCGCTGCTTTTTTGATATTGAGCCGCTTTTCATTTTTACCATCTTTTTCAAGGACCAAATTATTGAAAATCCCCAAAGGTGGACGAGTACGTAATGTGTTACGAACTAACGCTGCCATCAGTTTCACGTTGCCGTTAACCTGCTCTAAGCGAAAATCATCTAGCTGACGAAACAGCTTTTCGCTGCCTGAGACACGGCGAATATCCAAAAATACCGTCAAATTAAGCAGCAAATCGTATTCAGGGTTCGAAGCCCATTTACGATAGTACTGTTGCCATACATGTTGCGTTTGACACCATTTCGGTGTTGCCGCCATAAAACGACCGGAACAAATAGCATAACCACATTCATCTAAGGCTTTACAAACGTACATCGCAAAATGGCTGAAATAGACTCGATCACTCTCACTGGCACTGTCATCCAGTAATAGCGCGTTATCTTGGTCAGACCCTAAATGAACCTCTTCACGAGCATGAGAGCCAGCGGCAAGCCACACATACTCACACGGTGCTTTACCCAATGCTTGCTCAGCAAAATGAATGATCTGACGGGTAAACGCGTCATAAATCATGCTAAGTACTCGCCCAATCAATTTTGCCGGTAGATTGGCATGAGCCATCGCTTCAAACACTGCTTGACGCTCAAGCGCCAAAGGCACCAATTCGTCCACGGATTCCGCTCGACTGATCTTCTCAATTAAAAAGATCGCTTGAACGCTGTGCTGCAATACCAATTGTTGCGGGGTAATTAGACCAACGACTTGATGCTTCTCATTCACCACCGGTAGGTTTTGGATGTTGTTTTGCATCATGATCCCCACCGCAGTCAGGACCAGCTCATCTTGACGCACTGTCCACGGTTGATGGGTCATCACCTTAGTAATCGGGAGCGAGACGTCCACCGCTTCCGCGACAACGCGTTTGGTCATGTCTTTGTCGGTGATCATGCCGAGTAACTGATCGTCCTCGACAATCACTGCACAAGTACAATTGAGTTGATGACGCATTAAATGAGCGACTTGCTGAATCGTCATTTGCGGTGTGGCTATCGCAATTTTCGAGCTAGCAACTTTTGCAATCGGTTCAAAAAATAGCCCTTTATCTGTTTGATTCCATTGCACATGTAAGCTCGACTGCATACGCATATTGGCATTTAAAGCGAGCTGTTCCGTAACTTCTGGATACTCGGCGACATCCTTGAGCAAAGAGGCATAGTCCAAACGGTACAAGAGGGTGTTTTGCAGCGCTATGGTTTGGTAAGCCGGCGTCTCATCTTCCGTGTTTAAGCTAAAACCAAACAGGTCATTTTCACCAAGGCGAGAACGCAATCCACCATCGGGGAATCGCTGTTCCACAGAACCGGTTCGAACAATGTATAAGTGACGTTGATGTGAATCGTCGTTGGGTAACTTATCTCCTTTACCTAAATAGAGAATATCGATATCGCTGGCGATGTTTTCCAGGATCTCATGGGAAAGCTGTTGAAAAGGCGATAAGTTTTGTAGAAACACTACAATATTGGGTAACAACGTGGATTCCATCCCGCAGTTCCTCCGCTAAAAATAGAAAAGCCCCAATAGTGTATATTGGGGCTTGGTCGAGAAGATAGTGAACGATTACCAGAATAAGGTATACAGCACAGCTAGGATGATCATGATGACATACGACGCTAGGTTAAAGCTGCGTTCGGTATGGAACATCTTCGATGTAAGCGAAATTGCTTTAGCATCATCATCGTTTTCAGATGTACTTAGGCTAGTAAATGCAATCACAACCATAGTCATAAGCAAGGTGTACAACATTTGGTCCATAAACGGCATGTGCAGTGGCATCAATTTCAAGAACAGCGCAAATGGAATGGATGCGATAACACCGATGATGGCGCCTTTACTGGTGGTTTTCTTCCAGAATAGACCCAACATGAATACCGCCAAGATACCAGGGCTAACTAGACCGGTATACTCTTGAATGTATTGGAATGCTTGACCGATGTTGCCTAGCAGTGGCGCAACTAAACAGGCGATAACAAGAGCAACAATAGCCGTTACACGACCGACGTTAACCAGTTTGTGGTCACCCGCTTTCGGAGCAATAAACTCTTTGTAGATGTCCATGGTAAAGATGGTCGCAGTAGAGTTCAGCATAGAAGCCAAAGATGAAACAATAGCCGCTGCCAATGCCGCGAATACCACCCCTTTCACACCAACAGGTAGGAATTGAGTTAACCAAGGATAGGCTTTATCTGCATGAGCAAGGCTTGGCATGTTTTGCAGTGCTGCATCACCAAGAGAAGCCATAAGAGCAGGATCAGAGGTAATCACGAATGCAGCGATACCAGGCAACACAACCAAGAATGGCACGATCAATTTTAGATACGCCGCAAACATAATCCCTTTTTGTGCTTCAGGAACCGACTTAGCCGCCAACGTACGTTGAATGATGTATTGGTTAAAGCCCCAGTAATACAAGTTAGCGACCCAAAGACCACCGATAAGAACCGCGATACCAGGTAAGTTAGCAAATTGCGGGTTGCTTTGATCCAAGATCATTTCAAAGTGACCAGGAGCCGCTTCAATCATCTTATCTAAACCTGCGAACCAACCGTCGGTACCACCAATGAAGTTCACCGCCATGTAAGTGGTTAATAGCCCGCCAAGTACCAAGAAGAAGACTTGAATAACGTCGGTCCAAACCACAGCTGATAGGCCGCCATAAATAGAGTAAATCAGCGCAAATAGAGCCAAACCAATGATGGAGTACATCAAAGGAATACCCAAAATGGTTTCTAGCGCTAAGCCACCTAGATACAGAACAGACGTTAAGTTAACGAATACGTACAAAGCGATCCAGAACACGGCTAAGATGGTCTTTAGCTGTTTGTTGAAACGTTTTTCTACGAACTCAGGAATGGTGTAAATGCCTTTGTCGATAAACACTGGTAAAAAGTATTTACCCACGATAACTAAGGTAAGCGCCGACATCCATTCATAAGAGGCGATAGCCAGTCCGATTGAGAAACCGGAACCGGACATACCGATAAACTGTTCAGCAGAGATGTTAGCAGCAATTAGCGAGGCACCGACTGCCCACCAAGGCAGTGATTTGCCCGCAAGGAAATAATCTTCAGTACTTTTTTGAGAGCCTTTTTTATCGCGAGAAACCCAGAGGCCAACCCCGATAATGATTGCGACATAAATGGCGAATACCAAGATGTCGATAAATCCCAAACCATGTTCTATGTTCGACATTATTTTGGTCCTATTGTTATTAGTGTAATAGTCATGAGGTAACGGCAGGGATTGTAAACGTTTCCAAACCAACAAAATGTAACATCAGTCACAACAATGAAAAGGCTATTTCACCACACAACATCTAAATTAACTTATTGTTTTATATTAATTTTAATTAAAAACCATAAATTTCCAATTCCGAAAAAAGTGACATAAGTCACTTTAGTAACTTATCTGTAACCCAAGCTATTCTTCAGCTATGACAAAATCATTGTAAACGCTTACACAGGTTTATTTTTACATAATGCTACAGCACATCAAACACCCTTATTGATAAAAACAATCAATTGCATATTAAAGAGCAACAATTAAAGTTCGACTCATTTAAATAAACAATATTGATTCATCACTCCCAAAACGAGTGCGTGATTAATGTTTATTGATACCTGATTTCTATTTTCATAAATTCAGTGTCAATACCATATTCTCAAATAATGAAAATAGAAGTAAAATAGCGAAAAGTTACAGGAGCTGAATAATATTTATACAGCCGAATAAACAACGATATATTTCGGTATTATTCAGGAATTCGATACAAGTTAGTCAGAACAAGATAAAAGTGCGATCTATCTATGTTTTTATAGTAGAACAATAGTGTAATCTTCTAACTCCGTCCTCTAGCTGCACTTTAAACCAGTGTTTTTAGCCTAATCTCTCTCCAAAATAGAATAAAATCCATAAAATTCATAAAGCACGTTTTAACCACGTCATAATGTGATAATGTACGCACTTATTTTATTGTCACTACAATAAAAACTTAAACAAATTATGTTAGTTTAAATTTATTAAAACCAAGACAAAATCA
This sequence comes from Vibrio porteresiae DSM 19223, assembly GCF_024347055.1. Taxonomy (NCBI): domain Bacteria; kingdom Pseudomonadati; phylum Pseudomonadota; class Gammaproteobacteria; order Vibrionales; family Vibrionaceae; genus Vibrio; species Vibrio porteresiae. Next base: position 1,822,054 of record NZ_AP024896.1, read on the forward strand.
TGCCTATATCGCGGATAAAAATAATCCTCGAACGCAGAGAATTTTGTTGTTATTAAGATCTAGTTTTAGGAGTTATTTTGAGTTCTATTACAATTGGAGTCATTGGTAATTACTTTGGCCACCTTTCCAGTGCGGAAAATGTTCACGAATCTGAAGTACCAAGCGGTATCTTCGTTATCGATCACAACAAAAGCTCATTAACTAACGGTAGCAACACTTTCTACCCAGCCCAAGGTAGCAAAGTTGATATCGAGCCTGAGTTCGTTATTCAGTACACCATTCAGTACCAAGATAACCAAGTTGTTAAAGTGATTCCTCATCGTATCACTGTAGGTAACGATGTAACGATTCGTAGCCTTGAAGGCGCAACCAAAATCAGTACTCGTAAGTCTTGGGGCGAAAACTCTAAAGGTATTCACCCAACATGGTGGGAACTGGATGAGCTAGAAAGCCTAAATACGCTAAGCCTAGTGTCTTACATCGAGCGTGATGGTAAGCAACACATGGCGACTCAACCATTGAAAATTGACCAAATGAAACTGTTTGGTGATGCCCTATCAACGTGGATGGTAGAAGCGATCAATGGTCAACAAGAACACGGTATGTTTGACCAAATCCTACCGGTACTTGCTAAACACGGCTATCCAGAAGAGTTGATTCTTTACACTGGCGCGCCAAACTACACCGATTGGGGTCAAGAGAACTTTCTACAACCAGGTGATGTAATGCACATCATCGGTTATAAGACTGACAACTTTAATGATGAGCAAATCGATCTGCTATTCAAAGAGAATAAGTTGAAAGGTCTGGATAACGTTCTTTGTCTAACTCAAAAAATGGTTGAGCCAGAGTTAGTTTACTAAGCAGAACATCCAATACGATCGATGATGCTTTGGCCTTCGTCGTCCTGTGCCAAACTCATCGATCGTTCCTAATCAAAGCCGCGTTCATTCGCGGCTTTTTCTTATCATGAGTTTCATCACCACATCATAACAACACTCATTGCTCTTAGAGAGAAAACCATATTGAGAATCCCTTTTCCCAACGGTCATTTTTTCATAAAATCCAAAGCATTAATTTATTCATCCTCAAAAGAATCGACAATGAACAAAAGTTTAATGACCAATGTGATTTCACTAGTGCTACTGGGTGCTGGCTATTACACCCATAATTCGTTATGTCTTTACGCGGGTCTGTTCGCCTTTTCTGGCGCAATTACCAACTGGCTAGCGATTCACATGCTGTTTGAGAAAGTACCTGGCCTTTATGGTTCAGGTGTTATACCAGCACGTTTTGAAGCGTTTAAAGCAGCAATCAAGACCTTGATGATGGAACAGTTCTTCACTGTTGAAAATATTCAACGCTTCCTGAATAAGGAAGGTGCAGATAAGAAATTGGATTTGGAACCGATTATCACCAGTGTCGACTTTAACCCAACCTTTGATTCTCTAGTTGATGTGATCAGTCAATCTTCATTTGGTGGCATGTTAGCTATGTTTGGTGGCACTGATGCTTTACAACCGTTAAAGCAGCCTTTTGTGGAAAAAATGCAAGCGTCAATGCGTGACATTAGCCAAAGCGAATCCGTTAAAAACGCGTTAAAAGAGCAACTCAGTTCTTCATCAATGCAAGATTCAATTCAAGAGAATATTGAAAGTATTATTGAACAGCGCCTTAACGAATTAACCCCTCAATTGGTTAAAGAGATGGTGCAAAAAATGATTCGCGAACACTTAGGTTGGCTCGTTGTTTGGGGCGGTGTATTTGGTGGCTTAATCGGTGTGGTATCGAGCTTAATTGCTTAAGTTGATGCCAATCAAGAAGCCTGTATGCTATTCATCAGAACATCAAAGCGACTTAGCAATACCAAAGTAAAAATACCAAAGCAGAAGGGAGCGTTTATCGCTCCCTTCTGTTTTATCTAATTAGGATATTTATGTTTATTCAGTCCTATGACTGAATGCGCAGCATGCGCCAAATCGGCTGCAATTTGGGATGTTCAACGGGGTAATGTTTGGGAACACACCAATAGATAAAGGCAACTAAGGCAATTGCGCCAAAGAGGTCTTCCGGGCGGTGCATCCCCAGCCATAATCGGGAATACGCAACAAGCAATCCCCAGATCAAAAGCAGGTCCGCACTCACATAACGCTTTTGCTCAAGTAATAAGGAGCCAAAAAAGACCAAACAGATGGCAACAAACACAGTGTGACCCGACGGAAATGAATAGTTCATTTCCCCTTGCCAATTCATGATACGCCAAGATGAGACTTTCTTTTCCATTCGCTCAAGCGCCAGTTCTTTTTGCGCCTCATCAAGTTTATAAAAGTGACTAGGCTCTGGGAGCACCAACGCTTGTGTCATGGCGTAAGTGAATGGCCGCGGGCTGTGCGTCAGTTGTTTAATGCCCGTTTTTAACACCAAGGCCAAAAGTAACAGGACGCCCAATTGCAGCATAAAATTGATGCGTTCTAACGGGGTATAGCGCGAACGCCAAAATGACCAGATGAGAAATACGATTAATGTTCCTATACCACCCACACCCGCGGCCGTATGCGAAACATAGGTCATTGTCGCCCCAAGCCAATCGGGTACAGATCCCATTAAGTTAATCGGAAACAAAAAATACGAGATCGGGGCTAGCAAGGCTGCAAAAAAGCCAAGTATTAAAAAACCGTAATTGCTTCTTTTTCCTCGCCAGTGTAGTGACATAAGACTTCTCCCCATAGACAAGGGCAGCATTGTAAAACGCCTGCCAATGGTTTTTTATCAACTATGTGTAAAATCCCTGTCATATTCAGCAAATCCTCTATACATCACCAATAGTCACTAATCCCTTTTAGTTAGTCCTTGCAATTCGTCATCAATGTAAATGGTGGTCTTTGACCATTTATGGGTATTTAGCAATCAAGATCAGCGAATTATCACCTGATTATCTTTTCTATTTTGTCAGTTGTTGATTTATTGACCTATATTAAATAAGCCAATAAATGAGGGAGACCACTCATGATCCAAACTCAATTGCTTTCTCGTTTAAACGAGTTACCAAGATTATCGAAGGTACTTCAAGACCTGCTTGATTTAGTCAACAAAGAAGATATTAATTTCAAACATCTTTCGCAAAAGATGGAATTAGAACAAATATTGAGTGCTCGTCTTCTGCGGATGGCCAACTCTGCCTATTTCGGTGGACAACGAGATGTGCACACCGTTTCTGATGCATTGATCCGAGTCGGTATGGAATCGGTACGAACGCTAGTGGTTGCCTCGGTACTGTCAAATACCTTCTCAGATATTGAGACATTGGATCTGGATGAATATTGGACAAATACTTTCGAAACCGCCCTCATCACCAAAAAAATCGCCGATCAAATTGGGTTAGATTCCAGTGAAGCCTTTACGACTGGCGTGCTGCATGACATCGGTGAACTCATGATCCACTCTTTACTGCCCGAACAAGCTAAAGTCATTTCTGAACGGGTCAAAGCGGGAGAAAATCCATTGCTGGTGCAAGAGCAGGTGTTAGGCGTATCCTCACCACGCCTTGGAGCCATGCTGGCAAAGAGTTGGAAATTCCCTGAGGAGATGGTGGATGCCATCGGTCATTTTGATGACCCGATCCAAGCAAAAATAGCGCCTAAGCTCGCTTACGCCTTACATCTTTCACGCGATATTCATCGCTACTGGGATGAAATGAGTGATGAGAAACAAAGAGTCATCTTTATCGCTGACCATCCTGACAGCAAAATTCTGAAACTATCAGCAGCGTTTCAAGAGAAAGTTGATGCGATCAGAGGTAGCGGAAAAGTTCTTGCCCAACAGATGGTTGCTGCATAATCGTTTGTTGCTTACTAGAAAGAAAAAACTCCCTCAAATTGAGGGAGTTTATTTTTGCATTGCCCCGTTTAACAATACAAACTACTTAACGGTTTCCGCCCACTCAGCCACAAACATGGCTTATGCAACGTGCATCACTTCAGCGGACAAATGACCTAATTCATCAATGATCTCTTTGGTTTGGCGAGAATAGATCAACTTATCTTTCGCCCCCACCAATTGAATCATTTTCAGTTTACCTGAGTTAACCGCTTGAATAATGGTACGAATCACCATCTGGTTATCTAAGGTTTTATTCTCGCTAATGCCATTACTTGGAACTAAAGAGGCTAGATCCACAGTCAGAACGACTTGGTTACAATGGTCAAGATAATTACTTAATTGGCTTTTAAGTTGGCTACGATATCCAAAACCACTTTCATCGGCAGTTAACCAGTCGCACCCCAAATCTTCCGCATATTCAAAACTATGGCTCGGCTCGTGTTCTGAATCTATTCCGATACAAAACAATTGGGTATTTGAATAACGAGATAATACGAAATGGTAGGCTGAACCTAACTGCGGATCTAATGTCTGTTTCAATTGAAAGCTATTGCCTATATGGATAAATCCTAAAGTTCCCTCTTCCGCAGAGAGCACAGGCATAGCCTCCAATAACAATTCATGACAGTTGGCCAGTACAACAGGCACCGAACTCATCGCCATGTGTCGAGATAAGATTTCTTGGTAACGGTAATCCGCATCATCACGAAGAATGATATGACCAGCATCTGAATATTGTGGGTTGGCTTGTTGTTGATACAACCAATCCGACGCAAACTCTAAGCTCTGCTGCGCAATTTCAAACTCCACCAGCGACATAGGTTTAATACGTTCACATACGGTTAAAAACGTAAATGGTGAGACGTGAGAAACTGGATGACGATTCAAGCGGTAGCGTTTGAACAAACTTAACATGATGACATTACCCTTACTGAATTACCTTTCTGGTGGCAACGCTCGCGCGGCCTGCAACACATGTAAAATGATCCGTTGCTTATGTGTTTCAACGCGATGGGCTGGAGCCATCACGGAAATCGCACCGATCAACTTACTCCCTTTCATTACCGGAGCGCTGATACCAGACACGCCGGGGTCGATTTCAGATGTACTCACGGCATAACCGTGACGACGTATCTTGTCTAACTCAGTTTGCCACTTCTCCATATGGCTATCTTCGCCAAAATAACGAAGAATTTTTTCACAACGCTGAGCGGGCATATACGCCAACATCACTTTAGAAGAGGCGCCACGAAGCAATGGTTGACTTTGCCCCTGGACGAAGCTGCAACGAAGCGCCTGCATACTTTCTTTTTGGCTCACACACAGCGCCCGATAACCTACTGGCACCATGTACGCCGCCATCTCACCCGTCTGTTTCTGTAGACGCGTCAATACAGCATCAACTTCGTCTAGACTGTGCTGACTGGTTTCATAACTTCTCATCAGCAACAGAGCAGCAGGGCCAATAATTAACGTTTTATCGTGCGAACTTTCTTCGATTAAGTTCCACTCTTTAAGCAATTTCAGATGTCGGTAAAGGCTGCTTAGTGGCACTTGAAGTTGTTCACTCAGCACTTTTGCCGGCACTGGCTCATCATTAACTGCAACTTGCATCAGCAACTGCAGTGCTTTTTCATTTACTGGATTAGCAGCAGATTTAGATTCTTTCATGTGTCCTTTTTAGCCTTTATTGTTCACCACCTCAAACCGCTATTCTTACATAACGAGAATTTAATTTGAATTAAAGGATTTCATTATCACATAGCGAGAATTAGAACAATATTCTCTCAGATGGCAATATTCATACAAGTTCACTGGTTAGAAAGCCTAACCACAAAAGATGATCATTTAATCACCAGCAAAAATAAAGGCCTCCAGCATTTTTACATCAATGCTGAAGGCCCACTCAAAAGAGAATTTGTTCGGACTGTTATTCGGACTAATGCAATTAAGCCAATTTGAACATGCCCACTTTCTCTTGCAGTTGCTCAGCTTGATGATGTAGCGCTTTAGATTGACCTAAACTGTCTTGCGCTCCAGACACCAATTGATCCGTTACATCCTTGATGGCAGTAATGTTTTGGGTAATTTCACCAGTGACATGAGTCTGCTCTTCAGCCGCGGTCGCAATCTGCGTTGCCATGTCACTAATCTCACTCACTGACGCTTTAATTTGCTCAAGAGACGATGTGGCTTTATCCGCATCGGCTACCGCGTTTTGAGCTAAAGCTTCACTGTTTTCCATGATCTGCACCGCTTCTAAAGTGCTGTCTTGTAACGTAGTAATGGTTGATTTAATCACATCGGTCGAGTTTTGCGTCCGCTGAGATAAAATACGAACCTCATCTGCTACAACGGCAAAACCTCGTCCTTGCTCACCAGCTCGAGCCGCTTCAATCGCCGCATTCAGAGCTAACAGGTTGGTTTGAGCAGCAATTTCTTGAATAGAGGTCAGAACAGCAGAAATTTCTTGGGAATGTTGATTGAGTTCAGAGATCACATTACTTGCGTGCTGCACTTCATTCGCCAATTGATTTATCGACTGACGAGAATTTCCCACCAACTGATAACCTTCAACAGAGCTATTGGTTGACGCTTGAGCCGCTTGAGCAGTTTGCTCCGCGTGAGCCGCAATTTCTTGCGTTGCTGATGCCATTTCGGTCACAGCCGTCGCGACTAAAGTCACCTCTTGCTGCTGTAACCCCAATTCGTCAACCGAGCGATTGGCATTGCGAGAGCCCTCGTTAGCTTGACCTGTCAGTTCATCGGCTTGCTGTCTAATGTGTTGAACAAGCTCCTGTAAACTGGACATAAACTGGTTAAAGTTCTCTGCTAAGTGACCGATTTCATCTTGATGTTCAACGGGAATACGCACGGTTAGATCCCCATTACCATTGGCGATCGCTTGTAGCGCAGCTGACACATTTTTCAATGGGCGGAGCAAGACATTACACAGCATATTGAATAACACTGCACACAGCACCACCACGACCAATGTCGCCGCTATTTGGCCCCAAAGCGCATCAAACAAAGGCGCGACCAAGGAATCACGATCAATAACCACCACACTGGTTAAATCGGTATTGGCAATTTTGCTCGCATACAACAACGTGGACTTACCTTGAATATCAACGAACTCATCATCCTTTTTAGCCACACTATTTTGGATATCCTCAAAGCGAATCCCTAGCTGACTGACACTTTGATTGAGTAATTTGGTATCACGATGAGTAAAGACATTGCCCTTGCTGTTGACGATAAACATATCGCCAACACCAGGCAAAATGACTTGCTTCATGGTGTTGAGGATATCGGTAATTTCCATATCCGCGCCGAGAACCACTTGCTGACCACCAATGGTCATCGCTCTCCCCATGGAAACCACATTTGCCCCAGTAGCGGCAGCCACGCTCGGGTTATCCATATAGACACGATTTGGATTGGCTTTCCCATTGATATACCAGCCCCAGCGACGTGGGTCATTGTTATCAGGTGGCAGGGAAACATGGTTAGCATTGACTTGCGAACCGTCTGGGTAAGCAAGAAATACGTTATCGAAATCTGCCGCTTTTTTGACTTGGATAAGCTGATTAACCATCTGATCGGCTTGAACATCACTCGCTAAAGAGGTCAGTGAACGTTCCTTTGATTTCAACCAATCAGTGACATATTGGTTATATGAGGCGATCGTGCTTTGTACGTTTTGGTCTACCTGCTCATTCAAACGTTGTAACGATGCGCGAAAAGAGAGTGACTCAACAATCACTCCACCTAAGATGATGGCAAACCCCGCAGCCACCGCGAGCTTTGTTCTTAAAGAAATGGCTTTTAACATCTACGTTCCTATTTGGGTCTCTTTGTTATTATGTGAATACCCAAACAATCAACGTTTAGCTCGTATGGCAGAGATAACCGTACAATATCAGTTAGGTATCTACTGCCATTATATTTTTCTGACCGTGAAATAATGCGACTCGACTAACGAAAAATGGCCATCTTTATCATAGAAATCAATAATATTAGCAAAACATGATAAATATCTATCACTGTCTTACTTGCCAACATTGAAGATAGCCTCTCCCCTATCCACGCTATTTACATGAAATCTCAGGGCGGGTGACATTTCGTAATCGCTGCACACTAACGTACGCAGCAATAATGCCCATGCCCAGATAAATAACCCCATAAGCAAAACCAAATTGAGTCAACTCGTGCCCAATACTCGCACCATCGAGCACATTGGAAGGCGCATCAAGTACCACTTCCACATATTGGCTAAACCATGAGGTGCCAACTAACATGGGAGATAACCATTTAATCGCATAAGCCAAAATCAACAGTAGAAGAAGCGGTGCGGTGGAACGTTGCGAGACACATAAAACCAGCAGCCCGGCAGGAACCGTCACCAAGCCAGCAAGGAGTATGCGTTCCACATAGTGCGCTGACAGGTACGCTGTTTGATGAAAAACAGAGATAGCCTGCCAATTTCCCAATAGATCCGCCAATTGCCACAGCAGATAATGCATGACCCAAAGCAGTGGTATGCAAGAAAATGGAATAATAACGAAAGCGAACAGCAGCTTTACTAAATGCAACTCTATGGGTCTTTTATACCCGCCGTAATATGATTTCGTAAGGCGCAGCGTCTTCGCCAAATACAAAAAACTGAGGGAAAGTGACCACATACCAATCGCAGAGATGGCAAGACTTTCAGGCGATAAGCCTTTGCCTAAACTCTCCATATTGAAATCACCGGAATAATTCATCGTCAATGAAAAATTGGTCGCTAACTGACTCTGAGTCATTACAAGGTAAACCATAATGCCTACCGCCACACAAAGCCAAAGCGATAGACTCAATAACCACTTTTGCTTAATACATTCACGATAAAGCAACGGCAACATCGATTTCATACCTTAACAACCTTCTCTATATCTCATCAGTAACCGTAAGATTTTACAGTGTAAATGCCAATTAAGCTCACCACTTTGCTAAAAGTCATTGGTTTATTATCACTATGGAGTCGCTCTCTTGGGTTGGAGTCATAAATGCCAAGTTTGTTCACTCAGCCATGCAACAAAACTGCCCATCGACCAATTCACACCTAATCGTATTAACAATAAAACGTGACAGAGTGTGAATGAAGATGAAGTTTTGATGAATTTGGCGCTAACTTAACATCGCAAGGCTTGCTTTTATCATCAATGATCGGCACTCTTTTGTCCCTATACGCGTATGCGATAAAAAGGATAAAACTAATGAATACAATCAAGACGTTACCATGTATTTTGGCTATGGTATTCGCCGCTTCTGCACAAGCAAAAGTATCAATTGAAGTTCCAAGTAACGTGAATGTTCTAGTCGTGGATGGTGCAAAACCTCACGAATCAGGTAGCTTTCTATCTGCAACGAAAACAATTGAGCTCGAAGACGGTCAACATCAAATCCTTTTCCGCTACCAACCAGTATTTTCTGAAGGCCAAGAACGCTATTCAACCGAAAGCGATCCTATTGTGGCAACCTTCTCTGCGACAAACCAAGCGCTGTCATTCCAGTTGCCTGAGTATCGTGATATCAAAGATGCAGAGAAAAACATTAAAAGCATGCAATGGTCTCTGACGGATAAATCTGGTCAAGCCGTCAGTGTTAAACAAGATAAACTGATTAAAGAAGGCATGCAGATCGGCCGTAACTTCCGTGATGAAATCGATGAATATAACCGCAGTGGTCGCATTGCTTCCGTTGGCGTAGTTCAACCAGCGATTAATTATTCTGGAGCACCAGCGCCTGCTCCAGCCGCTCAACCTGGTGATAGCACTGCCGAAGAGATGCTGCATTTCTGGTACAACAAAGCAGATGCGCAAACTCGTGCTCGTTTCAAAGCTTATTTGAGCAAGAACTAAGGTTCTTTCTCACCTCTAATAAAAAAGCGGAACACCAGTTCCGCTTTTTTGATCTTATTGCTTAGCAGTAATTACCACCACAACATGGCTACTATCGTTAATAGTGCAATACACGCGAAGTTAAGATACAGCCCGACTCTCATCATCTCTTTTTGCTGGATATGACCCGTACCAAACACAATTGCGTTAGGCGGAGTCGCTACTGGCAACATGAAGGCACACGAAGCCGCAACCGCAATCAGCACTGACAGCAATACTGGAGAAACGCCAAATGCTTGCGCTACGGTAGCAAAAACAGGAATCAATAAGGCAGCACTCGCAGTATTACTTGCGAATTCAGTAAGGAATACCACAAACGCAGCAATGATAAGAACGATCCAGAATACGCCTAAGTTGGAGATTAAATTACTCAATTCATGCGCTAAGAAAACACTGGTGCCAGTCTGCTTTAGCACGTTACTCAAACAGATGCCGCCCCCAAACAGGAGCAATACGCCCCAGTCTGCGGTCTTCTCTATGTCTTTCCAATGCACAACTCGCGCAAAACTCACCAGAATAATGGCTACAAGCGCAATGATCGTATCAAATGCTTTAAAACCACCGAGCATCTTGTTGATAGGTGAACTAAAAATCCACATAAACACGATCAAGCAGAAGATAGATAGCGTCACCACCTTACCTTTATCCCACTCAACTGGTTTATGGTTTAGTTCAAAGCTGCCGCTCAGATCTGGCTTGGTCACCCAATACAAAATAGCCATCGCGACTGGCAACATAATGACAGCGACAGGCAAGCCAAATTTCATCCACTCTGTGAATGTTAATCCGACTTCCGCAGCAGCAATAGCATTCGGTGGGCTACCAACCAATGTTGCAATACCGCCAATACTCGCGCTATAGGCAATCCCTAGCAGCACAAATACATAAGTACTGTGTCCTTGCTTGCCATCCACTTTGGCTAAAACACCTAGAACCAAAGGTAGCATCATCGCAGCCGTGGCCGTATTACTGATCCACATAGAGAGCAATGCAGTCACGCCAAACAACATAAATACTGCAGATTTAAGTTTCCCTCTGGCTAAGATAAGCACCTTATCAGCAATGACTTGATCCAACCCTTGTTTGTGCATCGCTGCCGCTAATGCAAAACCACCAAGGAATAGGTAAATGGTTGAATTAGAGAAATTATTCAGTGCCGATTGTGTATCAAACACACCAAATAAAACGGCGATAACAGGGACCAAAATGGCAGTAATCGTGACGTGTAACGCCTCGGTTAGCCATAAAACTGCTATGAAGGCCAAGATACTTAGCCCTAAGACAACCTTAGGTTCAAAGGGTAAAGTGAAGTAAAGCACGGCAAACAGCACCATATCGGCAATAACAATTAAGCTATTGCGGTTAATCAGCCATTCCCGCGTGTTCGTAGGTAGAGGGACACTGTCGTTTCTATTCATTATTATGCTTCCTTGTGAAGATGGCTTTATTGCCTTTATAAGTTCACAGACCGCACTATTTATAGAATAAAAATGACCTTAAGTTTGTTAAGTTTATCAAGATAATAGCATTTATTTAACATCACAATAACCAAAGTAACCAATGAAAACAGCTCAAATATGGATAACAGTAATTTAATTTACCTTTTATTAACCTTTTATAAACCTTTTATAAGCATACTTGTCCATTTTTCAGCTGCTTAATTTATAAACACACTTGACGTCCATTAGTTTTATCTATTTCATTTCAATTAATTATATTTTCAAATGCAATATTTATGTGATTTATCGCCATTTTCGTGCTACAGACGGTATCAACGACATTTTCTTCCTTTTGTTACTGATTTGATCATCGAGATAGCAATTTAGCTATGTTAAAGATTTCGCTTCTATGCAAAAATTGACGCATCATCTTGTTAGCTCTTATCCCAGTAACGTTTTCTGTTTGTTACAACACCATTTAATCACGTCACTGGGCTTGTTCGTCTTTGTTGAAAGGATTCTCCATGCCATCGTTTTTAGACCAATTGGCTTTTTCAGTCTCGATCACCGGTCCAACCTGCCTTATGCTTGCACTAGGCGTCTTTTTTAAGCGTATAGAACTCATCAATGAAAACTTCATTGATGTCGCGTCAAAAGTCGTGTTTCAAGTAACCTTACCCGCTCTACTTTTCTTGAGCATTGTGCAAGCCAATCACGACTTTTCGAACAGCATGTCTTTTGTTATTTTTGGTGTTGTCGCTAACATTATTTTCTTTCTCTTTTCGACATTTACCACCAAGAAGTTTTTCAAAAACGCAGCAGATCAAGGGGTCATCATTCAAGGGGGATTTCGTTCAAATTCCGCGATTGTTGGCTTAGCGTATGTTGCCAATGCTTACGGTAATTCAGGAGTTGCTCTTGCTGCGATTTATGTCGCTGCAACAACGATGCTGTATAACATTCAAGCCGTTATCACTTTAACTCCTAAAGGGAACAACAGTGGCTCTCAACTATTTAAAGTCATGCTTAATACGCTACGCAAGAACCCACTGATCATTTCCATTGTGGCAGGGCTTATCTTTTATGCTCTTTCTATCCCAATCCCCAAAGTCATCTCTGATGCCGGGCATTATTTCGCCAATATGACACTGCCATTGGCACTGCTTTGTACTGGGGGGTCACTGGATCTTAAAGCAATGAACAAAGATAAAGGCCCTACTTGGTTCTCAAGCATGAATAAGCTTATCTTTGCACCGATCTTTATTACTCTTGGTGGCGTTCTTTGCGGATTCAAAGGACAAGAGTTGGGAATCATCTTCTTGATGAGTTCCGCTCCTGCAGCCGCTGCCAGCTATGTGATGGCGCGAGCTATGGGTGGTAACTATACCCTCGCCGCCAATATTATTGCGGTGACCACAGTATTTTCCTTGCTGACATGTACGATAGGTATCTTTGTACTTTCGAGTCTAAATCTGTTCTAATGCGCGTGCGCTGAAAATATACGCCAGTAATGGCGATATTTTCAGCATTTAAACCTACTCGTCATCAAATAATCCTCAAGCATACATTTCGCACCAAACTCCAATATCCCAACCACAATATGCATGCATTACTCTTAATATACATTAGCAATGTATCATTAGAGCAATTTACGCACCAAATAGATCCAAGATAACACCATTTTAGTGCAGAATGTTGTTTTTTCATTCTTCCCTCCATCTAAGATATTTCGCATAATCCCTTCTGGTTAGTCGCCAAACTCTGCAAAATTGCCGAATTTTCATCAAAAATAGAGCAAGTGAGCACGATGGCATATGACTTGCTAACCCATTTTGATAACAGAATGATTCGCATAGAGATTGTTCGTTATATTGCTCCCTCAAGAAACCCAATAACAATATTGAGGGGAATTCACTTTTTAACAGGATCGTAGAAATGCAGGGAAGTGACTCTCATGCTCCACTAAAACGGGGCTTAAAAAACCGTCATATCCAATTGATCGCCCTAGGCGGTGCAATTGGTACTGGCTTATTTTTGGGTATAGCCCAAACCATTCAATCAGCTGGCCCTTCTGTACTTCTTGGATACGCCGTCGCTGGTTTAATTGCTTTCTTTATCATGCGTCAGCTCGGCGAAATGGTCGTTGAAGAGCCTGTTGCAGGCACTTTTAGCCATTTTGCGGGCAAATATTGGCATGATTTCGCAGGTTTCCTATCTGGCTGGAACTACTGGGTACTTTATATTCTTGTCGGTATGGCCGAGCTCACAGCAATCGGTATTTACGTTCAATACTGGTGGCCAGACATTCCAACTTGGGTTTCGGCATTGGTGTTTTTTGTCGTGATTAACGCTATCAACCTCACCAACGTAAAAATGTTTGGCGAGCTTGAATTCTGGTTTTCCATCATTAAAGTGCTCGCCATTGTTGGCATGATTGCCTACGGCGCATACATTCTTGTGTTTGCCGATAGCGATACATCAACCATCGCGAACCTATGGCAAAACGGCGGCTTCTTCCCTCACGGAGTGAGCGGTTTGACGATGGCGATGGCGGCCATCATGTTCTCATTTGGTGGTCTGGAGCTAATTGGTATTACCGCTGCAGAAGCAGAGCACCCAGAGAAAAGTATTCCTCGAGCAACCAATCAAGTGATTTACCGTATTCTGCTGTTTTATATCGGTTCATTGGTCGTGCTTTTGTCTCTTTACCCTTGGCAAAAAGTGGCAGAAGGTGGCAGCCCATTCGTGATGATTTTCCACGCGCTAAACAGCGATTGGGTGGCTAACGTGCTGAACGTGATCATCCTGACCGCAGCGCTATCGGTATACAACAGCTGTGTATATAGTAACAGCCGCATGATGTATGGCCTTGCGAAACAAGGTAACGCCCCCAAAGCCATGCTAAAAGTGAACCGTCGCGGTGTGCCGCTGGCAGCGCTGTTAGTATCCGCCATTTCTACTGGCTTCTGCGTATTGATTAACTACTTTATGCCGGGTGAAGCCTTTGGCTTCCTAATGGCGCTGGTAGTATCCGCTCTGGTTCTTAACTGGATTGTGATCACCATTACTCACATGAAGTTCAAACTAGCCAAAATCAAAGCTCGTGAGAAAACACAATATCCATCATGGGGCTACCCAATCACTAACTGGATTTGTTTGTTCTTCCTAGCTGGCATCCTAGTAATCATGTTTATGATCCCAGGCATGCGCCTATCAGTGTATCTGCTGCCAGTTTGGGTATGTGCAATGGCAATCGCTTACACTGCGAAAACCAAACGTCAGAAAGAAGCTGAGGCGGTATTAGCAGAGCAGCTGTAACCCTATCACTAAACAACCAACTGCAAATGGGCCAATCACTTGGCCCATGTTTAATTGATCCGGTCAGAAACACTAAATTGAATGATGAATTGAGCGCCTTGCCCCTCAGTACTGTGGCAAACAATGGAGCCACCGAGCACATTAGTAATAATATTGTAAACAATGTTCAAACCTAATCCCGTACCGCCCGTTCCCCGTTTGGTCGTAAAGAAGGGATCAAAGATCTTAGGCACATGTTCTTTACTAATTCCCTTTCCATCATCCTGATAATCAATACGAAACTCTGTCTTAGTTACCTCTGTAATCACCATCTTAATCTGACCAGATTGACGGTCAGAAAATCCATGAGTAACAGAATTGACGATTAAATTTGTCAACACTTGAGACAACAGACCCGGGTTCGTCAAGATAATAAAATCGTCAGGGCATTCAATCGTGACTTGCGCATTGGATTTACGCAGGACCGACGCAAGGCTAAACACCACTTCCTCGAAATAATGTTTGAGATTCACTTGGCGATCTTCTTCACTGGTTTGGTCCACAGCCACTTGCTTAAAGCTTCTCACAAGATGCGCGGTACGCTCTAAGTTCTTATGAACAATATTCGAGATTTCTCGCGCATCGTTAATAAACTCTTCAAAATCGGCTTCCGTTAAACTGCCATCTTGATAACGTTTATTGAGAACATTGCACTGATCGATCCATTGAGTGACGCCTGTCAAACCAATTCCCACGGGGGTGTTAATCTCATGTGCAACCCCTGCGACCAAAGAACCAAGACTCGCCATTTTCTCCGACTCGACTAACTTTGCCTGTGTCTCTTTTAAATTATCAATGCTTTTTTCCAAGTTGTCGTTAGAGGCTTTCAACTCAATATTCCTTTCAAAAACCTCAATTTCCAATTTGCGCTTCTCAGAGATGTCTCGTGTTATTCCATAGAGCACATCAGAATCTTTGATCGTCACTTTAGTAAGAATCACTTCTCCCCAAAAATCCGTACCATCTTGCCTCCGATGTAGCCATTCAAATCGTGTTGAGCCTTGGATAAAAGCGTCTGACATGCGCTTTTCCGCCGCCGTCACAGAAGGCTCCCCCCCCTCACCTTGAAACTCAGATGACACTTCTAAAGGGTTTAGACCAATCACCTCTTCTTTTTTCGAAAAGCCAAACAGCGTTAAAAAAGAGTCATTACAATCAGAAAAAACACCATCAGCAATGATACTTAAGCCATCTTTTGACTTGTTAAATAGGGTTTCAAGAGTCGATTTTTGCTCAGCGATTTCAAGCTGTAATGCTTTTTTCTCGGAAATATCTCGGGTAATGGCATACAACACTTCCGTGTCTTTAATCGTGATTTTGAACAAGATGATCTCACACCAAAACTCAGTGCCATCGAACTTTTTATGTACCCATTCAAAACGAATCGTCCCTTGGGTAAAAGCTGTATTGATGATCTCAACGGCTTTTTCAGCCGAGAGGCGTCCGTCAGGCTGATATTTGGGCGATAAATCAATAGGAGTGATACCAACAATCTCTGTTTTACGACTCGCTCCAAACAGGCTAACAAACGCTTTATTACAGTCAAAATAGCGCTCAGTGGTCAGCAAACATAAACCATCTTCTGATTCATTAAATAACGTTTCAAATGTCTCTTTTTGCACTTGAGTTTCCAGTTCAAGCGTTTTCTTCTCGGTGATATCTCGCCAATTAGTGTGTAAAACCACTTCATTGTTAAGCACCATTTTCGTGATAATCACTTCAGCCCAAAACTCATTACCGTTCAGTTTTTTATGCACCCACTCAAACCGTACACTGCCTGTATCTAGGCACTGTTTGATCATTTCCATCCCTTTTTCATCAGATCGTCTACCATCAGGCTGTAACTCTGGAGAAAAATCGAATGGGGTAAAACCGACGAACTGCTCTCGCGTCGATGCTCCAACAATATCGAGCATCGACTGATTACAGTCGACGAACATATCATCTTTAAGAATCGCAAGACCATCTTTTGAATCTCTAAAAACCGTTTCAAAACCATTCTCATGGGCAAACATATCATTCATGCTGCTAGGACCTATTTACATGATGTTTTCGACGTCATAGTTAAGGGATAAATGGCATAAGGGGTAACATTCCCTATTACCAAAACTAGCAAATGCGCAGGAAAGTGCCAGAACAACGAGAAGTTACGGCTTAATAAAAATGCAGCCCCGCTCTAAAACTTAGAGCGGGGCTAGAAAGGTTGATGTGTTCAAGAACACTATTTACGCGATGGCAAGTCGATATGTTTCACGCACATCACCGATATAAAATGCATTACGTCCAACACATCATCATGCATGACTGATAGAGTTAGCCAAGTGAGAGGTTTGGCTCTGTGGGAGCGTCATTATCAGTTCGTTATTCGTATGCCACTGTAACTTCTCCTCTTCTGTCGCTTTAGGGCAAAACTTACCAAAATACGCATAGATAATGCCCAGTAGTGGCGACATCCAACAGGCAATCGCACAAACAATATAAAGTAGGTTCTCAGTATGTCCCTGTGCGATCCCCAGACCTAAAGACTGAATCACTAAGGCACCACCTGCGTTCCAAGGAATAAGCGGCGATAACAATGTTCCCCCCTCTTCTACAGAGCGAGATAAGCACAAGGTGGAATACCCCATGCCTCGATATGCTTGGCTGTACATTCTGCCCGGCAACGCAATCGACAAGTAGGGATCGCCCGCCACCAAATTCGTACCAGCAGCGGTTAACGTCGAAGCGACTTGCAAACCAAAAATAGTGCGGACTCGGCTCATAATACTCAGTACGATCGTTTCTAAGCAGCGTGTTTGCTCAAGTACACCTCCGAGCGCGAGAGCAATCAGCACCAAAGTTAAGATCCACGCCATAGATTGAATGCCGCCACGATTAAGCAAGGCATCCGCGTTACTATTGCCTGTTTCAATACTAAATCCACTTTGTAAGTAACCAAGCGCCTCATGAATCGAGACACCTTGAACGTACATGGCAATAGCAGAACTACACAACACGCTGACCATCAAACTAGGAATAGCTGGCATCTTGAGTATTGCTAACGCAAACACCACAACAGCAGGCATCAAGACAACCCAGTTGAACGTAAAGTGTTGCTGCAGCGCATCGCTCATGGCTTGAATTTTAATCGGATCCACTTGTGTCGCGTCGATCATGGTAAAACCGACAAAAACATAAACTAAAAAGGCAATAAATAGTGCAGGAACGGTCGTGGGCAACATATTGCGAATATGCGCGAAAAGATGTGTCCCTGTGACCGCGGGAGCAAGATTGGTCGTATCCGAAAGGGGTGACATTTTATCACCGAAAAAAGCGCCAGAGACAACCGCTCCAGCAGTCCAGTACATCGGAATACCAAAACCGTCCCCCACGCCCATCAATGCCAACCCTACAGTTGCCGTTGTGGTCCATGATGTCCCTAAAGAGACGGAAATGATCGAGCACAGCAGCATTGCCGCCGCGAGGAAGGTTTGTGGTGTGAGTATCTGAAATCCATAATAAATCATCATAGGAACGGTGCCACTGGCAATCCAACTGCCGATGATCATGCCTATAATTAACATGATAAGGATGGCCGATGTCGCCACTTGAATCACATGGAATAAACCTTTTTCCATCGATTTCCAGCGATAACCTCGACACCAAGCGATAACACAAGTCACCACAATACCGATGGCTAGTGGTGTGTGCGGCGTAAAGTCATCAAAATAAAAGAGTTGTATACTAAGCATTCCGATCGTTAATGCGATCGGCAATATAGCTAAGAATAATCTTGGCCTAGCTATTTGACCTTGAACGTGTGCAGACATGCAGCCTCCTTGCATTAAGCATCTGATACGCAACGCTGCCCAAATCCCGCCACAGGAATTTATCGGTCATGACTTACGTCATCACTATGCAACGTCATCAGAGTTAGCCTACGCCTCGCGGGAAAGCATCTTGTTTCTCAAAACGCTATGTAATGTCCTCATGACGACAAGATGATTCGAGAGAAAAGATCCATCATCTAAATGCGCTAGCAATAAAAAACCCGATCAATCACCATAATTGATCGGGTTTAAAAGAGAATATGTTCATCGAAGAATCAGAAACAGTGTCTACTTTGGTTTGTAACGGTATTTTTCACGAATGTCGCCGACATTGAAGATGGTATCTCCCATCGCGTAATCATTTTGCTCAAGCATGCGGTTGTAGTAGCACAACTCTTCGCTGGGTTTGGCCCATTCACTTTCGGGGAGAGGTTTGCTCCATTCGGCAATTTCGGGATATTTGACCGCTCGATTCATCATGGATTTTTGTTCCCACTTGATGCGAAGCACGCCGAGATAAGTGCCGTTTAGAATCCACCATACCTTGGTACTGAGAGGAAAGTCCTTTTTATCAATGTTTTTGCTTTGACAATATTCCTCAATCAAACCATCGAGAGTATAAGGCCTTGGATTACCGATTTTTTTATAACCGTTAGGTTCTTCCATAAAGCAACGGATCATTTCCCACATACCCGCAGCATGAAGCTCACTAATCGCACTAAAGCTCATCCCCGACCACATTTGCTCTTCGTTTTCCTCATCACTTACACCAATTAAGAGGCCAGATGATGTCGCCACGCCTGCTGTCGATAGAAAAGTCTGCCCGCCCACTAATGCACACACCCGCTCCCAAGGGAAAAAACGATACTCCGTCGACTTAGTCTCTTTATTCCAAATGCTAAATATCACTTCTCGACGTTGTCGATTAAAACGAATTGGTAAGATCCTTCTAGACATGATGTGAAAACTAAATATGTTGTAGAGGCTGATTGATGTAAAGACTGTAAATGGGCCAAAACAGATTAGAATAGCCCCAATAAAGTCGTATAGACTAAATTTTCTCTCATAATCCCCATTAATAAATTCAGTATGCATTGAGGAATCAATCATACCCGACAATCCGCCGATTAAGTAAAGAGGGAGTAAACAGCAAACAAGAGCGGCAAAAATAAAAAGAAAATAATTCAATTGAGTATGGAATATAATACCTGATGTTCCTCCAATCTCAAGAGTAACATCATCCTTATTCAAAATAACATCTTCATTACTATAAAGTGGGACATTAGTTTTTACAGGTATAGGACTTAAAAATAGGCTACCCTTAACATATTTGTTCTTTTTCTGTCCTGCGAAAAACAATGTGTTAGTCATTTTTAATCCTTATTACCAATAATTAACTCGTTTAAAAAGTTTCTCATTATTCGTAAGTCAACTGATTGTTTATCATCTTTATCTAACTTATAAATAGCATTTTTCCACACCGTCACGCACAAACTAATGATACGCTTCTCATGCCTTAGATTACATTTAAGAGTATAAAATCTATTAATATTAAGTAGCCGTGTATTCTTTTTGTTAGATTGTTATCCGAGGTTTTCTATTAGATAAAACGTTTTAATTTCGGCATATTAGGAATGAATGAGCTAAACGCCCGAGAACTACTTCATATAAATCACGGGCATTGCCTATATAGATGACGTTATACAAGGCACAGCATAATCTATTTTCAATGATCGACTAGTTTTTCCCTACCTACGCCAATTTCTGTGCTTGAGATGCAAATAGCCCATAATTAGTAGACAGGAAAAGTGCAGGAATACCCCCTTAATTTCCTGCTAACCTGATAACTATTTAATAAACTCTTATCTATATTTTTAATTATGGCTCATAATAAAACTCATCAATATAAATTATTGGTTTCATTTCGTTAGCTAGCTTTACTGCTTCATTCTTTATACTAGACTCTTCCTCACTTGATATCTTAGCTAAACTATTTCCTTCTAACATTGAATTATAATAATCAACGGAATCATCGATATCGCCAATATCAGTCACATAAAATGGTCCTTGAAGTGATTTGGAATTTTTAATAATTTCACGAACACAGTCAGATAAAATAATATTCTTAATGTACTTTCTTTCTTGATTATTTTCATACAACTTATCATTTATACTAAGCATAGATATCCAAACACCACCAGATACATTTAAATACTCTAAACTAGAACGATAGAAAGAATAATCTAACATGTCAAACTCAAGATTAGCATTCATTAATCTAGCCACTGGAGGATAATAATTTCTTATCATAAGATCATACAATGATTTTCGTATATCTAACGTCAAACTTGTATTATAGGAAATATATTTATATAAAGGGTAGAAATAACTATCATCTGCATTTCTCAATGCCAAGTCTAATGTATCTATATAACGAGCCCCATTTAATATGGCTAGATGATACTCGGCTTTAACATCCCCCTCCTTAGCTCTTTTTTCCAAAATAGTCCGCGCGTACTTACCCCATTTTTCGTTACAATAGCCATGAAGATATGAGTCACAATCCTGTGAACTAACATCTAATCTAAGAGCAGCATAAGGATTCCCAAGGAGAGCCGATTCTTTAAACAGCTTCGCCATTTTAGATCCTGAAAATACACTTCCGCCAGAAATAGAAGCCAACCAATACATAGCATCCGGATTTTTTTCTTTCACTAATTTCTCTAATAATGGGATTGCGATATCCCAACGCTTTCTCTGTATCGCTAAAACTGGCTCATACAAAACATCACTTGGCTTATAGGAACTAGAAGCATAATAATCGACTGTCTTGTTTTTATTATTATCGATAAAATTAAGTATTACGCTTTCGTCACTTTTAAAAGGTTCTTTTTTCTTTTCACTTTTACAACCAGCCAAAGATATCATGGTACATGTTATTGTTATGATGAGAACGAACCATCTTTTTTTTCTATTTAAATAAGCCATTTTTTATTTATCCATTTTTCATTTTTAATTTTATCTAATAGTTCACACCTAGATAACTTGTCTTCATCAGTATCTCTAGAAGATTCCTTGCCAATTACTATCACTTCATTGTAATTTATTTTACTCTCTAGGTTATATCCACTAAAAATGAAATCAATAAAATTACAATCGCCTTTATAATATAAGTCTATATTTTTAGAAAGAGTACCACATACTGTATTATATTTTAAACGCAAATCTCTAAGATCACCTGCAAGATAATCTCGAATATCCAACATGTTTTTCTTTAAAGCAGGATTAATAATAATGGAAGATTTCAGATAATCAATGGCATATTTTTCAATTTTATTTAACATAGCTACAACTCTAGATATTTTTATCCAGCCTTTGTATATATTATACCATCTTACATAAGTAATATTACTAAGGTTACCATCCCCACCAATCAGACTCATCGTGATTTCATACTGCTGATAGGTGTTTATTTCATCTTGTCCTGATTTATCTTTGATCCATCCTAATACTTTCACTATTGCGTCGAGCTTCTCAACTAATCGTTTCGCATTTTCAATGGTTAATGCAGAAAGACCATCCACATCAGACAAACAATCCAATAACTTAGCTAACACCTCTGGTGATAGCTGCTGCACCCACATTTGCGTACTTTTTTGATTCTCTTTATCGATGATATTGCTTGCTAACATCGGACCATAGTCTTCCTTCAAATTTTCATAAGTCATATGATCCAAAAACTTAACGGGCAATAATAAAACCTCTCCAACACTCAAGCCCAAAAACAGCGCACTGGTTAATAGGTTATTTAAGTCTTTAAGTTGTGGGGTATTTTTATTCACTAAGGTACTGTTATACTCACCGACACTACTTAGTGATTCAAATCCATTTTGGTAGTAAACATTTAGAATGTGTTTAAAAAGCCTATCAATGCTCAGATAATCTAATTCGATTGCTATCTTTCCTGATGCGCCAGGCCCGGTAACCCATGTAGCAGCAACGATCATATAAATCGCACCATTGTGAAGTGTTATACGAAACTCAGCAGATAATCCAGCTCCATAGCTTACCGCTGCTTGAGCGGACAACTTACCCAAGCGCATGATTTTATCCTTAATCTCATATCCATTGAAACTCACTTGAGGAGGCTGCCAATATATCTCTCCCTCAATCATTCCTCCAGTTTCAACACCAGCAAACATATCAACTTTAAAGTCGGCATCCACTGCTACTAGATTTGTATTTTTGCTACTATTAGGCACATTGATACGGGTTCTTTCGTATTTTTTGAATTTGGGTTCAGCCCCATCTTCCGAAACATAATCACTTTCAGAATAGGCACTACCTCTCACGCCAATTTTGCCATCCGCTGTATCAGCAAAACCAAACTGAACATTCCTTGATACAGCAATACTTGCAGCTGCAGTTGCGTAAATTACTGCAGATAGATGAAAGAAAAAGTAACCTAACGAATACTTCTCAGGCTTATTACTGTCTGTTGTATTGTAATATAGAGAAAACTCTTGTCCGTTATTGTCTGTATTACTTTGTTTATATTTTTGTATAGGATACCAAGCATCAAATCGCATTTGACTATGAAAGAGATCAAATGACATGTTCATTTGACCAGAAAATTCCATATTACTATTCGGTTCAAAACTTTTAAATTTGCTCAGCGGAACATTTAAATTTTCTTGAGAACTGGCCGTAAAACGCAGTAGCTGTGCTGATGCATCAACAACATATTGAGAATCAATTTTATTAGGACCTAGCCCATCTTCCCAATGGTAGTTATTCGACCAAAAAGCACTATCAACAATTTCTTTTTTATTAGTAAGGTTATACGGATTTAATAAAAACTTACCACCAATAACATTTTCTTTCATCGATTTTAAGGAAGCGCTTGAAAAGTCTGACTTTATTACCTTAATGGCACTTGTTAGATTTGTTAATGCTTGCTTACCTTTTAATGATGAATTACCCGATAACTTACTAACTACTGAAACATTTTTTGTAATTTCTTTTACATGCCCTTTTGCACTAATTAAATCAGTATCACTTTCTGGTAAATACCAACCTGGACCACGAACCCAACCTAATGTTCCTTCTGACATTAGGACACATTCGATGACTCTTATAAAATCATTACCTTTTTTAATCGCAGACTCTTGCTTTTTCTTTGCTATATAATCTGAATCATCCCAAATAACAACAAATGATCTTTTGGGTTCAATGAAATCATTCAAAAATTTTATATTCTGATTTTTATTAGCTCGTTCCTCAGCTAGTTTCTTTATTCTTTTAATTCTCTCTTGGGCAATCTTTTTCACCCAAAGTAAACCAGAAAATATCTTAGGTAGTGGAAACTTCCCATTATTAGAATTTTTATTTGAATTGTCTCCTAGCAAGCTTTTAATATCAGAATTCCATTTAATAAATGTAGCATCAATAACCTTAATTAAGGCTATTGAAGGATAATAGGCCCATTTATCTGCACCAGTTTCCTGTAGCATCCGATCTAAAGCATCTTCATCCGTAAGAGTAATACGACCACTAAGATCTCGTTTACTTATTTTGGAGAAATCCACGCTGATATCATTAAAGAGTTTATCAATTAGACTCTCAGCTTCTGCAATTTCTATCGGTAATCCAGACCCTTTTGCCCCCTCTTCTCGCCAATCATCAAATTCCTGCCTGAAAGTTTTAGGTCCTCGAAGATCATCGTTACTACCTTCTAATTCATCATAGGTTAAGCATTGTTCTTTTATTACAAAACCATGAGTATTTAGTGACTTTAACTTTTCTTTAAACTCTTTATCCCGATTATCTGGTAGCGAAGTGAATATTAGATCATTAAAATCTTTAATTTTTCTATCCGCTTCACGATGGGAAGACAATGATATTGCATCATCAGTAAAAGATTCAAAGTAAATTTTATTATTAATTTTACTTTGAATTATGTATTTAAATAAAGACTCAATTTCTTTTTCAGTATTACTGGTGTAATACTTTCTATCCTTATCATATACGTAATAAGAACCATCATCTGTCTCTATTCTTGCAGCATTCTTTTGTGCTTTATCTTCAAAAGATTTTATTTTTCTTTCTAAGTCATTAATTAACTTATCTTTTATTCTCTGTCTTGCTTTTTCTTTATTTTTTTCAAGTTTCGCCGTTTTTTTTACGTGTTCGATTGCAGAAGAGCCACCATACGCTAATCCCCAATAACTAGGATTATTCGTTAATTCAATTTGTAGCTCATACTTTTCTAGTTGTTCATGATATAGAAATGCAAAATCATCTTGACTTAGCTCTTGTTCAGACAAGTTCTCTAAGAAACCATCTTTTTTTTGATAAGCTCCTGATTGTATTGTCTTTAATGCAATAACAAGGTAATCATATCGATCCCGTTCGTTACTATCTAAAAATCTACCATGTGGAGAAGTATAAAAGTTCGCAAATACTCCTAAATCATTAAGATCTTGAAGCGTTTTCTCACTGTCATTTGGATGTATCGCACTAACAAGAGTTTTCTGTTCCTGCAATATGGCTGTTTGAGCGGCTTTGGTTATTGCGTAGTAGCTTTTTTTCCCTGTTTTAGGATGTGCTGGAACATAGAGAATATCAACATAGTCAGGAGAAGAACTACACAGATCATTCCCTGAGGCACAGTCAGATGGAGGGCTAGGAAGGTCCGTGGTCGCACCATCTTTTATTGGCTGATTTGGACTACCGCCAGGAACATTAATCTCATTTCCTGTATAAATTAAATCGATATTTTTAATTTGCTCAGAATTAAGTTCTTTTAACTCGTCAACGGTAACATTAAATTTCTGTGCTAATAATGAAAGGCAGTCACCTTTCTCAATAGTATACTTCTTATATTCACTAGCCATAATTATATTAATTCCTTACCAAAGTTTGACGTTAATTTATAAGGTAATTTTATTTTTTTGTTTATATTATTTTCTTTTCGTTTTATTGTTTTAACAATCAGGTTACTATCTATCCAGCTTAGGGCATCAAACGGTCCCAATATCGTATTAACATCCTCATCACTAATGCCACTCTCAACAATTTCCCAAGTAGGTTCAGCATAAAACCGAAAAAACAGTGGTGCATCATCAATAATGACATAGTGCAGAGCTTGGAAATGTTGAATTAAGACCTCTTCTTCACAGCTATGACGTACCGAGAATAGGACACAACTTGTTCTGAAATCAGAATTTTGCTGTAACAACGTCTCAAACTCTCTTACCGCTGTATACTTAATCGCAACGGGACCAATCTCATTTAAATGTTCAAAAGGAGTACCTTTAAACAATTGAACAACTTCCACATTAGGAATGTGTAGATAGGCCAATTTTTCTATATCTGGCACTCTTACCTTATCAACAACCAACCATTGCTGACCTTGAGCTGTTTTCATTTGACTAAATAAGCTCATGCATCCTCCTCAGAATGAATACATTTGCAATCAGTACGTAAACAGCTCCCATCAGCCTGTTTTTGACACATTTTTGCCAATGGTACATTAGCAGCTGAAATTTGTTCTAGGGCTTCAACACTAATTAATGCGGGATTCGCTAGCGTATAGAGTTTTGGATCGGCAGGTGTTAATGCCACCACACTCTCCGCCTCGGTGGCTACCAGTGCCACCGCTTCTGCGATTGACGTAGGTAGTTTGGCGGTTAATCCTGCGTAGCCTGACCCTGCGCCCGCGCTACCGCCGGAGTTCAGATTAATTGCTGACCCCACAACGGTGACGCCGGAGGCGTCTAATTTGATAAAACTGCCTGATGCCGAGATGGTAAGTTCATCACCACCGTCGAGTACTATTTTGTTGCCCGCTTTTAGATGCACTTCACTACCAGAGTCGATGATGGTCTTATCGCCCACCTTCTGCTGTATTGAGCCATCGGCATAAATACTGTTATTTTTAGTGATGTTAGTGCGTGATTCGCCTTTGATCGTCAGGTGTTGGTTATTTTTGACCTTAGTAATGACATCGTTGTCGACGGTGAGATGTTTGTCATGGTTGATGACTTGGCTATGGTCGTTTTCTACCAAAGCTTCGTAGTCTTTCTGCGCATGAACAAAAATCTTCTCACTACCTGATTGGTCTTCAAAACTCACTTCGTTGTAACCTTCCCCTTGGTGGGTTTCGGTGCGCAATACGGTTTTAGTTTTGTTGTCAGGTAGTGTGTATGGATGCGTATTGGTGGCATGATAGGTTCTGCCAGTAATGATTGGCTGGTCTGGGTCACCATTAAGGAATGACACAATCACTTCATGACCAATACGAGGGATCGCCAGCGTGCCATATTGTGGGCCAGCCCAACCTTGCGACACTCGCACCCAACACGAACTCTGCTCGTTTGCATTGGAATAGCGGTCCCATGGAAAGTGCACTTTTACCCGGCCAAATTCATCACAGAAGATCTCTTCCCCTTCTGGCCCCACGACAAACGCCATCATCGGGCCATCCACTTGGGGTTTTGGCTGCGGTGTCGCGCGCCATGTAAACGTCGATGGAATCGCTTTAAATTGGTTCACATAAGTAGTTGAGCCGCTACCGCCCTCTTCTTCCACTGCTTGCGGCTGTTTGCCTTGATGCTGAATCAGCACAGTGACATAACTTTGATTCATCGCCTCGTTAAGGTGGTCTGAGAGAGTAAATAGATACCCAGCACGCATCAGTTGCTGATTACTCTTACCAATCACTATTTGAGCGTTGCGGCGCAGGTACTCTTGGCGAATTTGGGTAAATGCTTTCCCACTTACATCATCTTTAAAACGTCCTGGCGCATCAAAGTGTTCATAATCGGCCAGTTGGTAATCCATTGAGATGCCTTGAGCACTTTGAGCAAAGGAATACGCCGGCTTTTTGAAGCTGTAATCCTGCATGGCCGTGGTGGCGACTTCGCTTTGGGTGTGCGCGGCAAATTGCCAAATATAAGGCGTGTCATTAACACCACCAGCTAGCGTGTTGTAAGGAATGGCATCGGTAATAGACGGTAAACTTGACGTTGCATCGGTAAACAATACGGTATGTTTGCCCTCTTCATGGACAAAGCTATACACCAGCCCCTCTTCAGCAGCGAGACGGTGGAGAAATGCGAGATCCGTTTCTCGGTATTGCACACAAAACTCACGTTGAGCGCATTCACGCTGCACATCAAACGCATAGTCGGTGATGTTCATTTCTTGCAGCAAGGTAGAAATGATTTCAGGAACGGTTTTTAGTTGGAACAGGCGGCTATTTTGGCGCAGAGATAATCGCTCCAGCGCTGGGACTAAGGTAATTTCGTAAAAGGTGTAGTTATGGCCAATATCGCCTTGGCTGAATTTACGCACCACACCGTTGATGCGCTGTACCAACACATCGTCACGGTACATGGTTAACTCAGCGACATGATCAACAACCAAATCGGGAGTGATGTCTGACTTGCGGCTCGCCAATTCCACACGGTATTGAAAGCCGTAGCAAGGTTTGCCCTTAAACATACTGTCCGATAACGACTCTTGTCCTTCGAAACCACGAACAACCAGAGTGTCGTCCTCTAACCCATTAATTGTTATTGAATAACCTAGCCTAGCCATCCTGTTTTCCTTTATTTTTATAAACAGTAAAACCTTAAGCGCAAAACACCACTACGATGCCCTGTGCTTAAGGTTCAAATGTCGCCCACTCTTTGAGTGGGCGATAGGTCGATTCGCGCAGTAAATTACGCTTCGACAGGCTTACGCCAGTCGTCAGAACCTGAAGTACCAGCATTAACGTGATCCCAAGTGATCTTACGGTAAGTTAATGAAACAGTAAGATTTTGAGTGAAATCAGATTTTGCTGGATCTTGGCAGTGTGGCATTTCACATTGAATGTCCACGATTGACGCGTTTTCTAGAGTCGTAGTGAAGAAGTTCTCTTGTTTACCTTCAACTGAAGTGCGGTACCATTTCAGCGTAACAGAAGACATTTTTTCGCCAGAAGCTAGCGCGTTGTACAGTAGTGGAACAGCTTTGTTTAAAGACACTGTGAATTTAAATGGCTTATGAACACGCTGACCAGAAGGCTGACCAGATTGAGGATCGGTTGGTACGGTAACGATGTGGTCGAATTGCTGAACTAGCATTTCGTCTTCATGACCTTCAACAAATGAGTCACCGATAGAATCTGCTGTGCACGCACCAGCAGTAATAAGACCCTGAGTTTGACCTTCGATAGAGATATAACATGGAGTTGGCATTGCAAATTCCTTTCTAAAAACATGTGTGATGCGCTCAGCGCGTTGTCGTAAAAGAAAGAGCAAGGTCGATGCCAAGATAACAGGTCATACAAATCATATAGTTATAATTACTTAGCCATTATTAAAGCAATAAGCTGCCTATGTTCGAGCAAGATCTTGCTTGCTGGGCAAAGATCGTTCAACGAGGGAAAAGCGATTCTGTGATCCTGCTTCAAACGGCCATTTTCCCGCTTTCATCTTAATGTTTTCGCCATATCACACCTTAGATTTGGCGAGTTCTTCAATGCTGTTTGGCCACTAAAGTGATTCAATAACCTGTATTACTCATTAATCGTGTATCCATAAACTTTAAGATAATTTGGATATAGGAGGTTCATAGATGACTTCGCGCGTTGCCCTACTGCTTGCCCCTGGCTTTGAGGAAGCAGAAGCTTTTATGGCGTTAGACGTATTAGAACGCCTTAGTATCTCGGTGACTAAAATTGCCTGCCACACCGAAAACACCGTCACCAGCTACCACAATATCAATGTGCTCATCGATGATCTGCTTAGCGAAAAAATGGATGTTCTGTTTGATGCCGTGGTGATTCCAGGCGGACCGCAAGGCACCGATAACCTCACGGCCAATGCGGATGTGATAGAGTTTATTCGCCGCCACGACGAAGCTGGAAAATGGATTTGTCCTATCTGCTCGGCAGCAGCAAAAGTGTTAGGTCGCCATGGTTTACTTAAAGGTCGTCGTTACGTTTGTTCCGGAGACCTGTATCAAAACGTCACGGATGGCGTTTATGTGGATGCCCCTGTCGTAGAAGATGGTAATTTGCTGAGTGGTAAAGGATTAGGCTTAGTGTTTGATTTTGCCTTTAACGTCGCACTCAAGCTGACTGGCGATACCGAACAGGTGCGCTTTCATGCCGATCACATTTACCATAAGCTTTCCTTGCTTGGCGATGAAGCATGATGTCACTGAGTTAAATAAGAGATTGTCTGAGATACAGAAAAAGCGCGATTTACAGTATAAATCGCGCTTTTCGTTGTTTGAAACCTAATGACTGAAACGTAAAGTCTAGAACATCAGCGATTAAGCCTGATACTTATAGTACAGAGTGGCTAGCGGTGGTAAACGTAGCAAGAGCGAGTCGGGTAAACCTTCACTCTCTGCTTTTTCAGTTTGTAACTGACTCCGTACCATAAAGTCGCTGCCATCGTAACGGCGATCGTCAGTATTCAATATCAACTTATAGCCACCAGCATTAGGAACGCCCAGTCTAAATCGTTCGTGAGGCACTGGTGTAAAGTTGGTAACAATAAGAATACGCTCCCCGTTTTCACCCATGCGTTCATGAGCAAGCACACTTGCATTAGCCGCATCAGACAGTCGCCATTCAAATCCTCTTGGCTCGTTGTCTAATTGGTAAAGCGCAGGCTCATTGCGATAGATGTGGTTAAGGTCATGCATTAACTTATGAATGCCTTTATGACGGGCAAAATCGAGCAAAAACCATTGCAGCTGGTCGTCATGTTGCCATTCGCTGGTTTGACCAAACTCAGATCCCATGAAGTTCAGTTTTTTGCCAGGTTGACCATACATATAACCAAAGAACGCACGCAAGTTCGCGGTTTGCTGCCACTCATCACCGGGCATTTTGTAGATTAACGATTGCTTGCCATACACCACTTCATCATGAGAAAGAGACAGCACATAATTTTCGCTGTGCGCGTAAATCAGTGGGAAGGTAATCGTATTGTGGTGATATTTACGGTTGATAGGGTCTTCATGCATGTATTCCAAACTATCATGCATCCAGCCCATATTCCATTTAAAACCAAACCCTAAGCCGCCAAGAAATGTCGGAGTAGAAACTCCCGGATAGGCCGTGGATTCTTCTGCAATCGTCATTGCGTTAGGGAAATGACGATACACTTCTTCGTTCATCCATTTGAGCATCGCGATGGCATCGTAGTTTTCACGGCCGCCATCCACGTTAGGAATCCACTGATCGTGGCTGCGTGAATAATCAAGATAGAGCATCGAAGCCACCGCATCGACGCGAATACCATCGATATGGAACTGCTCAAACCAATACAAAGCGTTCGACACTAAGAAACGACGCACATGCTCTTTGCCCATGTCGTAGATGTAAGAGTTCCAATCTTGATGCCAGCCGCGACGCGGATCAGGGTCGTGATAGAGCGGAGTACCATCAAAGTTAGCCAACCCGTGGCTATCCGATGGGAAGTGAGCTGGCACCCAATCAAGTACTACGCCAATGTTGGCCTGATGGCATTTATCGACAAAATATTTGAAATCGTCAGGGTTACCAAAACGACTGGTTGGCGCAAATAGCCCCACAGGCTGATAGCCCCAAGAACCATAAAATGGGTATTCGGCGATCGGCATCAATTCAACATGGGTATAGCCCATCCCCATCAAGTATGGGACGAGTTGATCCGCCAATTCACGATAATTTAAGAAACGATTGTTATCACCACGGCGCCACGACCCTACATGGACTTCATAAAATGAGAGTGGTTGCTTGCGTTTTTCAGTGACTTCTCGCTGCTGCCATTTTTGATCACGCCATTGGTAACGACGGTGATCATAAGTCACGGAAGCAAAGGAAGGATATTGTTCTGCGTAAAAGCCCCACGGGTCGGCGCGATGAGGTAGACCTTCGCCATTGGGGCCTTTAATTTCAAATTTGTATTGGGAGCCTTCCGGAAGCTCAGGAATGAAGATGCCCCATAAGCCGTAATCGAGACGCTGCATGGGCGTTCTGCGGCCATCCCATTCGTTATGCGAACCAATCACGCTGCAAGCAGACGCATTGGGTGCATAAACTAAAAAACGCGTCCCTTTGATCTCTTTACCATCACGTTGAATAGTAACGAACTGTGCGCCCATATGGTGATACATCTTAACGGGCGTATGCAGATCTTCATATTCATCATAGAGTTCATGGTATTGATATGGATCGTCGAGAATTTGCTCCGTACCTGCCCAATCAATGGCTAAACGGTAATGGGTAAAGCGCAAATCGCGATTGGAACGCAAAACAAAGCCACCTAACCACTCAGGCTCTAGCGGGATACGCGGTTCACCTTCGATGACCACTTCCACTCTATCGGCGCCCGGCATCCATACTCGCAGAGCAACTGCCTCATCCGCCACGTAGGGGCCAAGAAAGCCAAACGGATCAGAGAAACTAGCCTGTTCTAACGCGTGATACGCTAGCTGCAACTTTGACGGTTTTTTCATTATATTCAATGTAGAACAACTCCTAATCTAAAACCCTTACCGAATATTTGGCATTGGTCCTACTCTCTTCCATGACTGAAGATTTCCCTTATCCGCAGAAAAATCATCCACAATTCAACACCTAATCGTAGGATAGATTACGCATCCTAAGTCATATTAACGAACTCTTATGCAAGGAAGAGTGACCTAGACTCAACTTCTCTCTTCCATTGAGTCATCTAACGTGTTGCGCACGATAACGTTACTGTATCTATCGTCCGTTTTGAGTCTCTAATTCTTTGACGCACCTCGGCGAGTTTCCGTCAAATGTTGGCTAATGCGATTTATTTCCTCTTTGGCAAACATCTGCTCTAAGTTGAGTGACAACTTGCGTCGCCAGTTAGGGTATTCGCTGACCGTTCCGGGAATATTGACTGGCTGATCCATTTCGAGCCAATCTTCCAATTGGATACTCAATAAGGCAGAAGCTCCCGCTGCCACATGCAGTTGCAACGCTTCACTTAGATAAGAATCCATCGGTACATAAAACGCATCTTTGCCCACACCATCAGGTAAGCGACCATGCCAAGCAACAGAATCCAAAATGCCCTGTTTGCATTTAAGGCGATCATCAAACAACTTCTGTAGCTGCTCTTTATCGGGATAAAGTCCTATCTCGCCACCCAATTTTAAATCCTCACAGTGCCAGAATCCGCGGAGTGTTGGCATATCGTGAGTACACAAGGTAGCCATCGATTGCTCTGGATAATGAACTGGAGAGATATAACCACCATCCGTTTTGGAGGTTTCGAAAAAGAACACCTTGTAAGAATGCACACCTGCATCACGCAATAATTGCGCCATCTCATCAGGTACAGTTCCTAAATCTTCGCCAATCACACTGCATTGCAGGCGGTGAGATTCCAAAGCCAGTATTGCCAGCATCTCTTTGACTGGGTAGTACATATAGGCGCCATTTGTGGCATTTTCACCACGAGGGATCCACCATAAACGTAATAATCCCATTACGTGGTCGATACGCAGTGCACCACAATGTTGCATATTACGGCGCAACAATTGGATGAAAAGCTGGTAGCCCGTGGCGCGCAATTTCTCCGGATTTAAAGGTGGTAAGCCCCAATTTTGCCCAAGAGGCCCCAACACATCTGGCGGAGCACCGACACTTGCACCAAGCACCACGTTGCCATTATCCGACCAAGTTTCTGAACCAGAATCAGCAACGCCAACGGCTAAGTCACGATAGAGACCAACCACCATGCCTTTTTCAATCGCGAGCTGCTGAGCTTCTTTAATTTGCGTGTCGGCAACCCATTGTAAATAGAGATAAAGCTCAACTTGCTCGGCATGCTGCTCTGCATAGGCTTGAACATCGGCATTTTCATAGCGACGATACTCTTCAGGAAAGGCAGGCCAGCCCCAAACGTGCTGCTGTTTAGCACTTAAATCCGCATGTAACGCATCAAACACTGCTTGTTGGCGCAAGCTATTGCCGCCCGCACTCACAAATTCTCTAAACTGCTCTGCTCGATCGCTGTTGGTTTCAATATGGCGACGACGAAATTCTTGATAGAGCAAAGGCAGCACACTCATTTTCAATTGCGCTACTTCAGTGTAATTGACCCAATGGGTTTCTCTGGCCTTTTGCAATCGAGATTGAAACTCGGGGCTACCAACAAATTGTTGCGCTTGAGCACTGAGTGAAAATTCAGGCACCGAGCTGACATCAATATAAAGAATATTTAGCCAACGGCGAGACGATGGACTGTAAGGGCTTGCGGCTTCTGGGTTTGCTGGGAACAGCGAATGTATTGGGTTTAACCCTACAAAATCCCCACCTCGTGAAGCAATATCGGCCACCAGCTGTTTTAAATCACCAAAATCGCCCATCCCCCAGTTATGCTGAGTTTTCAGAGTATAGAGCTGGACACTTGGCCCCCACATTTTCTTGCCTTGTAGCAGAGCTGGCTGCTTATAACACGCACGGGGAGCCACGATGAGGGTGGCACTGTAGGGGGCTTTGCGTCTTTTACGCGTCAAGGTTAATTGGTGATAACCCAAAGGAAGCGAGACCGGTAAACGCAAATAGAGCGTCTCGCTGGTTTCCCGCTCGTCTCGCAACAAGGTTTGCGACACTTCTCCGGAATAAGTCTCGCCCTGTTCTGAGAGCAAATACCACTGAAAATCAGACTCTCGAACACCAACCGCAAGATGCAACCCGATATCGATAGGTTCATCATCATGCAGCACATAAACAGGTTCAAGCACCTCTGGTTTATGATGCTTTTCAACGGAAGCCAGCAGCGCTTCATCGCTGCTGGTATCGTAACCTAAACTGGCGAGCAGTCGCTCAATCACGTCAGGCTGAACATCCGTGTGTATTCCCCATGCACTGATGTAACTATCGGCGATATGCACCTGCTCAGCGGCTTGTTTTAGTACATTTAAGTCAATCATTTATCACCTCGAAGCGCATCCTTACGCTCCATTTATTGCTACTGGTAACTTGGTAACTTGGTAACTTGGTAGCAATCGTCCGTCATCATTGGCACAACTTATCTTTTGCAATGGAACTAGCGTTTTACTGGGGTTAGCTTCCAGATTTGATTCACATAATCACGAATACTACGATCCGAACTGAATTTACCCATCTGCGCCGTATTCATAATCGCTTTTTTCGCCCACCCTGCGGTATCGCGATAATCGGTATCGATACGCTGCTGAGCATCCACATACGAAGCAAAGTCAGCTAGCACTAAATACGGGTCACCACCGTTGAGCAAACTGTCGTAAGTTGCGCGTAGTTTTCCCGGTTCGCCAGGGGTGAATTCCTCACCAAGTAGCAAATCTAACGAAGCCTTGAGCAGTGGATCCGCTTGATAAAAATCATATGGGTTGTAGCCATGTGAACGAAGCTCATGCACTCCATCGATATCTAAACCAAAGATGTAGATATTATCGTCACCGACTTCTTCGCGAATTTCGACGTTCGCCCCATCCATCGTACCGATGGTTAATGCCCCATTGAGCGCTAACTTCATGTTGCCGGTACCTGACGCTTCTTTCCCTGCGGTAGAAATCTGTTCGGAAACATCCGCTGCAGGAATAATGATTTCCGCCATGCTAACGCGGTAATCAGGCACGAATACCACTTTCAATTTGCCATTGATGCTGGCATCGGAATTGATTTTTTCGGCAATCTTGTTGATAGCAAAGATGATCTCTTTTGCTAGGTAATAGCCTGGCGCTGCCTTTGCAGCAAAGAACACCACTCGAGGCTGCATATCGAAAGTAGGATCGGTTTTAAGGCGATGATATAGCGACAAAATATGCAACATATTCAGATGCTGACGCTTATATTCGTGTAGACGTTTAATCTGAACATCGAAAATGGCATTGGTATCGAGGGTGATATTCATGTTCTCTTGCACCCATTTTGCCAAACGCTCTTTGTTTTCCTTCTTCACGGCCATAAAGCGTTTTTGGAACGCAGTGTCGTCAGCGTAATTAGCAATTCGTTGCAATTGAGCAAGATCCGATGGCCATTGGTCACCAATCTTTTCAGAGATCAGATCTGACAAGCCAGGGTTACAATATTTGAGCCAACGACGTGGCGTGATCCCGTTGGTCACGTTCTTCAAACGAGTGGGATAGAGCTCATGGAATTCAGGGAATAGTTGGCGTTTGACCAATTCAGAGTGCAAAGCAGCCACCCCATTGACCGCGTAAGATCCCACCACACATAGGTTTGCCATGCGCACCATGCGATGGAAGCCTTCCTGAATGACGGAAAGTTTTTGTTGCTTTGATACATCACCCGGCCATTTAGCGCTCACTTCAAGTAAGAAACGGCGGTTAATTTCATAGATGATTTCCATATGGCGCGGCAACAAACGTTGAATCAGACCTTCATCCCATGTTTCCAACGCTTCCGGCAATAGCGTGTGGTTGGTGTAAGCAAATGTACGGCTACAAATGCTCCACGCTTTATCCCAAGAGAGCCCTTTTTCATCGATGAAAATACGCATCAATTCAGGGATCGCGATGGTTGGGTGAGTATCGTTTAATTGCACGGTTTCGTGTTCTGGTAACTCTTCAAGAGAGAAACCAGCGTTGGTATGACGGCGTAAAATATCTCGGATCGAAGCGGCACTATGGAAATACTGTTGCATCAAACGCAGTGTTTTACCCTTTTCATGGTTATCATTTGGATACAACACCTTAGTAATGTTATCTGCATCGATAAGAGCATGTTGCGCTTCAAAATAGTTGCCGTTGTTAAAGCTTTCCAATGAGAATGGCGCAATGGCTCGCGCTTCCCACAGACGCAATGGATAGACGGTGTCATTTTCATACCCCACGATAGGTAAATCCCATGGCATTGCCTGAATCAACATGCCAGGTACCCAATGGCGCTTTTCTTCACCGTCAACATAGTTGACTTCAACATGTCCGTAAAAACCGATATCTTGTTTAAATTCTGGACGAGCGACTTCCCAAGGATACCCTTCAATCCCCTGCCAAGCATCGGGGGCTTCTTTTTGCTGACCATTTTCAAACGACTGTTTAAATAGCCCATATTCATAGTGCAAACCGTACCCGACTGTTGGATATTCCAAAGCAGCGCAAGAGTCCATGTAACATGCCGCTAATCGACCCAAACCACCATTACCTAAGGAAGGATCGCGTTCTTCTTCCAACAAATCCGTTAAGTTCTGTCCAAGACCCTCCATGGCTTCGGCAACCGGTTCGTACAAACCTAAACTGATTAGGTTATTACCAGTAAGGCGACCAATCAAAAACTCCAATGATAAATAATTGAGGCTTTTTGCTTTGACGATGCGTTGATCTTGCTCAGTCTCCAGCAAATTAAACATGGTTAATTCGGCCAAAGCTCGTGCCATCGCCAAATACCAAGCGTGCGTTGACGCATGTTCCACCGTTGTTGCGTAAGTTGCGTTGAGGTGGCGTTTAACGTTGTTTTGAAATAGCGCTTTATCAAAGGGGTACTTTTGAGTCGGTTTCATCGAGAAATCTCACTTTTCGGTTTTATCCATCTGAGACATATCGTGCATCTCTTTCAATTAAGACACCTCCTCCTCCCTGTCATACAACGAGGAGGAGATCAGAAGGCGTAGAAATGCCGTACCTGTTTTACTGTGGCGACAAAACGGGTGAGCATACTTACCCACCCTAAATCACCAATGTGTATTTGATAACATTAGCTCTGCTTTTCGTTGCATAGGCAGTTGGAGGGCGTTTTATCTGTACGAAATGCATACTACATCACAAAAATAAGTTATTTTTTGTTCGATTTTCAGCTATTCCTGTACAAGTACTAATCGATTAAGCGCTTCACTCAGTGATTAAAAGTGAGTTACATCACATAAATAGGGCGTAGTTAGCGATTACAAGATGTTGATCGGCATAACGATGATCGACAAGCCATTCGACATGCAATACACATGATCGATGGCAATGATCGTCTTCACGCAAGTATTTGCGATCTCTATGGATAGCGACGTTTGATCCTTATTAGTGATCAAGCGTCATGATGGTGAAAAATCATGTGGATCCCTTCTAAACTGAGTCAACCGGAGCATCAAAATAACACCATAAAACGGCCACGCATTCTGTCGTTATTAACACAAGCGGCTCAATCAAAGTTGGTGCTATTACGCTCTCCTGCAGGTTATGGCAAAACCACTATGGTGTTGGACTGGCTGAGCCAGCAAAAACAGGTAGGTTGGTTCAGTATTGATGAGAGTGACAATGATAGTTACCGATTCGTTAACTACTTAGTCAGAGCCTTAAATAAGGCAACCGATAACAGTTGTTCCAATGCACAAATGCTGGTGGAGCGGCATCAATATGCATCTCTCACTGCCCTATTTGCGACGTTGCTAAGCGAATTGGACTCTTTCCAACAACACGCTTATTTGGTGTTAGATGACTATCATCAGATCCACAATGATGAACTTCACGAAGCGATGCGCTTTTTCTTAAAGCATTTATCGAACCATCTCACCATAGTGATCACTTCCCGTGTGTTGCCGCCACTCGGTACAGCAAACTTGCGGGTAAGAGATCAGATGATCGAAATTGACCACCAGCAATTGGCTTTCGATGTCGATGAAACGCTGCGTTTCATGCAGCAACGTGTAGGACAAACGCTCACCTTAAAACAAGCGCAGCGATTGTGTGACTACATCGAAGGCTGGCCATCGGCTCTGCAATTGGTCGCCTTACAAACCAAACAGATAGCCAGCATCGATCTTTTTAATGCATTAGGCACCAAAGAATTAGGATCGACACATGCCTCTCGAGAAGAGGGGGCAATCCGATCCTTACCCATAGATCACTCCCATTTATGGGACTATTTGATGGAAGAGGTGTTTGCACGTCTCGATCCCCCCACCCAGATCTTTTTGATGCGCAGCTCGGTT
Source organism: Vibrio porteresiae DSM 19223 (assembly GCF_024347055.1). Classification (NCBI taxonomy): domain Bacteria; kingdom Pseudomonadati; phylum Pseudomonadota; class Gammaproteobacteria; order Vibrionales; family Vibrionaceae; genus Vibrio; species Vibrio porteresiae. Next base: position 1,860,429 of record NZ_AP024896.1, read on the forward strand.
ATGGAGTATTTCACCGCCAACATGGCATCGACCATTACCGGCTGTCCAGATGCCCTTGGCAAAATTGAATTGCTCGTACGCTCAGGACTCTTTATCTGGCCAATGAACGCCATACCTACTCATCATCAAGGCCGAGAAGAGTGGTTTCGCTTTCATCACCTTTTCGCTGAATTTCTTTGCCATCAACGCAAAGCAAAGATGGCCGATCAAGAATCTCTATTGCATTCACAAGCAACTCAAGCATGGCTCGACGAACATAACCCAAACCTCGCCTTACACCACGCTAGCATTGCTCAAGATGTTGTGCTCCAAACAGATATTTTGAAACATTACGGCTGGGGGATGTTCAACCAAGGCGCATTGGAAGCGCTTGAACACGGCATTAACGCCCTTGATGAAGATACTCTCTATCGCGAACCGACACTCTGTTTAATGCAAGCTTGGCTGGCTCAAAGTCAGCATCGTTACGATGAAGTCGCCAGCTTATTGGAGCAAGCCGATCACCATATGCAGCGATTAGGTGTTCAACCGACAGAGCGTGAACAGGCCGAATTCAATGCCTTAAAGGCGCAAATTGCGATTAACCAAAACCAGCCTGAGCTGGCTCTTTCTCTCGCCGAGCAGGCATTGAGCGTTCTTGATGGCACGATTTACCAAAGCCGCATTGTCGCAACCTCGGTGGTGGGGGAAGTGAATCACGTACTGGGCGATTTGAGTCGCGGTTTATCAATGATGCAGCAAACAGAAAAGCTCGCACGCCAATATCAAGTCTACCCGCAGGCGCTCTGGGCAATGGCGCAACAAAGTGAAATTTTGCTCGCTCAAGGATACTCACAAGCCGCCTACGATATTCAAGATACCGCCCTACTCTTCATTCAAGAACATCAGTTGCAACAGTTACCTTTGCACGAGTTTTTATTGCGTATTCGAGGTCAACTACTCTGGTGCTGGAACCGTCTTGATGAAGCGCAAGAATGTGCCTACAAAGGTCTTGATGTGCTTGGGGATGAAATGAATAGTAAGCACTTACATTGCTATTCATTACTGGCTTTAATTGCCTTAACACGCGGTGAGATGGATAAAGCAGGTCGCTTTATAGATGAAGTTCAACAACGCCTACAAACCTCCACTTACCATGTTGATTGGACGGCTCACGCCTCCTTGGTTCAGTTGCTGTTTTGGCAACACAGTGATGACCTTCAGTCCATTCAGCAGTGGTTGGATAACACTTATCGCCCGGAACACGGTTATAACCATTTTACGCAGTTGCAATGGCGCAACATCACCAGAGCCCAAATGGCTCTCGGTCAGTACAATCAAGCTCAAGAATCGTTGGACTTCATTCAACAAGAAGCGAAGCAGTACCAGCTTACCACTGATCTAAACCGTAATTGGGTAGTTCAGGCTGGCCTAGCTCAACGGCAAAAGAAAAAAGCATTAGCCAATAGAGCGCTAGTGCAAGCGCTGACTCTCACGGTACAAAATGGCATGGTGGGCAATTATCTACTTGATAGCGAAGAACTCGCTCCCGCACTAGAACAAGTGTTACACAGCTCCAAGTTAAGCGATATTGCTCGACATAGAGGCAGCCAGTTACTCAAGAGTATGTTGAATGTGCGAAATAAGCGCTCTATCCACTTTGACGAGGATTTTATACATCAATTGATGAATCGCACTGATACGCCAGAGTTAATCCGCACAAGCCCACTGACGCAGCGAGAATGGCAAGTATTGGGGCTTATCTACTCAGGATTGAGTAATGAGCAAATTGCACAAGAGATGGATGTTGCTGGCACGACGGTTAAAACTCATATTCGCAACCTTTATCAGAAGCTGAATATTGCTAATCGGCGCCAAGCCATTACAACGGCTGAAAAACTGGTAGAAATGATGGGGTATGCCTAACGGCAGCATTGGAATCGCTACCGTTGACACTTTATGGTGTGAAAGGCGTTAGAAAGGACGTGGTGCGAAACCAGTCATCACTTCTAGCTTAAGCGCTTTACCTTCTTTGGTCATTGGGTGTACGACCACGAGACCTTTTACTGATTTTTTAAGTTTACCGAGGTCTGCCTGCTCAGCTTTCGTTAGCTCACGAGCAAACTCCATTTGATTCAAAGTGCGACGTGTTTTATTCACTTCGAATTCTTGCTTGTGTTTCAATTGGGCAAGCTTTTTGGTGAGCTGATCAATTTCGTCAGTGAAGCGAGAAATGAGCTCTTGGTCGCCACGTAAACGTGCTGTATCTAGTTTATGGCGACGAGTGTCGAGGCGGTTGTTCAATTGTTGAATTTCAGTATTTAAGCTCATTTGATTCAGCTCTGTTGGAGAAAACGGCGCGTAGTATAACATCTTCCGCTAGCCCACTGAAACTGAAAAACAAAGGGCACTCCGAAGAGTGCCCTTACTGTATTGAAAACTCGAAGATTTAAATCGCCGCAGTCATCAGCTCCAGCCCTAAGACAGAACTGATTCCCATCACAACAAGCAAAGAGACTTTGAATACCGATTTAGACCAAGCCACGTAATTTTCCTGAGTGACTGGTTTGAATGTCACACGAGTCCACATAAAGCAAACCGCGCTAGCAACAACCAAATACTCGTATCCAGCTTCCCCAACAAGGAAAAGTGCTAAAGCAACCAGATTGAAGGCAACAACGTAAGCCATCATGTGCTTACGAGCTTTCTCAATCCCTGCCACTACGGGTAATACGGGAATGTTAGCGTTACGGTAATCTTGCATACGAAACATCGCAATCGCATAAGAGTGTGGCATTTGCCAAATGCAGAACAGAGCAAACAGCAACACACCTTCAATATTGATGTAATTTGTGACCGCAAGATAACCAACTAGCGGTGGAACAGCCCCAGAAACACTGCCAACAAGTGTGCCGTACACGGAGGTACGCTTGTACCACATAGTGTAAAAGAACACGTAAAACACGTATCCCAACAGCACAACCACAGCAGAGAGTGGATTTGCTTCACGGTAAATCAAAGCCGTACCAGCGATAAGCAGCACAAGAGAGAAGATAAACGCATGATCTGGGTTAACTTCTCCTTTGGCTAACATTCGATTGCAAGTACGCTCCATTTTCAGGTCGATATCACGATCAAATATGTTGTTAACAACACAACCAGAGGCAATCACCATTGCTACCCCAAGCAGAGTGTTCAACAGCAACATACCATTGGCAGCTTCTGATTGAGCAGCGAGAAAGAATCCCGCTGCTACAGAAATCAGATTACCAACAATAATCCCTGGTTTGGTGATAGAAAGGTAACCTTTAAGCATGGTGCCCGCCTACATTGCCATATTGATATTGAGGTTCCACATAATCCAGATAGAACCACCAATAACGATCAACACAACAATCGCAGAGAACATCAGAGAAACGAAGTTCCAGCGACCTTCTTCTGTCTTTATTTCCATATGTAGGAAGTAAATGAAGTGCACAATTACTTGGATAATTGCACAGCCAAACAGAATCGCGTAGGTTGCCGCATGAGACAGGCTTTGAGTACCCGCGTAATAGAAAGGAACGATGGTCAATAGCAGTGATGCGATAAAACCAATCACATAACCTTTCACACTGGATTCGGCGTGTTGACTACTCATTACATCACCCCTACTAGATAAACAAATGTGAATACACAGATCCAAACGATATCAAGGAAGTGCCAGAACAAGCTTAGACAGCCAAAGCGTGTCTCCATTGTTTCGGTAAGTCCTTTTTTGTTCAATTGAATCAAACAAACTGCCAACCAAATCAGACCGAATGTTACGTGCAGACCGTGAGTACCCACTAGCGTAAAGAACGCAGATAGGAACGCACTGTGATCAGGACCGTAACCTTCAGCAATCAGATGATGGAATTCGTAAATTTCCATACCGATGAAGCCAGCACCGAAGATGAAAGTAATCACCATCCACAGTTTTAGCGCACCGATCTGTTTGCGTTTCATCGCGATAACGCCGAAACCAAACGTGATACTACTCAGTAGCAGCAGCATGGTTTCAACGAATACGAATGGCAGTTCAAAAATGTCTTTGCCAGACACGCCACCAGCAGTGGCGTCTCTTAGGACTGCAAATGTTGCAAACAAGCTTGCAAACAAAATACAGTCGCTCATTAGGTAGATCCAGAAACCAAATAGCTTGTTTCCACCTGTATCATGGTGATGTTCGTGAGCATGCGCAGCATTAGCGTGCATAATTCACCTCCGCATCTTTGTCTTCTGAGTCTTGCTTAGCCGCTTGTGCTTTTGCAACGCGATCGCGATGCGCTTGCTCAATGGCTTTGATTTCTTCTACTTCCACATAGTAATCAACGTCATCGTTGAAGCTATGCCAAATAGAGGTTGCTACGAAGCCGATAAATCCAACAGCAGCAAGCCACCAGATGTACCAAATCATTGCAAAACCAAATACAAGAGCCCAGAAAGATACGTAAATACCTGTCGCAGTGTTCTTAGGCATGTGAATACGTTCGTACTCAACTTCTTTGTTCAAATCGTGCTCACCACGTTCTTTTTGATACCAGAAAGCATCAATCTCGTCCGCTTTAGGAATAATCGCGAAGTTGTAGAAAGGTGGTGGTGACGATGTTGCCCATTCAAGAGTACGACCATCCCATGGGTCACCAGTGACATCCATGTTTTGCTCACGATCGCGAACACTCACGTAGATCTGTACGAACTGGCATAGAACACCAACCGCAACTAGCGCTGTACCAAACGCAGCAACCGCTAGGAATGGGAAGTATTCTGGGTTGATGTCTTGACTTAGACGACGAGTCATACCCATAAAGCCAAGTGCGTATAGTGGTAGGAAGGCTAGGATGAAACCAATCAGCCAGAACCAGAAAGCACGACGACCCCAAGTTTCATTGAGAGTAAAGCCAGTTGCTTTAGGGAACCAGTAAGTGATTGCAGCGAAACAGCCAAACACAACACCACCGATAATCACGTTATGGAAGTGAGCGATAAGGAACACACTGTTGTGCAGTACGAAGTCAGCTCCAGGAACCGCCATCAATACGCCGGTCATACCGCCGATACTGAAAGAGATCAGGAAGCCGATTGTCCACATCATAGGTGTAGTGAACTGAATACGACCTTTGTACATGGTAAACAACCAGTTGAAAATCTTAACCCCAGTCGGAATTGAGATGATCATGGTCGCGATACCAAAGAAGGCGTTCACGTTTGCACCGCCACCCATAGTGAAGAAGTGGTGTAGCCATACGATGAAAGCAAGAACCGTAATTACAATGGTTGCCCATACAAGTGAAGTATAACCAAACAGTTTCTTACGAGAGAACGTTGCTGTGACTTCTGAGAACACACCAAAGACAGGCAGAACCAGAATATATACTTCAGGGTGACCCCATGCCCAAATTAGGTTGATGTACATCATCATGTTCCCACCCATTTCATTGGTGAAGAAGTGGAAACCTAGATAACGATCAAGAGTCAGTAACGCGATGGTTACGGTCAAAATTGGGAATGAGATGATTATCAGAATGTTGGCACATAGAGAAGCCCATGTGAACACTGGCATTTTCATCATTGGCATGGTTGGAGCACGCATGCGCAGGATGGTAACGAAGAAGTTAACACCTGTTAATGTCGTACCGACACCCGATATCTGCAACGCCCATATCCAGTAGTCGACCCCGACTCCCGGACTGGCCTGAATGCCAGACAGTGGTGGATAAGCCAACCAACCAGTACGGCCAAACTCACCAAGACCCAAAGACATATTGGTTAAGATAACGCCCACAACGAACAACCAGAAACTCAAGTTGTTCAAATATGGGAACGCAACGTCACGAGCACCAATCTGCAGTGGCACCACGATGTTCATCAAACCGATAACCAGAGGCATCGCTACGAAGAAGATCATGATTACGCCATGCGCAGTAAAGATTTGGTCGTAGTGGTGAGGTGGTAAGTACCCTGCTTCGCCCGCAGCTGACAGAGCCTGTTGGCTACGCATCATTACGGCGTCAGAGAAACCACGAATCAACATGACCATTGCCACTGCAATGTACATGAAGCCCAGTTTTTTGTGGTCTACTGAAGTAAACCATTCATTCCATAGGTACTGCCATTTACCTAGGCGAGTTACCCAAGCTACCACAGCTAAACCAATAATAGCGATGGCAGTTAACGTAACCATGATAATTGGCTCGTGGTATGGAACTGATTCTAGAGTTAATCTTCCAAACATCTCAATTACCCTTTGTGTTCAGTCATATGTTCATGACTTGTTTCTTGGTCCATTGTCATTGGCGCTCCAGCTTCTTTCATCTGGCTTGACATATGTTCCATTTTTTCTGCTTCCATCTCGTTCATAGAACCGCCCGGATGCTGCATTACAACTTGGTTGAATAGCCCATCAGGAACAGATGAATAGTAAGACACCGGATCATTGATGCTCGGTTTAGCCAAAGCTTGGTAATCAGAGAACTCTTTAAGAGCTTGGTTTGATGCTTTGACTTGAGTAACCCATTGCTTGAAACTCGCTTCATCAGGAAGTGCAGTTGCGGTAAATTTCATATGAGAGAAACCTTCGCCACTGTAACTTGCACCCATACCTTTGAAGTCACCCGCTTCATTCGCAATCAAATGAAGGCGTGTCACCATTGCAGGCATCGCGTAGATCTGACTTCCCAAACTTGGAATAAAGAATGAGTTCATGATGTTGTCTGCAGTGAGTTTGAATTTCACAGGAACATCTTTAGGGAATGCAACGTAGTTAACTGTTGCGATCTTCTCTTCGGGATAGATGAAGAGCCATTTCCAATCCATTGCAACCACTTCAATGGTCATCGTATGTTGACCATCTTGGGCAATAGGTTTGGAAGGTTCTAGGTGGTGGGTAGAACGCCATGTAATTGTCGCAAGAATTGCGATAATGATGATTGGAATAGTCCACACAACAACTTCAATTTTGCTGGAGTGAGACCATTCTGGCGCATACTCTTCGTGGTTCGTATTGCTTGCACGATACTTATAAGCGAAATAAATCGTCATAAGGATCACGGGAATGACAACAATTAGCATCAGAACCAGAGCTGTAAGAATAAGCTCTTTCTCCTGAACGCCAATATCGCCTTTCGGGTCAAGCAGCACAAATTTACATCCCGATAGAGCGAGGGCTAACATAAGTATCCCTGCCTTCGATATGATGCTTTTATATCTTGAGGCTTCCATTGACTTTCTCGACTGTATTATTTGCAGACTCCAAGAACAAAAGTGAGCACTTTAGGATTCTGCGGTGGATTTACATATGGTTTTTATAATGTGTTGAGCTTGTAGCAACGTTTCCGTAGGCAACATTTGTGAGCACGATAGTCAGAAACTTCGACTTACGTCCAACACCCTAACCAACATACAAAAACACAAATGTCACAATCGAAAACAAAATGTTACATCCGGCGCATTATGCTTACAAAAACCAGCAATCACAGCAGATTAAAATGCAATCTTACCTTTCATAATTGGAAACAATAAGTAAACATTTCCATAACGATGTTAAGGGCTTAACCCTCAATCGCCTGTAATTATAGGCTTTGACCGTTGATTTAGATCAAAAACAATTCTATTTTTGTGGACTAAAACCAATTTTTTATTCAGCAGAAGATGTCACAAATAAAGATCTTTTTTGATGGGAACTGCCCTCTCTGTGTACAAGAAATGGACAGTTTAAAACGTCACGATATTCACAACCTCATAACAACTATTGATATCAATCAGTTAGAACACACAACTTATAATGAAATCAATATAGTTGAAGCACGTAAAATCATACATGTTGTTAATGAAAATGGCATGATGTTATACGGTTTAGACGGTCTACACTGCGCGTGGTCAGCAGTGGGAAAAGGGTGGTTATATGGAGTGACTCGTTGGAAAATTTGGCGCAAGGGTTTTGATATTCTTTATCTCTATTTTGCTCGACATCGTTATCGCTTTTCGAAGCTCTTAACAGGCAAAGCAAAATGCAATAGTTCAACGTGCTTCAAAGAGTAAGAGACCACCATGCATACGTTTACAGTGTAAATAGTATGCATTGATAATACATAAGCTCTTTATATCAATTAGATATTGCACTACTCAGGATGAGCTGTTTGATGTTTCTCCGTCAATAATTGGAGTTTCATCCTCAATGGTCCTAGCCGCACTGATCAAAGCATCAATAAATAAACTTAAGGCCTTAGGTTGGTATTTGCGCGCTCGATAAACTAAATAAGATTGGCGAGTACCTCGATGAAACTGCTCCATGATGGGCAGCAGTTCTAAATGTTTAGCCAATTTTCGTACCGGTAGAGAAGCAACCCCCATACCTTTCTCAACCGCTCGTGTCACTGCATTGATGTCATTAATGACTAACTTCGGTTTCACCTTTATGACCTCAACCACATGCTCACCTTGATATACCGTAATATCAGAATGGCGATCAGTGAGAATCCAATCGGCATCAGCAAGCTGCTTTACCGTTTCAATCGGACCATAGCGATCCAGATAAGCTTGGCTGGTATAAAACTGATGCAAAGAGGAAAATAGGGGGCGAGCTACCATTCCCTCCATTCCAGACAAATCAAAGGTCATCGCTAGGTCTCGATCACTGGCTGGTGATGACAAATCCTGACTGAGCATCAATTCAATATTCACTAAGGGATAGGTTTCGATGAATTGCTCCACAACCTCAGCCACAAAAGTACGATAGAAGTTATTAGGCAGAGCCAATCTTATGGTGCCAGATACAAGCTGAGTCTGTGTTTGAATATCATCAAAAGCATACTCCAGATGCTCCATAACGCTTTGTAACGAAGAAAAGGTAATGTCCCCACTTTCTGTGGCCACCAGCTCTCTACCACGCTTTTCAAGCAGTCGAAAACCCAGTCGCTGTTCCAGCAGGGAAAGTCTTCGTGACATAGTGGATATCGGCAAATGCAATTTTGCTGATGCCTTTTGCAATGACCCCTCTTCAACGACGCAGAAAAACAGGTAGAGATCATCAATATTTCCATATATGGAATTCATATTTCATTTCTTGCTAATGTTTTTCATTATTGAATAGAGATATGGTGTCTCCCTGCAAGTGTCTTTAGTAAAGAGTGTGACTGAGTGAACCAAAAACAATTCTGGCTATCCGCCATTCTCTCATCTTTGGTTATGGGAACCATTATGTCTGGTGTGCTATCGGGCTACCGAATTGGCTTTGATTGGCCGCAATGGAAAGAAAACTGGCAAACAGGCTTTTGTGTGGCGTGGCCACTCGCTCTGTTTTTAAATCTCACCATTTTGCCCAAAATAAGACAGTTGGCGCATTGGCTGGGCAGATAGTTATTATACCCAAATGACCTCAAGATGCAGACTTCAGAGCTTCATCAACGGGCACAGGTCAAGCTCAATGACGGCAGGAATGGTCATTCCCTCTCAACGTCATTGGGCTTGTTGAAGTTACTTGGGCTTAGAAAACAAATACGCCGAGCTAATGCTCGGCGTATGACACTGAAATATTTAGCAATTAAGCTACGATTTCAGCGTTATGGTAAACCTGTTGAACGTCGTCACAGTCGTCTAGAAGATCAAGGAACTTCTGGAACTTCTCAGCATCTTCACCAGATACTTCAGTGTTGGTTTGTGGTACGAAAGTGATCTCTTCCACATCAAGTTCCAACTCTGGGAACGCTTCGTTCAGTGCAGTTTTCGCTTTGAAGAACTCAGTGTGAGGAGCGAATACAGTGATTACGCCATCTTCAAGCTCAACGTCAGTAACGTCAACGTCTGCCATCAACAAGGTTTCAAATACAGCTTCGTCATCTTCACCTTTGAACTGGAATACCGCTTGGTGTTCAAACATGTGAGAAACAGTGCCAGGGCTACCGATTTTTGCACCAGTTTTAACGAAACATTGGCGTACGTCTTGGAAAGTACGGTTGCCGTTGTCAGTTAGACAGTCAACGATAACACTTGCACCGCCAGGACCGAAACCTTCGTAACGTGCAGGTTGATAATCTTCACCTGAACCGCCACGAGCTTTATCCAATGCTTTATCAATAACATGGCCTGGTACTTGGTCTTTCTTAGCTTTAGTGATCAGAGCTCGAAGAGACAAGTTTGCGTCAGGATCTGCGCCGCCATTTTTTGCACAAACGTAAATTTCTTTACCGTATTTGGAATAAACTTTAATTTTTGCGCCTTGAGTTTTTGCCATTGAGGCCTTGCGCACTTCAAAACTTCTTCCCATCGGGATTTTCTCTCTGGTTCTATTTATTGCGGAGGATTTTAGCAGAAGGAACGATCTTTTCAATTTTCCACTGCAAAGACACAAGCGCTATGCTACGCCCATCACTCGTTTGTATTTTTCAACGGATCGCTCAAACCACTCTTTCTCTTCTTCAGAGCGAATGGTTTTTAGCTTACGAGCTATTTCTTCAGGTCCCGCTTTTGCCTGCTTTAACTTCCAAACGATGTAGGACGCTTGTTTATCAAGCTCTACCTTATTTTTCTCTTTGGCGTCTAACAGGGCAAGGTTGTAAGACATGAATCTACTCTCAGTCAAAAACGTTGCTGCGCAATATATCATAGGAACGACAAAAATTAAGAGTCAAAATGTGAGTTTACTTAGGATAAATCAAGAAAGGACGAAAAATGCGAAGGGTGGCATACGCCACCCTTCAGAGAAATAACTGATTTGTGTTAATGAAGTAAACCAAGTTCTTTCGCTTCTTCAATGGTTAACCCACTTTCTCGAATCTCACGCAGCATTTCTATGCGGCGACGAGCTTCAGCAGATTTCAAATCTTTACCAGGTCGGCGTTGCTGAGTATCCACTTCATCCGTGAAGTCCCACTTACTCGACACATTCGCCATATCATCATGGTCAAGAGAATTAATTGACATAAACACCTCCGAACAAAACCATGCTTGGGACAGGTATTCTTTAGCAAACGGCATACTCGTTGTTAAGAGTTTTTATTGAGGAATGTGATTTACTCGTGGGTTCGAACATATAGTGGTTTGGATGTATACATTCACTTTGATTAGCTCATCAGAGCGCTGTACATTTAAAAAATTCGCTTCTGTAAAAAACCGCTTAATTTTCATACCCCTTTATTATTACACCAACTTCTCAGCCTTCATTAATTTTACAACCTATAACGTCGTTATGATCATCGTTACGAAAGCATGATCATGGAAAGCAATCGGCCGTACAGATCCTCTCCTAAAAATACTCAGACAAAAACAGATCCGGAACAATGATCAAGAGAGTCGAGTGTGGTCTAGTCGTATGGGGAAAATGCACGAAAGAATGATCAAGGGTAAACAGCAGGCAAAAAAAAGCGAGTTCTTGGGGAGAACTCGCAAACTATTCAGAATGAATGTAACAATATGAGCCAATCTATTAATTCATCAGATAGGACAAAAGGTTGTCTATTCGTGGTAAATAGTATCTGCCAAACCGTTTGATAATGTCAGAGTGGCGTCAGGCTTCTGTCTAATGTTTGTCTATCAAAGACTCATACTTCTGTCATCAACTCATCTAAAGTACGGTATACCGATTCATCAAGGTGGCCCTCATAAACCTGCTTACATACTTTACGACGCACAGCCAAACCGGATATCAACCTCTCGATCGAAAGATGACGGTGATTCGATTGACTGTTATACAGTTCAATTAATTTACTTAAGGTTTCATAAGGGACAACATCATTTCCGACCCTCAAGTAATCAAGCTTATCTACGAGCTCCTGACACTCTGAACGAATTGATGCAGGTGAATGCCCGGTCATTGCAGCTAAAGCCGCTATACTGCGTTCTAGAGCCTCTGAGGAGGTATATTTCGACAAGGTAATCGTAATTTCATCCGCATTGATCTCAACCAGATGCTTACGCAGTTTAACGCGACGTCCCAAATTGCCCCTTGGTGATGATGCTTTACGCTGAATCGGTTCAAATTCACCATCAATCACTTCTGATAGCTCTTCAAGCTTCTGACGCGAGACCATTTCATGACGCAAAGGGTTAGGCAAGGTCGGAGCCATATTGCGCTTACCAGCGTTAGTCGTTCTCGCACGAGAGAAGCGCAATACCTCTTCAACATCGCATTTAATGTCGACTTGATAATCATGAACTTTGTCATTTTCCATCAAAGCGGTGATCGTTAAGTGATAACCCCAGAGGTTTACCAAAAACTCTTGATCATCGCCCTTCCCTTCTGACAATCGTTTCAGCTCACGGATCAGATCCATCGAAAAACGTCGCCATTCGATGTTACGCGCCAGTTTCTGATTCAATTCACTGAGCAGCATGACATCGGTGTGGCGACGCGACATACGGCTTCGAAAATACGAATAGAGCTGGAACACCAAGGTATGCTGACGCAAGATTTCAGGTGGAAAGAGGAAAAAATAATCTCGGGTTAAGAGCTCTTCAAAGAATGATGGCTCCCACACAAGAATGTACAAATTGGGTTTGATCCGGATCTCACCATCACTGTTTTCGGTAGGCGCTTCTTCAGATGCAGTGATCGTACGAGCTAAGAAGCGAAAACGATCGCTCTTAAAACCTTCAGGCATGTTTTCACTTAACCAACGGCCAGTTAATTCATGCAATTGAAAGTCTGTGAATTCAATACGATCAATACTGTCACGAATCGAATCACGCGCAGGACCGCTGTCTTTTTTGCCACGTAATTGCAAGATATCCGTGATATATAACGGAGTCTTATTGGGCATCTGGCGCGCATTAAGATGGTAATCTTCTTGATGATAATCGTGGTATTGCACTGTCAGAGTGAACAAAGCAAACAAAGTCATCAGATCATCGACAGTCATAATATTCTTCGATGATCGTGTTTCGATCACTGCACGAGTACCTGAAATTGATACCATTGATTTTTGGTAACTTTTACGTGTTCTTGGCGGCGCTAAGGCTTGATCAATGATCCCTGCCCAGTTTGTTGGCGAAACAACGAACTGTTCGGCTTCATCCTTCATGGCTGGTGGAGTATTTAATCCATGTTCATGAAGCAAACGTTGGTTTACTTGTGTTTGTGCTAGTGCTTTGGATCGTTTGCGTTTTTCACTTTGCTTCACTGACTCAGTCACAAGACTTGTTGCCCCTAAAACCGAGATCAATTGGTTGGGATTAACAAAGCGATGCAGCATGGTTTTACCCGCCAGCCCTTCTTCGAAGCGAACTGGGATCTGTTTAAATAAACCCACTGCAACGGCTGCACGTAGGCGTTGTTGGATTGCTGCTCGTGTTAATTTGCCATCAGTGGCTTCAATGAGCTCAGTGGTCGACACTAATCCATCTTTACTGCGAAAACCCTGAAGGGAGATTAAATTAAGTAATTCGATGATGCTTTTGGTGACACCTTTGAAATGCTGGTATTGTTCGATCCAATCAACAGCTGTCTCAGAAACTTCAAAAAGATGACCATCTTTATGGTTTCTTGGAGCCTTGATCAATAATTTTTCTTCAGAGGTCATGTTTAGATCCGTATCACACTAGCCGTAATATTGCCATGATTCCAAGAGAATAAAGAAAATCGGATCATAAATAAAGAAAAATTTGCTGCTTTTAAATAACTGATCTTTTTGATTATTCTGATTAATAATGATTAGAGTGATCTTATGATCTGGAAGAAGATTTTCGCATAACTTATTGATAGTTAATAAATAAAAATAACTACCTTCAAAAGCATGATCATGCTATTCCCGCAACGATGATCATTATGTATTTGAAAGCATGATCAATAACTTCTTGATCGATGATCATGATGATTACGAATAGATGATCAAAAGAACCCCCAAAACATGATCATCATTACCGCACAAGTTATCCACAAGATCGGCGTTTAAGTTCTCTCATGGATCGTTTTAATCTTCTTTCGCTTGCATAAAGTGATGCAAATTTATCTTTGAGTATCCGAAAGCATGATCAAGTGTAAGAACAAAATCGCACACTTGCTTTCTTTTTATCCCATTTATCAGTCTGATTAACACGGGTAGTGGAAACCGTTGACCCTGTGGCCTCTCGGGGGATGAATAGAAAGCATGATCAAGGTGATTTCTATGTTATGTCATGATGTTCTCTGTCGGTCGAATTGAGGTAGTTAAACGTTCTGTTATCGTCAAAGCTAGATTTCATCGGACATACGCCGTAATTCAGGTGATAATTCCCATGCTTCCGGACTAATATTTCACTTGATCATCGATCCGGAAAAAGATCGTTTGTTCAAAAGAGATATGAGGTGAATTTTGAGCGATATTTTTCCTTGATCATCGTTCCTGATCGCGATTAATGACCCGGAAGAATGATCACCATTAGCTCCTTGATCATCTTTCCATATGCTGACTTATCTTACAGTCGTGTTTGTTAACATTGATACGACAATTCAATCGTTGTTGAACTTAACGGTAAGAAAAGCCTTTTTCTCTCAATGTTACCGTCGAAATCACAGCTACCGTAATTTAGACAGGATAATTAATCGTTCCGAGAAAATTCTGGCTGAGCGGTTATATCTGTCATTATTGGAATGTTTAATCAGTTTACATTGTAAATAAGTGACATTGTCACACTTAAAATCTTTTTACAAAGTAGGGTAATGCGCTTCAATTTTTGAAGTGAATAAAGTGGACATATTTTGTGCTTGTTCATTTAATACCTATTATTCTGTCTATTTAATGTGATTTTCATCTAAAAGTGATTGTTCACCTTTTTCTTGTATATTTATAGATATGCTGTACAATTCTCTACAACGACCTACTTACGGAATTCG